>JANODD010000028.1:0-77146 GCA_031412515.1 Planctomycetia bacterium | reverse complement strand
CAAGACATCAAACTCCCTGAGGTGTGGGGAGTCGATTCGAACATCAAATGGAATACCCGCGTTCCCGGCGAAGGATGGTCGGCACCGATCGTGGTCGGCGACAAGGTCTTTCTCACAACCGCGGTTTCAGCTGGTCAGAAGAACAAAAACTCAGAGCACGTCTGGAAGACTATATGCCTCGACGCCAAGTCTGGAAAAACCCTTTGGTCCAAGGATGCACTCAAGAGCCAGCCGAGGTTGGGAACTCACCGAGACAACACGTACGCATCCGAAACACCGGTAACCGACGGTACGAAAGTGGTTGCCTATTTTGGAATGATGGGTGTTTTCTGTTACGATTTAGACGGTAACGAGCTTTGGAAGAAAGACCTCGGCAATTTTCCAATGAAGAATGAATGGGGAACATCGAGTTCACCGATCATTCACGGTGGCTTGGTATTTCTACAAATCGACAATGAGCAAGAATCGTTTTTGGTCGCATTGGACTTAACCACAGGCCAAGAAAAATGGCGCAAGGCTCGCGAAGAAACGTCCAACTGGGGATCACCCATTATTTGGACGAACTCGAAGCGATCCGAACTTGTTACCGCCGGCAAAACGATTCGATCGTATAAGCCCGAGGACGGCACATTGCTATGGCAAGCGACATCGACTGTTGGTGGTTTTAGTTCGACTCCATCGGGCAACGCGGATCTGTTGGTCGTTGGCAATCAAGGCCGCGATGGCGCTGGCATGATGGTCTTCAAAGCCGGTGCGATGGGAGACATAAGTCTGAAGCCAAACGAGAAATCAAATTCAAGCATACTGTGGAGTACCAAGGAGTTCGGCCCACAACGATCGTCACCTTTATTAGTTGAAGGCCAAATCTTTTTATTGGGTGGACGCGGAGGGATTTTGACTTGCGTTGACGTCATGACGGGAGCCAAACTTTATCAAGACCGAATACCAGATGCCGGAGCTTTTTGGGCTTCACCATGGGCTTACAAAGGGTTGGTGTACTGTCCAGACGAAAACGGCAACACCTTCGTGCTCAAGCCAGGACCAAAGTTGGACGTGGTGCGAGTCAATAAACTGCCAGAAGAAAATGCACGATTCTGGGCTACGTCAGCGGCCAGCGATGGTACGCTCTTTATTCGATCAACCAACACAGTATACGCCGTGTCCGCAAAATGACTTGACGATCGCGAGCTCAGTGGATTGATGGCGAAGTCGTTCCTACTCAGACATAAGAGGTCAAGAAAAAGTGATGAATTGTGGTTACGCTTCGCGAAACCTGACAGCGATATCTTGTTTTTCGTTGGTAGCTGCTGTCTGCTTCGGTAGTGGTTTGCGAGCTGGCGAAACGGACAAATATGAAACGCAGATCCGGCCAATTCTGGTTGAAAACTGCTATGGCTGTCACGCTGGCGGTGAGAAAAACGGCAACATCGCTTTGGATGAATTCGAAGGTGATGTCAGGCAATCACCGGCCCTTTGGCAAAAGGTGCTTGTTCAATTGCGGTCCAGGTCGATGCCACCACTCGGTGAAGCTGGGCCAAGTGAGGACCAGCGGACTCTCACGATGTCATGGATAAAGTCGGACGTGTTTAAGCACGACCCGACACGACCTGATCCCGGAGTTGTCACGGTCAGAAGATTAAATCGAATCGAATATCGCAATACGATTCGAGACTTGTTGGGTGTAGATTACGACACGAATGCCAATTTTCCATCCGATGATACGGGATATGGGTTCGACAATATCGCTGATGTTCTCACTGTGTCGCCGCTGCTCCTCGAAAAGTACATCTCGGCAGCCAAAGCGATTGTTAACCAGGCTGTTCCTATTGTCTCCGGAGTTGCTCCTCGCCGTACGATTCCAGGTGGTGAGTTCATCAAGGAAGTCAAGAACGACGGACTAGCTAAACTGCTTAACGAGCTGGCTTCTAAAGACGAGACACCAGGAAATCGCTTTGGTAGGCCAGTACAAGGTCCTCCCAAAGACGATCCAATGCTACTGACGATGTCCTACAAAGAACATACGATCGGAAAACTGACGACCAATGTAAATTCAGAAGGAAGGTACGCGATCGAAGTCAATTTGAAAGCTGCCGAGCAATTTGTCGACAACATTTTTGATTACAACCGTTGCACTCTGACGTTCCGAGTCGATGACGAACTGCTTGTCAATCGCGAGTTTGTTCGGCAAGGCAATGAAGACTTGTCCATGACCTTCGATATCCGAATGGAAGCTGGTGACCACAATCTTGTTTTCGAAGTGATCCCCACGACGCCTGATCAGCCGCAAGTTCGGTATCTTCGATTGATCGTCAAGAACGTGACGTTAATTGGTCCAGCAGGCGACGCTTATCTGGTTCCACCTTTGAATTACGCACGGTACTTTCCCAAGCCTGTACCAAAATCCACTTCAGAACGAAGAGAGTATGCAGGCGAGTTATTAGGGCAATTTGTGACGAAGGCTTATCGACGGCCCGTCGACAACAAGACAATAGATCGATTGGTCTCGCTGGCCGAAAGCGTGTATGGAAATGGAAAGGAAACGTTTGAAAGTGGGATTGCGCAGTCGATGACCGCTGTGCTTGCATCGCCCCGCTTTCTCTTCCGCGAAGAAGGCTTCGTTCCTGATGCCGACGGCGGCCATCCATGGGTCGATGACTATTCACTGGCAACTCGATTGTCTTATTTTTTGTGGTCTACGATGCCCGATCAGGAGCTGTTTCAGTTGGCCGCTCAAGGTGACCTGAGGACGAATCTAGACAGCCAAGTCGATCGAATGATGAACGATGCTCGCAGCTCGGCTTTCTTTCAAAACTTCGTAGGCCAATGGCTGCAATCTCGAGAGGTCGAATCTGTCACGATCGATTCCGGTGCAGTTGCCCGCAGAGAAAGCGAAGCAAGGCCTGGGATGAATGCGACTTCCGATGTTGATCTCGAACGCCGAAATTTTTTAAGGAACAAACCAGCGTCCGAATTGACTGATGCTGAGAAGTTGGAATTGGAAAAACTGCAGAACTTCAGGCAGGCTTTCGGAAGCAGAAATAGGGGCCCGAATTTCGATGAAAAAGTCCGGCGGGCGATGCGTTCTGAGACCGAGTTGTTGTTTCAACACGTTTTGAAAAACGATCTCCCACTTACAGATCTGATTGATTGCAATTATGCGTTTCTCAATGAAGAGCTCGCTAAGTTTTATGAAATACCAATGCTTGAATCGCTCAATGGAAATGAGATGCGGCTCGTAAAGCTACCGGAAGGGAGTTTGCGAGGCGGAATACTAACGCAAGGAACTTTCTTGGCAGTGACTTCGAATCCCAATCGAACATCGCCTGTGAAACGAGGACTTTTTATACTTGAAAACGTACTGGGCTCACCCATCGCTGCTCCGCCACCGAATATTCCTTCGCTAGAGGATGCATCCAAGCAGCGAGATGGCAAGACACTTTCGTTACGTGAGACGCTGGCCATCCATCGTGAAAATGCGGTCTGCAGTTCGTGCCACAACAAAATGGATCCACTGGGCTTAGCTTTTGAGAATTTCAACGCGCTCGGTCGTTATCGCGAAAAAGAGTTTGGTAAAACCATCGACGTTGCGGGCATGCTTTCTAGTGGAGAAAAGTTCTCGAGTGTCACGCAACTTAAAAAGGCGATAGTCGATAATCATAAGCAAGAGGTCTACTATTGCTTGGCTGAAAAGATGATGACTTATGCCCTCGGTCGCGGACTAGACTTTAGGGACAACTATGCCTTGGACAACATTGTTCAACGTATTGAGCAGTCTGGCGGTAAGGCAAAGGCCCTGCTTATCGGAGTCGTAAATTCGCCTCAATTTCTAAAAACACGAATAAAAGTGGCGTATGCTTCCAGCTTGCGAGAGTGAAAAGAGGCAGATGCTTCCAGGTTGCGAAAATGAAAAATAGTTCGCAAGCTGGAAGTATACGCCACACCAGTTATCAACGAGGATAGGAAATGACAAAACGAACCCCAATGGGCATGAAGCGTCGACAGTTTCTCCGAGGCATCGGAGTTTGCATGGCATTACCTGCTTTAGAGTCAATGCAATCCGCGAAGGCACTTGCGTTCCATCCAACTGAGTTGGCAATAACTGCTTCAGGTGCGCCACTTCGGACTGCTTTTATCTACTTCCCCAATGGCGCAATTCCGGCAGCTTGGTGGCCGGCAGCGACGGCGGGCGGTGGTGATGCGAAATCGTATGCGATCAGCCAAACGCTAAAGCCGCTTGAGCCGCTTCGAGATTCCATTCAAGTTCTTAAGGGACTGGATAATTTATCGGCTGACGGCGGGCGAGATGGCGGCGGCGATCATGCTCGTGGCAATGGAACTTTCCTTACCGGAGTCCGACTGAAGAAAAGTGCTAGTGATATTCAAGCTGGAGTTTCGATTGATCAAGTGATTGCAAAGTCGGTTGGGGATAGCACTCGATTCGCGTCTCTTGAAATGACTTGCGATTCGAAGCGACAAACCAGTGGCTGCGATTCAGGTTACTCATGTGCCTACCAGTACAATATCTCGTGGAGTTCAGCGACAACTCCCATGTCACCCGAGTCCAATCCGCGATCGATCTTTGAACGTTTGTTTGGCGCAGGGAACCCAGGGGAAAGAAACGATAGCTTGGCCCGTCGTCGTAATGAGCAAAAATCGGTTTTGGATTTTGTCTTGGAAGACGCTCGTTCTATGCAACGTCGACTGCCCTCGTCCGACCGAGATAAACTTGGGCAGTATTTGGATGGCATCCGTGATATCGAAAAGCGAATTGAAAAATCGGAGCGATTCGGAGCAGCGAAGGATCCTGAGATTGAAACCCCGGCCGGCGTTCCTGACACCTATGAAAAATATATTCAGTTGACCTATGACCTGCTTTTCTTAGCCTTCCAAACCGATTCAACTCGAGTCGCATCGTTACTGCTCGCACACGATGGAAGCAATCGATCGTTTGATCACATCGGAATTGTTGAGGGCCATCACGACTTGACGCATCACCAAAACAAAGTCGAACAAATCAAAAAAGTCCAAGAGATCGATCAGTGGTATGTTCGCATGTTCTCTGGCTTTTTGGATAAACTTGCCAGGGCTGAAGACGTTGACGGCAAATCGCTGTTGTACAACTCAATGATCATTTATGGCAGCGGCAATGCTGACGGTAACAGACACACCCATTCGGACTTGCCAATTGTGCTAGCTGGTAATGCAGGTGGTGCGTTGACACCTGGCCGATTCGTCGATCATCGGTCCAAGCCACTGACGAATCTTTACTTGAGCATGGCAGATCGCATGGGTGTTCAAGATCTCAAGCGATTCGGAGATTCCACCGATCGATTGGGTGACTTGTAGTCGTTGGGTTTTTAAAATGGGTCACTCGTGCCGAGTGTGACCATGCGCAACGTGAGCACGTAACACAAAGTAAAGTTGTAAAAAATAGGCAATCGAGCCCCGTTCGGCTTTTTATTAGTACTTTGGCATAGTTAACGCAAAATAAATTGGTCGCACACCGCAGGAGCGACCCACGAAAAGCCCCTGTTCGACGAGAGGAACTTAATAGTGAACTACCACTTTTTCCGTATGGTGAATTTAACCTTATCAGCTGTAGCCATGGGGCTTTTCAGCCTCTTGGCCAGGAACATGCCTGCCCAAGATACCGTACAGGTGGTCATCCCACCGCCGATGGGAATTCCATCGCCAGGACCGGTCACAGATCAACCTTACGTTCCTCAGCCCATATTGCCTGGAGGCATTGTCGTTCCTTTGTATCCAGCTGATTCGCCATTGCTTAAGCATGATAGGATTAAGGAAGCCGAAAAGTACAACATGTCGGGCGCGGTGCCAGGCCGCATTTCCAGCATCGTCAATATTCACAATCCATCGATCGAAGTTCACATGGTCGATCGTGGGATAAATACCGGATCAGCGGTCATTGTAGCCGCAGGCGGCGGACATAAGACGCTGAACGTGGGTGGTGAGAGCGCTGATTTCGTTCCCTACTTTTATAATTACGGCATCAACACGATCATCTTGCGAAATCGATTGCGAAGCGATGGCTATGTTGCAGAAACCGATGCCGTCAATGACGCTTTTCAAGCGATTCGTATGGTCCGTAAACATGCGGAACAATGGCGCATCGATCCTAATAGAATTGGGATGATGGGTTTTTCGGCTGGTGCAGAGTTGTCGTCACCGACCGCAGTAGCGTTTGAAGCGTTTGACTCTTCGAATAATGATCCCAAAGATCCTTTAGCAGGCGTCAGTTCGCGACCGGATTTTGTTGGGATTATCTATCCAGGGCCAACGCCATTTGCGCGCGATCCAAAAACCAAAATTCCACGCAATACGCCTCCGGCTTTCATCACCTGTGCCGGTGCGGGTGACCGTGGGCATGCGATATGGGCCAACGAGTATTTTACTGCGATGCTCCAAGCGGGTATTCCAAACGTCGAGATGCATATTTACGGCAATGGCTATCATCCAGGATCGAACAACGCATCCGGCGGATTGACTCACCGGAACGGCATTCCCTATGGAACATGGCACAATCGCTTCATCGAGTGGTTTGACGATCTCGGATTCATGCAAAAGCCCGGTATTGAGACAAAGGCTGCTGCTGATACCAAAGCTTTTGTAAGTCAACCGCCTCGCTCCAGAGGCGGTCAGCGCTAAGACTTGCGGGAAAATAACTGTCGCATGGCTAGTGCTTTGTCCAGATTAGATTTTAGGGTGGCAATAGTTACAAACAACATGGTGTGAGTCGGGTACATGGAACGGGAGAACGAGGCTCTGCCGAGCGCGTCTGCACAGCCCGTTCGACTCTGGCTGTACTTATAGACTTGCATCATTTTTATGAGAAACTCACGGAAAGTAGTTCACGTTCATAAGTACAGCGAAGTCTGTTCGTTACGCCAAGACCTGCTCGGCAGAGCCTCGTTCTCCCGTTTTCAATTTGACGAACACAATGTGGAGAATAATCCATGTAGCGGCGTCGTGCGGAGTGCAGAATCGTCTTTCGGGGCTTACACCGACTTCCAATTCGCTTGTTTGAGAACTCGCACTTGTCACTAAGAAAACATTCTTACCGTCGTGGAAGAGCGGCGGAAGCGATCGACCAAGTGACTGAGCAAATGACGGCGACTGGAGCTGTTCTCGGCAATCCAGCTTATATGGCTCCCAAACATCTAAGAGGTGAGGGAGATGCACATGGCCCGGCGTCCGATGTCTATAGCCTAGGAATTATCTTGTTCGAGCTGCGCTGTCAAGATTGTAGCGGCAGTGGCGGATTTCGCTGCAAAAATTGCGAATTAGGTAGATTGCGAATTGAGTAGGCGTAGCAATGGCGTTGACCCAGCGAGTGCTTCTCATCGATCCGTTTGCCCACTGTCTTCCTGACGAACACGTCCGCTGTTTTCGTCGAGCGAAGGGTATAACGGCGTGCCGCCGTCCTTAGCCGGGTTCGGGGCTAGAATCGCATTGCATCGCGGGCAGGCTTTCTCGCCTCGGTTCACTTCAAGACCACACTTCGGGCAAGGTACTGTATCGTTCACTTGGCACCCCCTGTTGTCTATACTCAAGTGTCGCTAATAGAGTCGAACAATCCACATAAGAAGTGGGGACCCGAAGCAAATGATATGCCAGGGAAGTGGATATTGTAGAACATTTGTCCTCAAATGCTCATGGCGTTACAGCACGTTTTAGTTAGAGATGCTTTGAGCCTAGAAATTGAGTCTGTACGTGCTCAGGAAAAGCGGTGGGCGCGAAGCGAACCATGGTTTTAGCCTATGAACATTTGAGGACAAATGTTCGACAATGGCAATGCTCTACAATCAGTAACCACCACTAGCTGTCGATGATTCAAAGACTATCGGCGACAAACCGTATTGCTGTCGGGCTGGGTCAAGCATCACCTGCGTGCGACTTGCGCCGCAGCGTGTTACACCCAACTCTTTGACTTTCACTAGAGTTTCAAAGTCGCGAACCCCACCAGCAGCTTTTACTTGAATGCCCGCGCCGACGTTGTCGATCATCAACCTAAGATCTTCAAACGTCGCTCCGCCAGTACCATAGCCGGTGCTCGTCTTCACCCAATCAGCTCGTAAGTCCGTACAGATTTGACAAAGCCTTATCTTCTGCATGTCATTCAAGTAGCAGTTCTCAAAAATTACTTTCACTTTGCGATTGGCTGTATGAGCCAACTCGACAACGCCGCGGATCTCATCGGTTACGTACTGCCAGTTGCCACTCAAGACTTGGCTGATATTGACAACCATGTCCAACTCTTGGCAACCATCTTCGATCGCCTTACCGGCTTCGAAGAGTTTTGCGCTGGTCGTGTGCCCACCATGTGGAAAGCCAATCGTGGTACTGGGCTGCACCGTCGAGCCGCTCAATAGCTCGGCGCAGCGTTTCAGGTAATACGGCATGATGCAAACACTGGCGACGTCGTAAGCGACCGCCAAACGACATCCGTCCTCCAACTGACCGACCGTCATGGTCGGCATCAGCAGCGAGTGGTCGATCATCTTGGAGTAGTCTTGATAGCTTCCAGACATTTGAGTGGATTCCGTTTCGTGGGCAACTAGGCGACGTGTTGAAAGGGTTGCTACGAAATTCCGTTAGCAATTTCGTACTGGGTGATTTTGTCTTCATTTTCAAGTGTTAGGGCAATGTCATCGAGCCCATGCAGAAGGCAATGACGGCGAAACTCTTGGACTTCGAATGGAATCGACAGGCCAAAAGAGTCGCTGATGGTACACGATTCGAGATCAACGCATAGCTCGTAAGGCGCATGCTTGGCTGCACGAGCGAAGAGGTCGTCGATTTGGGCCTCGGTCAATTGAATCGGCAGGACACCGTTTTTAAAGCAGTTGCTGAAGAAAATGTCTGCAAACGAAGGTGCGAGCACAGTTCGTAGACCATAGTCCTCAAGTGCCCAAACGGCATGCTCGCGGCTTGAGCCACATCCAAAATTGCGGCGTGCGAGCAGGATGACTGCGCCTTTGGCGGCGGGTTGATTCAATTCGAAGTCTGGGTTGTCAGAACCGTCGTCTTTGAAACGCCAGTCGAAGAACAGATACTGACCAAAGCCAGTCCGTTCGATGCGCTTCAGAAATTGTTTTGGAATGATCTGGTCGGTATCAACGTTGGCGCGATCAAGGCAGCCAACGATGCCGCGTTCTTTTACAAA
This sequence comes from Planctomycetia bacterium, assembly GCA_031412515.1. Lineage (GTDB taxonomy): Bacteria > Planctomycetota > Planctomycetia > Pirellulales > Pirellulaceae > Aureliella. The sequence continues at coordinate 67,962 of JANODD010000028.1, read as the reverse complement.
TGGTTTCATGTTGTTTTCGGAGTTTGTTTAGTGGTTGCAGGAGGTTATCGTGGCAGACGCTGCTAGCGTCTCTTGATGTCGAGTGTTTTGAATTCGTGTGCCACTGGTTCGCCAGTGTATCGAAGCGTATAAGGTCGAGTAAATCAAGTCATTTCTATGTCCAAACGGCTTACGCAATAGTCGCCGAAGTTTTAACCTTCGCGCATCACGTTACGTATAACACAGTGATCTACCCCGCGATACTTGCTTTTGTTGGAAGGTCGTACAGTTCACTTGCTTCTAAACGTCGGCAGCTTACACGCTAATCGCGTTAGTTTTGGCTTGAATAATCGCAAGTATCGTCACCGACTTCGGTTCACTGGCACGGCCAGTGGCACACAAATTTTTCGGTTTGGTAGGTTGCTGCAACCGGGTTCTCACGAACCCAGCTACAAGTTGCGGACGCTGGCAGCGTCCGCAACGAGAGAGCTAGGCCTTATAGTTCCATTGACGGATGTCGTTGAAGTGGCCTTGGATGGCGGCTGCGGCGGCCATGGCGGGTGAAACCAAATGCGTGCGGCCACCTTTGCCTTGACGGCCTTCGAAGTTGCGATTGCTGGTTGAAGCACAGCGTTCGCCTGGTTCTAAACGATCCGGGTTCATTGCGAGGCACATGCTACAGCCAGCTTCACGCCAATCGAAACCAGCTTCGCGGAAGATCTGGTCGAGTCCTTCTTGCTCCGCTTGGCGCTTGACCTGACCGCTGCCGGGAACAACCATCGCGCTGACTTTTGAGCTCACGCGATAACCTTTAACGACTCGGGCGGCAGCGCGAAGATCTTCAATGCGAGCGTTGGTGCACGAGCCGATGAAGACTCGATTGATGTTAATGTCAGAAAGAGGAGTACCAGCAGTTAGGCCCATGTATTCAAGCGCAGCGGCGGTTGATTTTTGTTCAGTCTCGTCGCCACTTTGGTCTGGGCGTGGAACGCGAGCCGAAATGGAACTGACTTGGCCTGGGTTCGTACCCCAAGTAACTTGCGGCTCGATGTCGGCGCCTTCAAAAGTGCGAACCAAGTCGTACTTGGCGCCCGGATCGCTGGGGAGCTGCTTCCAATCCGCGACTGATGCTTCAAAATTCTTTGGCGCGAACGGTCGGCCGCGTAAGTATTCGAAAGTCGTTTCGTCGGGAGCAATCATGCCTGCACGAGCACCTGCCTCGATCGACATGTTGCAAACCGTCATTCGTTCTTCCATCGACAAGTTGCGAATGACAGGGCCTGTGTACTCCAGTACATAACCTGTACCGCCATGCATCGTGATTTGACCGATCAGGTACAGGATCAGATCTTTGGCCGTCACACCTTCAGACAACTTGCCGCCGACGCGCAATTCGTAAGTCTTGGGTTGGTACTGCAGCAAAGTCTGAGTCGCTAGTACATGCTCAACTTCGCTGGTACCGATACCGAAGGCCAGTGCTCCGAAAGCGCCATGCGTCGCGGTGTGGCTATCTCCGCAAACGATTGTCATACCAGGCTGGGTGTAGCCGAGTTCCGGCCCGATGATGTGAACGATACCTTGATGCGTATCGTTGAGATCGTACAAGCGGATTCCAAACTGTTGGCAGTTCGCGCGCAGGGTATCGACCTGTTGCTTGGCGATTGGATCTGCGATGGGTAGATGGCGGTTCGAAGTTGGCACGTTGTGGTCAGGGGTCGCAATGGTTCGACCAGGTTGACGCACTTTGCGGCCAGCCAGGCGAAGACCTTCGAACGCCTGCGCGCTTGTGACTTCATGGACAAGCTGTAGGTCGACGTATAGGATCGCTTGCTTGTTCGGCTCGGCAAGAACAACGTGCTTGTCCCAGATTTTTTGAAACATGGTTCGTGGAGAACCAACCTGACTGCTCATTTGAATTACCTGCGGAGGGTTGCTGGGCTCTGTCTCCAAATAAGTTCGAACTCATACGGAGCAAAGCGGATTTCAATTTTTAATCGTCTTGTCGGGGAGGGGCAGATCCCGTGAGAATAAAGCTTAGATCGAGCTCTGTTTTCTGACCATGATGCTACAAGCGGGCTTACATATCCAAACTGTCAATCGACACTGTGGCATGCGGCATTGAAAGTAGTTTCATCGCGGCGTGCATGTAGCCTAGCTAATTGTCTTTGTTTTTTAATGTTCGAAAAGACGAAATTCTCAAATGTTGAAATTCAAAGTCTCTTAGCGCGAAGACCTATAAATCGCTTTATGTTAGATGGCGAATTTGCTAGCGGCGTTGATTTTCTAGTTTTGAACCAGCCATAAGAAGTATATTCATGTCGGGTCAGTAATTACATAAACTATTTGCCGGAATGGACTTAAGGAAAGTGGTGGTCTCGGTCGCCGGAAATAAAATGGCCTTTGCAAGCGAAGAAAAAACGATGGCTAGCAACCTGAAGTGACGGCTGGAACAGCTATGGACGTCAATCGGTACCGTCAGTGCACGAAAAAACCGCTGCTAACTAATGCTAGCAACGGTTTGTGTACGATTCGCCACTTGGCAAGACCTGAGCGGCGAAGAGCTAACTGAATCAAGAGAGAAGGATTACTTCTTCTTGGTTGCAGCCTTCTTCTTGCCAGCGGCCTTCTTCTTACCAGCAGCTTTTTTCTTGCCAGCAGCCTTCTTTGGTGCAGCAGCCTTCTTAGTAGCAGCTTTTTTCTTTGCCACGTTTCTTCCCTCCGACAAACGGTTACGTGAAGTGGGATAGTGTATTTCAACGACAACAGCCACATGTTGCCGTCAGATCCCAGCTTCGAAATCGAGAAAACCATTTCTGTTGCATTTTGATCCAAAGTGGTGGCCACCACCCTATGGAATGCAAAAGAACTGATTGCCTACGTCCTTGATTCATATTTGTACAAATCTAATCGAACAATGCAATATCTTTTCTACAGATTTTACACATAAATCTGACATTTTTTCCACAAAAGAGTTTTCGATTGCGAAAACGGGCTCAAACAAACTACATCGCGCGGTTGTTTCGCTGTCAAAAGCGTCCAGACATATACTGCAATTGCTGCCAATTGGTTGCCGCGAACAACACGCACATCATCGTCAGCATTTGGTTGCCGGTTTGGAAGCAATAAAGCGCGACGAGCGCTGCAACGAAGATCGAGACCAGATGTGCGTTGCGCTGAGGATCGCGGTTCTTACTCAGTGCGAGCGAGTTGAGCATGATGTTGCCGCCATCCATAGGAAGAATGGGTAACAAATTGAGCAATGCCCACAATACGCTCGGCGTGACCAATGCATTGAACATCGCGTAGGTTGCAGCCGAAGTAGGTGCAGGCACTTCGGGCGGTTGAATCGAGAAGTAGTCTTGCAGTAGCCAATCAAGCTCCATGCTTACACCAAGGTAACGCCCCAAGGCATACCCAAAGCCGGCGAGTACAAGTTGTGCTGCTGGTCCAGCGGCCGCGATGAACAGTGAATCGCGAGCATTGAGCGCACCACGACGCGCTCCGTTCCATGATCCAAAACTGTTGCCGATCGCCAAGCCACCGAAGTGATACAAAATCATGCGACTGCGAATGCCGTAGTAACGCATCGCCAACGCATGGCCGAGTTCATGGATTAGGATCGAAACGAATACTGCGGCCGACCAGATGATTAGCAGGATAGGTGCGCCTGGGCTATCGCGTCCTGCAACTGTGAATCCTTCGTCCCAGCTATTGCAAGCACTCCATCCCAGTACGACCGCAGCGACCCAAAAGCCCCAAGTCACTCGGGTTGGAAATCCAAGGAACTGAAAATGAATGTCATAGGCACTCTCGGCTGGTTCTTGGTTCATCTACTTTGCTGCTCCATCCGTTTTTTTGAAGAACCGAACTTCGATATTCATCACCAATAACGCTCGATGACGATCTGCCCGGGTGTCTTTGTGCGATGCTTTTTCAATCCGCGTGCAACTAGCACTTTCTCGGATTCATCAAGCATATCTGGGTTTCCGCACATCATAACGCACGAATCGTCCGTCAGCGGTTGATCTACTACATTCTCTAAAGACCCGTTTGCGAGGCAAGTCGTAATACGACCTTGTAGCGCACCGGGCTTCTCTTCTCGCGACACTACCGGCGCGTAACGGAAGCGATTTCCATAGCGAGCCGCATAGTCTGACAACTCCGTTTGGTATGCCAAGTCGCATGCCTTGCGAACACCATGGACGAAGACAACTCGCTTGTACCTTTGCCATGGTGCTGCTGTTCGAAGCATCGCGATGTAAGGTGCGATTCCGGTTCCTGTAGCGATCAACCACAGTACGCTAGCATCTGGACAGTGACTAAGCGTAAATCCGCCGGCCGCTTTTTCGCTCACGTTCAGTTTGTCACCTGGCTGCAGCTTCCAAAGATGCGGCGTCAACTTACCTTCCTCGACGAGCACGATGAAGAACTCAATCGAATCGCCTGCTGGCGAGGCAACGCTGTAAGGTCGATGAATGTGCGTTCCATCGAGATCCAAGCCGACCTGGAGAAACTGCCCTGGTTCGAATGATTGCACTTCAGGACACTTCACCTTCAACGTAAAGAGTCCTGGTGCCCACACGACTTTGCGTTCAACTGTGCCTTGCGTCCATTTCATGGTGTCGACGAACTTTCATGTTTTTGGCTGAGTTGCGGTTTGAGAAGATTGATGCGAGTCATCAATGTAGCAGACCCATGAGACCTACTTGCAACGCGACTCCATCGTTTTCGCTGCGTACTTGCTAGGCGTAAGCCACGCAAAGCCCAGACAAGGCGCTCAACATATCGACCCCGGTTGTCGCTGTCCACAAACTTGCAAGTTTCCTCAAAAAAATCGTCTTCTAAAAAGTTGCCGACCTGCTTCCACTCTGTTACCGCCCAAGGGTTATTAGTCTTGTCGCAGGGCCCAGGACCGGCTTCTACCCAAAGGTTCCGTAGAAAACAATTGCTCAAGTTTGTGAAGGACTTTGATTTTGCTAGCAAAAGGAAGAGATTAAAGATCTAATACGAACAAAGAAATCGCTTGTTAGATAGGTCTTTATTGCTGGGGACAAGACAGGCATGGGCTGCCTTTATGGCACAAACGTCGAACGAAACTCGGCACAAAATGCCCAGTCGGTGTTTTGGATGGCAGAAGCAAGCCTTTTCCCGTAAAAAGCTGTTTTGGATAAAGAAATTTTTCCTTAGAATCCTTAAACTGCTTGGGTTGCCGTGCGGAAGTTGGTTTCTAGCGATTGTCGCCTATTGCGTTTCCTGCCGGCCAGATGAAACTAATCATCATGCAACCGCGAACTTCTATTCAATCCATGCACGCCCTACGCAACGAATCCACCGTCGTTTTGCCAAGCTTTTTGCTTTGCGACTTTGGTAATTTGCATCGCGAGGTCGAACGGCTCGAAGAAGCTGGGGTAAAAGCGTTTCATTTGGACGTGATGGATGGCCAGTTCGTCCCGAATATTTCCTATGGGATGCCGATCGTAGCGGCTGTTAGAAAACTGACAAAACTGCCCATCGACGTTCACTTGATGATTTCTTCTCCTGAAAAATACATCCCCCAATTTGTGGATGCTGGGGCAGACTGTTTAACTATTCATGCTGAAATTGACAGCGATGTGCCTACCGTACTAACATCCATTCGCTCTGCTGGTGTGTTGGCAGGGTTAGCGCTCAACCCTAGAACTCCCCTCAAAACGGTTGAGCCCATCTTGTCGGCATGCGATTTGTTGTTAATCATGAGTGTAGATGCTGGGTTCGGAGGCCAAGCGTTTAATCCAGTCGCGCTAGAAAAACTGCGATTGGCAAAAGAGATTGCACCAGATCTCTTATTGGAAGTGGATGGTGGTGTGAATCGAAAAACGATCGCCAGTTGCCGTGAAGCCGGAGCTCGGTTGTTTGTTGTAGGTTCTGCGATTTTTGGACAGGACGATTATTTGCGAGCTCTGGGTGAGCTTGCGGACGCCATGGAATAGGCGATGGTTCTTAATGCGAAGGTTTGCATGTTAGAAGTACTTTTGATTCGTCCCGGCGCGACGACTTTCGATGAAGATGGTCGTATAAAGGGATCGTTGGATATTCCCCTGAGCCCTCAGGGAATTCAACAAGCTGAGGCGGCTGCCAAGAGCCTCAGCGGTATGAAAATCGATTGCTTGTATGCAGCGCCGTGTGAATCCGCTCAGGACACAGCTCGCTACATCGCCAGAAGAACTGGTTGGAAGCAAAAGACGTTAGAATGCTTGCTAAACGTGGACCACGGTCTATGGCAAGGCAAGCTCGTTGAAGAAGTTCGCCGACTCCAACCGCGAGTTTACCGGCAATTTCAAGAGCACCCTGAAAGTGTATGCCCGCCAGGTGGTGAAACGCTCAGGGATGCAAGTGCGCGTGTCGAACATGTGCTTGATAAGCTGAAACGCAAACACGAAGGGCATCGAATCGGCATTGTGGTTCCAGAACCCCTCGCATCGATTGTTCGTTGCCACTTTTTGGGCGGAACCATCGAAGACATGTGGAAGTCGGAGACGGACGCTGGAACGTGGGATTTACTGGTCGTTGATCCAGTAGCAGTGCCTTCCCTGGTCCCAAATCGCTCTGGAGTGGTTGCTTACACCTAGTGGCTTCCCAAGGAGTGTCGCACAATTGTCTCAATTGTTGCTGCCTCCAGTGGCAACGTTGTGAAAGTAGCTGGTTTCGTGAGAAATCGGATGGATAAAAGTAGTCACCACTACATGCCGATTTCTCCCGAAACCAGCTACATTTACTCGCCAAGATGCTTCGTACTGCTGCCCCATTTCGTTTTTGGTCATGTTTGGGACAGCAGGGACTGAACAATTGAGACAATTGTTCGACACTCACGACCCTGAACAATTGGGACAATTGTTCGACACTCAACGACTCGATCTGTATTTGAGAGTTTGCTCGGGTGAGCTTATAATCTGCAAGGTCGTATCCTAAGTCGCAAGTTCGGGTCGCAAAACTCAAGTTGGTTCTAATCGCACATGGCAACCATCGATTCTTCAGCTAAAACGAATCCCTCCGTGAAGAAACGCGGCGTACCCGAGGGATTGTGGGTAAAGTGCCCAGGTTGTTCGGCTACGATTTACCGCAAAGAGGCCGAACGTCTGCAAAACGTCTGTCCCAAGTGCCAGTACCACTTTTATGTTTCTGCCCGTGACCGCATCGCTCAGGTGCTCGATACGAATACCTTCGAACCGTGGGACGATGATCTTCGTCCAACCGACCCTCTTAATTTTTCCGACAAGAAGAGCTACGCAAGCAAGTTGGTGGACGAGCAGAAGCGGACTGGATTGTCCGACGCTGCGTTAACTGGTACAGGCATGATTCGCGCCCGCCGTGTAGCGATCGGCGTCACTGATTCAGCGTTCATCATGGGTAGCATGGGCTCTGTGGTTGGCGAGCGACTCACGCGTTTGGCGGAACGTGCCACTGTCCAGTCACTGCCGCTTATTATCATCAGCGGATCGGGTGGCGGCGCGAGAATGCACGAAGGGATTCTCTCGCTGATGCAAATGGCAAAAGTGTCGGCTGCATTGTCACGCTATCACAGTTATGGTGGACTTTACATCTCGGTACTCACCAATCCCACCATGGGCGGTGTCGCGGCCAGCTTTGCATCGCTGGGTGACTTTGTATTTGCCGAGCCGAAAGCGCTGATTGGCTTTGCTGGACCACGTACGATTAAAGCGACCATCAAAATCGAATTGCCTGCTGGATTCCAAACCAGCGAATTCTTGCTAGAGCATGGCTACATCGATCGCATTGTAGAACGCAGTCGACTGAAGAGCGAAATCGCGCGCACTATCGATTATTGCGGGAAGTAATTCAAAAATGGGCTTCCTCGACAAACTTTTCGGCGGCGGTAACAAGTCCGACGGCGGCAACCCCACTGCAAAGAAAAATGATAAAGCGTCAAAGCGCCGGATCGATGTTGATGTTCGCTTTGAGCGCATGCGAACTTCGGCAAGCGGTACGATGAGCGCCTTCTACGTAGCCAAGGATCGGGAGCTCAATCGAACTGTCGGCTTAAAGCTCTGCGATCTCGAAAAGCATCGCTTCTTTGAGGGCCGCTTCAAAGGGATGAATAAGCCGAGTGAAGGCTCGGTCGCTGCGAGCATGCATCATCCGAACATTGTTGAAACGCTTGAGTATGGAGTGACCAACAAAGACGAACCGTACTTAGTTATGGAGTTTGTCGAAGGTCCTGGTCTGCAATTGCTAATTCACAACCGCGAGTCCGAGTTGCTTGCGGGGAAACGACTTTCGCTGATTAAGCAGATGGCCGATGCGCTGCACTACGTCCATAAGAAAGGCTATATCCATCGCGATATTTGCCCTCGCAACTTTATTTGCTCACCCGATATCAACCACATCAAGTTGATTGACTTTGGATTGACCGTTCCGGCGACGCCAGCCTTCATGCAGCCCGGAAACCGCACAGGTACACCGCTGTATATGGCCCCCGAAGTTGTTCGTCGTCGACCTACCGACCAAAAAGTCGACATCTTTTCGTTCGGCGTTACCTGTTATCAGCTACTTACGTTTGAACTTCCGTGGCCCGGTGGTGAAACCAGCGGCCTCGCAGCTTTAAATCACGACACTTCGGCAGCGAGGGATATTCTAGAGTACCGTCCCGACCTCAACAAATCGCTCGCCAGCCTTATCATGCAGTCGGTAAATGCCAATCCAGCGTTACGCGTCCAAAGTATGGAAGCATTTCTCAAGATCCTCAATGGCATAAAATCAGAGACCCAGTAATCTGGTGCTTTTGTCCAACCTAGACTTTGGGGTTGAGTGTCGCACAATTGTCTCAATTGTTGCGGCTACAATTGGGACATTACAATTGGGACACTAGTGCGACAATCAACCGACTATTATGAAGAAGCATGCGCTCTAATGGCATTTTGGAACAAGAAAAAAAAAGACGAGCCTTCTGCGCCTGAACAACCTTCGGAACCTAAGGCGGGCGGATTGTTTAGTAGTTGGAAAGCAGTGCTGAAGAAAACCAGCACCGTTCTCAACACCGACATCCGCGATCTCTGGAAAGGCCAAGGCGAGTTGGTCGATGAAGATTTCTTGCAAAAGCTGTTTGCGATACTAGTCCGCAGCGATATGGGCGGTGACATGGCGCGGAAGATCCGCGATCGTATTGGAACCGACTTTAGAGCTCGCAAAGTTGAATTCCAAGAAATCCTCGACATCATTTCGCAGGAGATCCGTCAAACGCTCGAGCAGGGAGGAATCGAGATTGCCGTAGCCGAATCTGGACCGACGGTTATCTTGGTCGTTGGTGTCAACGGATCCGGCAAGACAACTTCTATTGCCAAGCTCGCACATCGTTATGTGAAATCCGGTAAGCGTGTGTTACTTGGCGCCGGCGATACTTTTCGGGCTGCGGCGGTTGAACAGTTGACCATTTGGTCAGAGCGAATTGGTTGTGACATCGTCAAAGGAGCCCCTGGCGCAGACCCGGGCACCATTGCTTTCCAAGCGACGAAGAAAGCCGTTGATGAAAACTATGACGTGTGCATCCTCGATACCGCTGGACGATTGCAAACCCAAAGCAATCTTATGCAGCAGCTCGATAAGATTCGCCGTGTGATTGCCAAGCAGATCCCGACAGCTCCACATGAAGTCCTTCTAGTGCTCGATGCAACAGCGGGGCAGAACGCGATCAGTCAAGCCAAAGGGTTTTCCGATGCGGCTGGGTGCACAGGAATTGTTCTTTCTAAGCTCGATGGTTCTGCAAAAGGGGGCGTCGTCATTCCAATCCGCCAGCAGTTTAACCTGCCGGTTAAGCTGGTCGGACTTGGCGAACAGATGACCGACCTCGCAACCTTCGATCCAGAGATGTTCGCAAAAGCTCTGCTGGCAGATCCGAATAGCTAGTGCTTTGTCCAACTTTAATTTTGGGTAGCGGAATGCGTCAAGCATTTCGAAAGCATTGTGTCGGCCCTCGAAAGCCTTGACGGCTTCCGCTACCCTGATAATCGACGAATCCCAAAATTAAAGTTGGACAAAGCACTAGTTCACGCATCGGTTGGCGGCTTACCCGTCCGGGAATTGTCGGCAGTATTCGTACACCGCCATCGTTGTCGCTGTAACCACATTAAAGCTCGCAGGCATTCCATACACTGGAATCTCGACGACATCGTCCAGCCGATCGAGAATCTCCTGCGGTAACCCCTCGCGCTCCGAGCCAATTATAAGTGCCGTCTTACGAACGAACCGATAGTTGTAAAGTAACTGGGAATTGGTCGTCTGTTCCAGCCCCACGCATCGAAAACCCTCGCTTCGCAATCGATCTAGCACTGGAGGCAAACTGCGCGGGGAAGTGATGGTGACGGTATCGGCCGCGTCTCGCGCAATCTCGCGATCGACTTTGCCCGAGCCGCAGTGCACGATCGAAGCAACGCCGCTACAACCAGCCAGTCGAACCATGCGGCTGAGATTCACGTTGCTTCGAAGTGGACATGAGACCAGCAGCAATTCACGCGGCGCACCAAGCAACTTAGGCGGCTTGTGACGAATATGTTCAAAACGGGGCATAGATTGAGTTCTAAAAAACGGAACCACCTGGATGAAGCGTGGACAAACCTCTTTACGTTGGCAGAGCTTCACTAAAGAACCGAATCCAGTTGCCATGCATGATTCCAGCGATGTCTTCTGCGGGGTAGCCTCGCTTCGCCAACAACTCCGGCAAGCGTTGCAAGTCGCTGATGCGATCAAGGTCACTGGGCGTTTGTTCGCAGCCGTAACCGCCGTCCAAGTCGCTTCCGATGCCGACGTGCCGGGCGTTGCCAGCAAGTTGGCAAACAATGTCGATGTTGTCAACAGCTCGTTCGATCGTTACCTCGCGCTTTGATTGGCCACGAACGTAACCATCTTGCATCATGATTATGTCAAAGGCCATTCCGATCACGCCACCCCGTTCGATGACCGCCTTGTACTGTTCATCTGAAAACTGACGTTGCCAATTGCTAATCTGCCGCGAGTTTTGATGACTAGCATGAATACGACCTGGAAATCGATCCAGCAGCTGCCAAAATGAAACATCGGACAAGTGTGTGACATCGATCGTCATTCCCAATTCAGCAATCTGTTCCAGCAACGGAATCGCGTCGATCGCCAAGCCGACTTCACAACGAGTGCCCCCGCCGTAACGATTCGCACCGTAATGCGTTAGCCCAATCCCTCGTAAACCGTGTTCGTGAAACTCATGAATGGTGTCAGGACGCAGAATCGGATCGGCTCCCTCCATCGTCAAAATGAACCCCAGAGGAGTCTCGAGGGGATTCATTTCATACTGGCTTAGATGTTGCTTCAAATCCGCTTGATTGCGAATCATTCGCATCCAACCGTCGCGCTCCATGGCTCGGTAATAGGCAAGGTGCGCATGAGCCATCGCGTAGCAAGTATGCGGGGTCGTCCAACCGAAAGTGTGATCGATCTCCTTCTCTTGTCGCGCAAGTAACGTAGCCAAGCAAGTGCCCACTTTTGCACGTCGCAGTTCCGGAAAACTGACCGTGTTGGTGCAGCGGCCTTTGTCGGTCATCAGCAGCGATTGCTCCTGAGCCCGAATGTCATCCACTGTGTTACGAAGATCACGATTCCAATCTACGCCGTTCAGAGCCAGATCAAGATGCGCGTCGAAGATATGCACTGAAATCACCTCGCGTTGAATGGACTAAAATAGTCGCCTTTCGCTCCGCGAAAGTAGCGCCTTAATTCGCTACTTTCGCGGAGCGAAAGGCGACTATGGAAATAAAGCCTAGGCTACGCGCTCGGGACAATGGCCCCAAGCTACTTCCATTACATCGTAACTTCAAAACCGAGATCTTTTACCATTTGATAATCCGCCTCAGGTGCTTGCCCCTTGGTCGTCAGGTAATCGCCAACAAACAGGCTGTTGGCAACATACAATCCAAGCGGCTGCAGTGAACGCAAGTGCTTTTCGCGTCCGCCAGCGATTCGCAACTCACTCGACGGATTCACAAACCGCATCATACACAATGCTCGCAAGCAATCTTGTGGCGTCAAGTCATTTCGATTTTGAAGTGGAGTGCCTTCGATTGCATGGAGAAAGTTGAGCGGAATCGATTCGGTTTTTAAACTCCGCAAATCCATGGCCATCGACACGAGATCGCGATGCGATTCACCCAAACCGATAATACCACCACTGCAAAGTTCCAAGCCCGCATCGCGAACGTTGTTCAGTGTTTGCAGGCGATCTTGATACGTATGCGTCGAACAGATTTCGGCATAGTGCTCTTCGCCGGTGTTCAGGTTGTGGTTGACGCGATCAACGCCGCAAGACTTCAGCCGGGCCGCATGTTCAGGGGTCAGTAAGCCGAGGCACGCACAGATCTTTAGGCCCAACTCTTGCTTAATGCGTGGCACAACAGTCTCAACCGCCGTCATTTCCCGTTCGCTCGGCGCGCGGCCACTGATCACGATGCAATAGGTCTTCGACTGGCGTTCTGCGGCAACTCTTGCACCGTCTAGCAACTGGTCGGCGGACAGCATTCGGTACTTTTCGATCGGTGCGCTGGATATCTTTGACTGGGAACAGTAGCCGCAGTCCTCCGGGCAGAGCCCGCTTTTGGCATTCACCAAGAAGTACAACTGGACCGTTTTAGCAAAATAGCGCTGCCGCAATCGGAACGCCGCGGCTACCAAATCGAGCAATTCGTCGTTTGAGCTAGCCAGAATTTCCTCGGCCTGTTCAAACGAAACATCAACGCCATCTAGGACTTGGGCCGCTAGTTGATGCCATTTACTATCCACCGACGCGTTTGGATTGGAAATAATCATAGAAGTCCACGTATTCTTGACGGATGAATGCCACCGGTTGCTTGAATTTAGGTCGCGGTGACTTTACGCTCTATTTTGTGCTCGCTCTTTTGAGCAGGCGTTCTTAGGGCCTCCATCGTAGTCGAAGTTTCGTTTCTTCTGAATGACCCACGGATTCACTTTTTAATGCTTGAAATATCGGAAACCGAAACGATCACCGACGCCGACGCGGAGATGAACTGCTACCTCGTCCGAGTCGGAAAGCTGGGGCAAATCGGGCGATTTCGAACTTTGCAGGAATCGGTCTTCAGGCGCGGTGCGCGCGTTGTCTGTCGAACCCAACGTGGCATCGAAATTGGTCAAATTCTGGGCCCGACCCAATTAAAGCAATCGACCATCGATCTGGCTGACGGTAGTTTGTTGCGTGGTATGACGGTCGAGGATGAAATATTGTGGGGGCACCTTCAGGAGCAAGCCAATCAAGCTCAAAACACATGTCAGCAGTGGTTGAACGAGCACAATGTAGCAGGGCTGTTGATTGACGTTGAGCCGCTGTTAGATGGCAAGACACTTTATTTTCATTTTCTATCCGACGTTTCTCCCGAGATTCAAAAGCACTTAGACCAGTTAGCCGCCATCTACGAGCGTTCGGTTAGAGAGAGCAAATTTGCTCAGTTGCTCGAGCATGGTTGCGGACCGGGCTGCGGAACTGAAGAAGCCAAGAATGGTTGCGGTAGCAAAGGCGGTTGTGCGGTTTGCCAAGTTGCGAGCAAGTGCAAAAAGTAGAGTCCGTCCGTGAATCGCACTTACCATCAACAATTATTGGAAGAGGCTCAAAACGGCAATGCCGAAGCGCTCGGTACGTTGCTTGAGAATTATCGGGCCTATCTAACTGTGCTCGCACAACGCTACCTCGACCCGCGCTTAAATGGTCGGTTGGATCCGGCGGATGTGGTTCAAGTCACCTTTCTTGAAGCTCAACGTGACCTTGCCAGTTTTCGTGGTCATCAAATCGAGGAGATGCTTGGTTGGTTGCGGCATATCCTCCGCAACAATGTCTCATCCGCCCATCAGCGGCACTTGTTCACTCAGAAACGATCCGCTGGGCGAGAAGTTTCCAACAGCCCGACCGATAGTCGTCCCGCAATCACCGATCTTGCTCCTTCTGAAACCACATCGCCTAGTCAACGCTTGATGCGTGACGAAGCTGCTGTTTATTTAGCTAACTGTCTCGAACACTTACCTGAAACGCAGCGTGAAGCACTGCGGCTGCGCTATGTTGAAGGTTATTCGCTTAAGCAGATGGCTGAATCGATGAGCAAAAGTGAAATGGCCGTTGCTGGCCTTCTCAAACGCGGCCTTCAAACCTTGCGAGAAAAAATGATCACCGACAGTTCTTCGGGTGGTTTTCTGGCTTAAGTCTGAATCCGCCGAAGTCTAGTGCTTCATTCAACTCGTGCTGCAACCAATGCTCATCCAGAACTCGCAACGCATGCGGACCAAGCATAAAGAGCTTTCCGTTCCGGGCTTGTCCCGGCGGAAGCACAATTGACAAGCTACGTGCTTTGTATGGCGTCCAATGCGACGAGGGCTTAGCAACCACCAAACGGATCATGAACGATGTCGCAACGTCACTGATCGCTGCCGTTGCTCGATTCCGCAGCTGCGAATGGGAGCGTCGTTCCACTTTACGAGTCACCTTATTTTGTACACCCGGATTTCCGATCCAACTGGACGCCAAGGCAAACTGACGGATAACGACGCCAGGAATACCAATTTGCTGACCGAGTTGCACGATGGTATTTGGTTCTTGATGAATCTCTTTGTTGCGAACATCGGTTTTTCCGCACACAAACACTTTTTGCCCTTACATTTTTTCGCCTAAGCTAATGGAGCGTTCTCGATCTTAGAATATGTTTTCAAGTTCCAAGACAAAGCCCTCGAGCACAACGCCACCGGATACCGATTGGGGATTCTCAGTTGAGGGCTTGATCCAGAACAGTGCGTTCAGAAATTCGGCCGATAATTTCTTTGTGGTTAGGTTTTTTCATAAATAGCCGTAACTGGTTCGGAAATGGTAATTATGGCTAATTATAGCTTTTATACTTGGCCATAACTAGCATCTAAAAGTCACTTATGGCGGAGTTCGTTATGTTCGCCATCTTTCTCGCTTTCTAGAACCGCAATTGCCAGCGGGGTGGGTGAGTTACTGTAGCGGAGGTCCTTGGGTTACAATAGCTCGCACCGCGAAACTCGCGTCGACCCTCCTCTCAACTTCTGGAGATTGCGATGAAGCAGTCCATTTATAGCCGTTCGTTTACTCGTCACTCCTTCACGGCCATTTCTTGCGGATTGATGAGCTGCTCGCTTTGGTGCGCGGTGGCTTCACTAGGCCTATCGCAGGAGTATTCAGTACACGAATTCAAACGCCAGCGGCTGGCCGAAACTTACTTCTCCGAGGGGACCGCCGTTGGCGACCTCAACGGCGATGGAATCAAGGATGTGGTTTATGGGCCCTATTGGTTCGCTGGGCCAAGCTTCACTGAAAAGCACGAGATTTACCCCCCCGTGCCGCAGCCGATGGAAAAATACACCGATCACTTCTTCGCCTGGATTTACGATTTCGATGGAGACGCCAATCCGGATATCTTTACGGTCGGTTTCCCTGGCACGCCAGCTTATGTGTATAAGAATCCAGGCTTGAAAGGAATCAAACCGGATGCCCCAGTAAAGCATTGGGAAAAAGTGCAGGTGTTTGATTGGGTCTCCAATGAGTCACCGCAGTTGACGAACTTGGTCGGGGACGAGAAACCAGAGCTCGTGTGTACGCGCGATGGCCTCTTTGGCTACGCATCGATCGATTGGGCAAAACCATTAACGGCGTGGACCTTTCATCCTATATCTGAAAAAGTTGCCACAGAACGGTTTGGTCATGGACTTGGAATCGGCGACGTTAACGGCGATGGACGGTTAGATATTTTGCAAGTCGAAGGTTGGTTCGAGCAACCAGCGACGGGCGCTGACACCGGACGCTGGAAATTTCATAAAGTCAAATTGTCGAGCGCCTACGGTGGTGCTGAGATGTATGCCTACGACGTCGATGGCGACGGCGATAACGATGTGATCACCAGCGAAGCGGCTCATGAATTCGGCCTCTCGTGGTACGAACAAGTTCGCGAAGGCGATGAGATCAATTTCAAGCAACATGTCATCATAGGACACGAAAAGTCGGACAATAAGTACGGTGTGTTGTTTAGTGAACTGCACAGTGTCAACTTGGCTGACGTGGACGGCGATGGCTTAAAAGATATCGTCACAGGCAAGACTTACTATTCGCATCATAAAGCCAGTCCTATGTGGGATGCAGGTGCAGTGGTGTATTGGTTCAAGTTGGTCCGCGGTAAGGATGGTGTCGACTGGTTGCCGTTCAAAGCCGATGGCGAAGCCGGCGTTGGTCGCCAGTTGATCGTCGATGACATCAACGGCGACGGTCTGCTCGATATCGCGACCGGCGGGATGCTGGGCAGCCATGTGCTGATTCATTCGAAGAAATCGGTCGACGAAGCTGCTTGGAAAGCCATTCAGCCGAAGGTGTTTGATGGTCCGAAGCCCAAAGCTGTTACGGACGCGAAACACTTGCGAGGTCCGCGTTCACCCATCGATATAACCACAAACAAAGTTGCTGACGCAATTGAAGGCGAATCGCTGTCCGTGAAAACCACGGGTGGCACTGCGAGCCCGCAAGGAATGAGTGGTTTTGCAGGCGATCGCTGGAGCGGCAAGAGTCAACTGTGGTGGACCGGTGCGAAGCTTGGCGACAAGTTGACTGCTGAATTCAATGTTGAAAAGGCTCTCGACGCGTTTGAGATCGCGCTGACATGTGCTCGCGACTACGGCATGGTCGCAATTGCCATCGACGGCAAACCGCTTTCAGAGCCGATTGATCTTTATGAACCCGAAGTCGTCACGACAGGCTTGCTGAGTTTCAAGACGGCGCTGCCCACTGGGAAACATTCACTGTCGATTGAGGTTGTTGGGGCGAATGCAAAAGCAGCTAAGGCTTATATGGTCGGCATCGATTTCATTCGTTTGCGAGTTGCCGGCGCCACGGTTCCCGAAGCGAACGATGGAGTCAAGCCAACCGATGCCAGCGGTCGCGCGTTGAACCTAGATTTTGAGACGGGCACGCTGGCGGATTGGACTGCGACGGGCGATGCCTTCGATGGACAACCGATCAAAGGGGACACCGTGTCAGCCCGACGCAATGATATGCGAAGTAGGCACCATGGCCAGTTCTGGATCGGAACTTTTGAAAAGGCCGGCGATAAAGGGACGGGGACACTAACATCGGCACCTTTCAAAGTGACTCAACGCTATGCTTCCTTTTGGATTGCAGGCGGCGGAGTAGAAGGCTCACGGTTGGAATTGCTGACCGTAGGAGAAGTGAAGCCGTTTTATCAAATTGGCGGTCGGCAGTCGGAAGAACTTTCACAAGTCGTCGTCGACCTCGAACGCGTGCTGAATAAAGAGATTCAGATTCGGTTGGTGGACAATAGCAACAATGGCTGGGGACATATCAACTTCGATCATTTTAGACTGCATGAGAAACGGCCCGCAGAGTTGACACCCGCTTCGGTTCCACTGGTGGCTGATGATTATCCACACAGTGGTTTAGATGCGGCAGCGGCTGCGGCTGCGATGAAAGTGCCAGAAGGGTTTCGAGTAACCGTGGCTGCGTCGGAGCCCGATGTTAAACAACCGATCGCGATGGCGCTCGATGACCGCGGTCGCACTTGGATCGCCGAAGCCTATGAATATCCCCAGCGAGCTAAAGGCGATACGGGCCGAGATCGCATTTTGATTTTTGAGGACACCAATGGCGATGGCACTTTGGACTCACGCAAGATCTT
This sequence comes from Planctomycetia bacterium, assembly GCA_031412515.1. Taxonomy (GTDB): domain Bacteria; phylum Planctomycetota; class Planctomycetia; order Pirellulales; family Pirellulaceae; genus Aureliella. The sequence goes on along the minus strand of JANODD010000028.1, from coordinate 50,269 downwards.
CGCTGAAGGACTAAATCTGGTCAGCGGTTTAGAAGTTGGCTTTGGTGGCGTGTGGGTCGGTGCGGCACCGTATCTCATGTTCATTCCCGACGCAAACGGCGATGACAAACCTGATTGCGAACCCAAGATTCTGCTCGACGGTTGGGGGCTTCAAGATACACATGAAACACTGAATGCGTTTATCTGGGGGCCGGACGGATGGCTGTATGGTTGTCACGGCATCTTCACCCACTCAAATGTCGGCAAGCCGGGTACCGCGAAAGAAGACCGGGTTCCCATCAATGCCGGCGTGTGGCGCTACCATCCGTTGCGGCATGAATTCGAAGTGTTCTCGCACGGGACCAGCAATCCCTGGGGTGTCGATTTCAACGAACAAGGCGAAGCATTTGTGACCGCTTGCGTCATCCCGCATCTGTTTCACATGATCCAAGGTGGTCGCTATCACCGCCAAGCAGGTGTGCATTTCAATCCGAACACTTATGACGATATCAAGACGATTGCCGATCACTTGCACTACCTGGGTGCCAACCCCCACGGCGGCAATGGCAAGTCAGACGAGGCCGGTGGTGGGCACGCTCATGCGGGCGCAATGATTTATCAAGGTGGCGTCTGGCCAAAGTCCTACAACGGTGCACTGCTGATGAACAACATCCATGGTCAACGCTTGAATGTCGATTTGCTCGAACCAGAAGGAAGCGGCTATGTAGGCAAGCACGCTCCTGACTTCTTGCTGACCGGCGACATGGCTTCGCAAATTTTGAACATGCGTTACGGTCCAGATGGTCAGGTCACGATGATCGACTGGTATGACATGCAAGCTTGCCACTTGAAAGAGATCGAAAAGCATGATCGTAGCAATGGTCGTATTTATAAAATCAGCTACGGCAAGTCGCCTGCAGTAAAAGTGGATTTGGCAAAACAATCAGATCTTGAGCTAGCTGAGATGTGCTTGCATTCGAATGAATGGTACGTACGTCATTCACGGCGATTGCTCGAGCAGCGGGCGGCTTCGGGGAAAATTGCAAAACCAGCGGTTGAACGGCTGGTTGCGATAGCAACAACTCACGTTGAACCCGCGCGACGATTACGAGCGATGTGGGTTTTGCATTGTACCGGTGAACTAACATCGGATGTTTCAAAGAAACTCAGCGATGATGCGAGTCCTGCAGTGCGAGGTTGGACGTTGCGACTAGCGATGGAGTCCAAGACGGGTAAAAAAGTTTCGCCAGAGTTGGTCCAACTGATTGAGCGACACGCTCAGGACAAATCACCCGAAGTGCAACTGGTCGCCGCTTCAGCATTGCAACAAGTTGACGCAAAAGATCGCTGGAAGGCATTGGCCAGTTTGGCTGCCCATGATGGAGTTGCCGACGACCACAATCTTCCGTTAATGATTTGGTATGCAGCCGAACCGTTGGCCGAGGTAGATGCGGACCGCGCATTAGCTTGGGCGATGGTGGCTGGTTCAAAGGTTCCTTTGCTTCGCGATTTCATGTTGCGACGCATCGCTGGTGCTGGTGGTGCGGAAGCGGTCGAGCGATTGGTGGCGGGTCTGCAAAAAACGACTGAACCCGATTTGCAATTAACTTTTCTAAGCGCCATTCGCACTTCGCTCGCCGGTCAACGGACAGCAAAGAAACCGGCGGCTTGGGATGCAATATACTCGACTCTTAAGGCAAGCTCGAATGATGAAGTGAAGTTGCAAGCGATGGCATTGGGCGTCACCTTTGGCGATGCATCGGCGATGACCGCTTTGCGAACAAAGATTTTAGATTCGAAGCTGAACATCGCAGAGCGATTGAGTGCGGTGGAATCTTTGGTGGCTACTAAAGATGCTGCTCTCGTCGACACACTGTTAAAGCTAGTGAAAGAATCTAGCGCTGGCGACGAGGAGCTGCGTGAAGCGGCGATTCGGGGACTTGCCCAATATGATGATGCAAAAATCGGCGATGCGCTCCTGGGCGCATACGCAAAACTTTCGAGTGGCGAGCGACGTTCGGCAGTTGCGACCCTTTGCAGTCGCCCTTCGTCGGCTCTTGCATTGCTAAAAGCCATTCAAAGCAAGAAGATTGAAGTAACCGACCTGAGTGCGGACATGGCGCGTCAGTTGGAGTACGTTGGCGGCGATGATGTGAAAAAATTGCTGACTGAGGTATGGGGCCAAGTACGCAAGAGTTCAGCGGAAAAACTGAAACAGATGGAAGACTATAAATTGCTCGTCAGCAACACGAAGTTACCCAAATCTGACGAATCGTTTGGTCGAGCCGTGTATGCAAAAACCTGTCAACGATGCCATACGCTGTACGGTGTGGGTCAAAAGATCGGACCAGATCTGACAGGCTCGAATCGCGCCAACTTGGATTATCTGCTTGAAAACTTGCTTGACCCAAGTGCGGTAATGGCCAACGAGTATCGTCAATCGATACTGTTAACCGATAGCGGTCAAGTAATCACTGGCATCGTTCGCAGTGAGACCGAAAAAGCAGTGACGATTCAAACCGCTGAAGCGACAGTCGTGGTTCCCAAAGATGAGATTGAGCGAAGAACGGTTAGCGAACAATCGATGATGCCCGACGATCAACTGAACCAGTTCAACGATCATGAAAAACGTTCGTTGATTGCTTATCTACGAGGCAAGAGCCAAGTGCCACTGAAGGCAACCGTTGACAATGCTTCGCAGTTTTTCAACGGTAAAGATTTGACCGGATGGAAGGGCAATCCCGGATTGTGGTCGGTTGTCGAGGGAGAGATTGTCGGTAAAACGAACGGATTGAAGGACAACGAGTTCCTGATCAGCGATCTTTCTGCTGGTGATTTCAAATTGAGTGTCGAAGTGAAGTTGATCGGCAATCAAGGCAACAGTGGTATTCAGTTCCGCAGCGTGGCTCGCGATGGTGGTTCCGTTGAAGGTTATCAAGCGGATGTCGGCGAAGGCTGGTGGGGCAAACTTTACGAGGAGCACGGCCGCGCTCTGCTGTGGGACAAGAGCGGCGAGTCGTATGTCAAAATTGGCGAGTGGAACACGTACCTGATCGAAGCGATTGGGTCAAAGATCAAGACAAGCATCAACGGCAAGACATGTGCTGACTTGGACGACCCGAAAGGCCGAGACGCAGGCATTTTTGCTTTGCAGTTGCATTCGGGCGGTCCGACTGAAGTCCGCTTCCGCAATTTGCAACTGAGTATCCTCCCGCAGGTAGACAAGTAAGAAGGCGATAGTGCTCAGTTGCGAATGAGTAGCAAAGTATGTTCAGTTTTGATCACCAAACGAATGCTATTTGAGCCTGAGGCGCTAGCCGATTTCTTGCGGCTTAATCGGCTAGCGCCTCAGGTTCAAAGATCCGCTAGCGCATCAGGCTCTATAGGTCCGTTGGAAGTGCATTCAATTGCGATAACACGGACAAGGAATTGCCTGGGGACAAGCGGGAGCCAGTGTTGCGCTCACGCGTCCCCCAGGTTAATCACCGAAGTTGTAAGCGAATGCAGCCACAATCCGAATTCGCCGTACGCTTACACCGATCTCCAAAGCCAAAGCGCACCCAAAACGACGATCAACCCTACTATCAGTAAGATAGGATAAGTCGCAAAGACGAGCATAGCAGAACCCTCGGGATGCGCTTTCTCCATTGGCTCGTCAACACCGCGTATACCGTCAGAAGCAATTTCATCGACGCTTTTCACGTGCTCATCCTTCGGAGAGTCAACCCGCTTTTCAGTTGGTAACCGGCTCATATCATTCTCCACTTCTCAAAAGACTCCGCGGCAAATGTTCCTTCGACGCAGAAGTGAATGGGATGGTCGAAATGCGCTCTAACCATTCCACAAATTTAAACGTCAGACGTTATCGTCGCAGCATCTTTGCGATAATAAAAATCAAAATTGCACCTACCAGACCACCACCACCCAGTAAGTAAATGAGCGAGTATTCAGCGGCACCAATGAGGTAGGGCATGAAGGTAAATGTGTATTCCATAGTAGCGACTTTCAAATGTGGACACTCAACCGGATCGTAGCTCAAAACGATTCACTGCAAACGAGCTAGTTACTGGAATCATGGAAGCACATCGCATGCCGAATGCGATACGTAGCCTAGGCTACTAGCCTGGGAGTCCGCAGCTGCGTCCTAGGCTGGAATTGCTGGGGCTTAGACGCTAGGTTACGCAGCATGATCTCCAGGCTGAAAGCCTAGCTAGGCTACGTAAAACACCCCGATACGAACGCAGCTTTTTAAGCTGTCGCGCATCGGGGTGCATTAAAATTTAATTGGCTTGTAACTAACAGCTACGCCTTGGCGGACGCGTTGACGGCCTTGCTCAAGAGGCTGAGCAATTTGTCAGTCTTCTCTTCTTCATCCAAGTTCTGGCCCAAGGACTTTTTAGCTTGGTCGTACCCAAGTTGATCGGCCCAGGTGCACAAGGTTCCGTAAGTTGCAATTTCGTAGTGCTCTACTTTTTGAGCTAGTCCAATGAGAATGGCATCCATCACAGTGGGATCGGCTTCCTCGGCCATCATCTCTTCGGCTTCTCGAATGAGACCAGCCATTGCCTCACATTTTTTTGCTTTGGGCGCCTTGCCTGTGTCTTCAAACGCAGCTTCGACACGCTCAATTTGCTGCATGGTTTGTTCGAGGTGAGTGTTGAAAGCTTGAATCAACTTCTCGTTGGAAGCTTTCTTCGCCATTTTTGGAAGTGCTTTTACAAGTTGCTTCTCAGCGCTATACATATCCATCAGCTCGTCGTAAAACGCGTCGGATAAATCTTCCATTTTTGCCATTCGAAACTCCAGTTCTAAAAAGGTTTAACGTTAAAGCCCCACGGCTACAAATAAATTCACGCTCTGTGCGTTACGAAAGCTAATGCGTTACGAAAGTCGACTTGAGATCGATTCAGGAACCAAGCGGGACATCGCTGCCAGGAACTGGTGCCCCATTTTTTCCGCCGTGCGCGAATCAAACCAACCCAACGGCTCCGGCTGGTGCTTGGTTCCGAGCGCTCGGCCAATGACAAGTCCGATGCCCAAACCGATCGCGGTTGAGATCAATAAAGATGACCCTGGATTGTCTCCGACGCATTTTTCAAAGCTCTCGCAAGTTTGTCGAGCACTTTCCATCACGCCGGACGATGAGGGAGTGTTTTTTTGATGCGATTTTTGCTTACTTTGTGATGCCGGTGCGTTCATATTTTGGTTTCCCATAAAAGACTTGGTTGGCTCGATTGGATAGTGATAGTTCTTGCCAATCACTTACCTTGGTGAATTTTTTTCAATTCCATCAGCACGCTGTTCTCCAGTTTTTTCGATTGCATCGGCAGCTCTCTCGCCTCTCTCCTCCACAATGTCGGCGTTTCTTTCAACGTTTGAATTTTTGGAGGATCCGAATGCGTCTTTGCCTGTGCTATCACGCATCCTTTCGGCGTCGGATTGCGTTTTGGCACGTACAGAGTCGGCGTCCGACTGGGCGCCTTTTCGAACGGCATCTGCTTGGTGATCGGCTGGTGATTTTTCGCACCCCGACGTGGTAAATAGTGCTAGTGCAGCAACTGTCAAAAGAAAAATTCGCATTTTCGGACTCCAGGTTGATTGTTTCGTACACGCTTGTGAAAGCAGGATAGATTTACGTAGTCCTACATACGCAATAACCGTGCCGTCCTAATCGCCTGAGAGAAGTTAAACCAACGGAAGTCTCACGGATTTTTGAGCGCGGAGTGCAGGGCAAGTTGTAAGCAATGGAGAGCAACACGAATTGGTCTTTACGGAATCGTCTCGACGCCATCACTCACGATCCTATCCTGTTTTCACGTAAGGAAGAGCAATCTGTACAGCCATCGCGCGTTGTGAGTGAAACTCAACCAACTGAATGTTTGCCTCTCTGAATGGACTAATAGTGTTAGGAATGATTCGCTCTAGCCGGTCTGCACATGCCATCCGTAGATACGAATGCTATCTGTCGTAGAGATGATGCTGTCTTATCGGCACATGAGTTGCAACACTTGGACGGCATAACAGCATAGTGTTGCTTACCGTGATCCATGTTTTTCACAATATATAGGTGCTGAAGTGGCCAAATCTATGGGCGAGAAAATTGAAGATGCGGGCGCTGCCGCGGTTGACGCCACCAAACGCGCTGGCAATTCAATTGCTGCAGGTGTCGAAACAGGCGTCGACTTTATCAAGGAGAAAACGGGCCTAGGTGAAGAGGATACGACCGACCGCGGTCTGGGTGCGATTCAGGAAAGAATGGATGTTATCGCGTCTTGTGGCAAGAAAGTTGGCGTTGTAGATCATGTCGAGGGCCAGGCGATCAAGCTGACTCGCAAGGACAGTCCTGATCAACAACATCACTTTATTCCGTTTACGTGGGTTGCCCGCGTTGACAAGCATGTGCATCTCACCAAAAACTCAGCGGTTACAGAAGCCGAATGGAAATCGAGCGCGACGAACTGAGTGTGAGTGTGTTGACCATACTGTAGTGCTTCAAGAGACGTTGACTTAGTAGCAAAACACAAACGTTCTTAGAATCTAGCCACAGTGGCTGGTTCAGCGGGCGGGGACGCCCGCGCTTGGAAAAACCGGTCAACTATTTTGCATAACTTATTGGCATGCGCGATTGCTATAAGTCAACACTGTCCGCTGAAGGTGTGGTGCGATCATTCTATTTTAACAGTTGACCTAAAACACTGCTTCGAAAGTAGTGGCCTCAGACTGCTTTAGCAACGAGATAAAATGTAGTTGACGACAATAGACGCTTTTTTGACTAGTGCTTCGTCTAACTTTGATTTTAGGTTCGTAGATGTCAGCCGTCGGCACTAGCCGCGGGTGAACGAAGTACTTGACTTGCCGTGACTTATTACAATCTAATGACCAACGATTTACGGTCGACAGATTAACGTTGGACGAACTTTTAATCTTGCACGACAACCACTTCGTTCACCCGCGGCTAGGGCCGTCGGCTCACGGATGTCGATATTTTCGGCTTTGTTCTTAGTCATTGCTCTTGCGTTATCTCTTGCAAGCAGACTATTTAGAAAGCGGAGCTTCTTTGCGTAAGTTTTTGTCTGGTGACGGAATGACAGCAATGGAGCTTAAGGCAGGCGGGATGCTTACCCTACATTTATCTATGAAGTGCAATTGAGGAAACGAAGAAGAGATGCAAAAGCGAGCGAGAAACGGATTATGGCTAAGCTGCTTATGCGGCTTGGTCATCGCTGCGCTCGGTTGCAATCGCAATCCCTACCCTCAAAATCCATACGCGGCGATGAGCCCTGGAGCTCTGCAACCGAGCCAGCAAGCGATGATGGGGGTCAACCCGATGGCCCAGGTCGCTCCACAAATTGTCGACTTACAGCGCCGTGCTCAGTTGCTCGATGACACGAATCGAACCTTGACGACGCAGCTCGCTCAAGCTCAACAGCAGATGCAGGTCGCCCGCGACCGGGCTGATTTACTGGCGAAGCAACTGCAAGACACAACCGGTCAGTTGCAGCAATCGCTGCTCGCTCAACGGCAAACCGAATCGCAAGCGATGGGCATTCAGGCGTCGATGAACAAACGCGGTGGAGCTAAACTGACCGCCAACAATTCGATGCCGGCGACTACGAACGCGCCGCAGATTCCTGGTACGCGGGTAATTCAAGACGGCGACTTGATTCGTATACGCATTCCGGCTGACCAACTATTTGGCCAGGGCACTGCACAACTGGTTTCATCCGGCAGCTACCTGCTCGATCAAGTAGCGACATCGCTCAGTGGCCAATACGCTCGTCATCGCATTGCGGTTGAAGGTCATACGGACACTGGAGCGCTTTACGGTGGCGCGTTCTCAAACCCAACTCAGCTTGCCGGTGCTCAAGCTCAAGCCGTCATTGATCAACTCGTTCGACGAAACAATCTACCTGCTCAGCAGTTGTTCGTTGTTGCCCACGGCCCCAACCATCCCATCGGCGACAACCAGACCGCCGCTGGCCGTGCCGACAACCGGCGGATTGAAATCGTTGTCTATCCTGAGACGTTTTAGTAGCTGTGAGCCGACGGCGCTAGCCGCGGGTTACCGAAGTCGGTGACGTCACTTAGGCGATGAGTGTCCAGTGCCACGCGATTTGCGTTGAAGAAATTGTCGTTGGACGAACCCTCTGTTCGTGCATGAATACAACTTCGTTCACCCGCGGCTAGTGCCGACGGCTCATTCGTTCATGGCAACGTGGTGCCGCGCTTTGGTCGTAGCGCATGTGAGCCGACGGCGCTAGCCGCGGGTTACCGAAGTCGGTGACTCGAAATGAATTAATGACTGTCTAGTGGCCAAAGATTCTCCGGCAAGTGATTACCGTTGGATAGAAACTTTGATCCTGCACGACAACCACTTCGTTTACCCGCGGCTAGCGCCGACGGCTCACCGCAAATGCTCAGCTATTTACCTTTAAGCGAAGACAGATACGCAACCAGATCTCTGAGTTCACGCCGTGAAAGATGCTTAATCAAGTCGGCAGGCATTGAGGATTTGCCTTTCTTCCTTGTGACAACAATCTTAGGATCGACCGTAATCGTCTTCCCATCGGCATCCATCAACTCGATGGCTTCGTCCGTTTCTTTGCGAAGGATACCTGTAATCACTTCGTCGTCTTCCGTCAGCAGGACAACTGTTTCGAAATTCTCGGCAATTTTTGCGTCTGGGTTAACAATCGCCTCGAGCAGGTAGCGGTTGTCTTTATGCTTACCGATATCCGTCAACTTGGGACCAACTTCGCCGCCGATTGCGTCGACTTTGTGACAGCGAACGCAGGACAATTGACTCTTGGTGAAAAACAATTTGCTGCCTGACTCGATGTCACCTCCAAAGATGCAGTCTCGATACTGCGCCAATGGATCTGCAGTTGCTGCTTGTGTTTCGAATTCAGTCAACTTTGCCATTTCGGCTTTTGACACACGGCCTTCGGTAGCTTCAATGACGTTCAACCATAGATCCGGAGATAAACTGCCAGCGATGTAAGACTTCAATCCGCTCTCAATGATTGCTTTTGCAGAGTCGTTCTCGATTTTTGCAATCGCATCCCAGGCCGCTTGCCGTTCGATCATGTCTTCAGACGCCATCGATTTTTCAATCGCGCGGACTGCCTTAACGGGACTTAGTACCGCGAACAGCTCAATGGCCTTAGCGCGGAGTGCTGGAGATCTGTCTTCGAGTGCGCGCGTCACATCGGCTTGAGCATTCTTTCCTTCGATTTTCACGAGCCCAGCGAGTGCTTGTAGACGAAGGCCTTGAGCGTTCGATTCGTTGGTCACATAGCCACGCAAGATATCCGAGACACCTGCTATTCCTACCGCCGCTGCAACTTCCACTGCCTTTGTTTGGATCTCGCTGGAACCGAGTAGAATACCTGCAAAGTGTTTTTGAAGGGATTCTTGGGCTGGTGCCAAATCTCGATCGGCTAACGGCAAGTAGCGATTCATCACGCGATCCAGTTCACCCGGCTTGCTCCATGTGCTAAGCATTTCCAGAGCCTCGATGCGAGTGTCAGTCGAATTATCTTGGCCAGCGGCATATTCGGCGATAGCCATCGCGGCTTCGGCGGTTCCCGAACGGAAGTTGGCATTGAGAACTCGATAGGCGAGTGCATCGCTGCCCAGTTTGCTTCCGATTAGCGAAGCGAGTTGCGGCAGGGCAGTATGCAATGCGACGACATCGTTAATAGCGCGAGCTGCTTCGGTTTGAACACCAACATCAGAGTCCATCAAAAAATCGGCGATCCGCTCGTTAGCCAATTTACGAAGCGCAACCACTGCGGCGATGCGGACAGAACGCGATGGGTGATCTTTTAATGCAACTATGCGCGAGCTGTCCTTTGTTCCTTTGAGCGCCATAATGCCGGCATGACGAAGACCTGGATCAGTATCAGCGGCTTCAGCCAACATTGCACAGGCTTTGTCAAAGGCGTCCAGTTTCAACTTGCCAGCAGCCAGTGCCGCCGCATAACGGACTTGAGCTTCTTTGTCATTGAGTAAATTTACGATTTCCGCCGCGTATCGGTCGACTCCAGCATCGGCGAGGGCTTTCGCGGACGCAGCGCGAACATGGTCGTCGCTGTGCGCAAGTGCCTTACCAAGTGCTTCACTGGCGACGTCGCGTTTCGCAACATTCACTCTCGCAATATGACCCAATCCCCAAGTCGCATGAAGCGCACTCAATGGTGCCACATCACTACGATTCAACGTTTGCTTAAATTGTTCGAGGTCACCGCGTTTGGCCAATTCCCATTGTGACTCGAGTCGAATGCGACGATCTTGATGCGCGAGCAACTGACCAAGGCGTCCGGCGGGCAATTGATCGAAACCAGCGGCAAGCAAGGCTTGAACCTCTTTGACGATTGCGGATTCTTGGGCTGCGTTTTCGAAGAAACGATACACGCGTCCTTTGCCCTCACCGACCCAACCATTGACCCAATCGCAAACCCACAGTGCTCCGTCGGGACCCCACTGCGCATCGGTTGCGAGGATCTTCCAAATAGGTTGCTCGCTACGTTCGACTTTCCAAAATGCACCTTGTGGCTGCGTGCGAATCACTCGTATACCGCTATTGACCGGTCCTCCACGGAAGTCAACTAAGAAAAAGCAGTTCTGGTAATCGCCAGTGAGTCCAGTTCCTGGATAGCAGTTCAAACCAGATGGGCCGTCGGAGATGTTCTCGATCGGTGGCACTGTGTAAGCCGGCGTTGCAACAGAGAATGGCTGCCAAATTTTATCGCGATTAAAAGGTCCGCGATCAGGTAGATACTGATACATCATTCGCCAACCCGTATCACCACCTTCCATAACATTGACCCAACGAGCTTTGTCGCCGCTGTCCGAGTTGTTATCGCCGGTGAACAGATAACCTTGATCATCAAACGCAAGCTCTTGAGGATTACGCAATCCTGTCGCAAACACTTCGAGATTCGATCCATCCAACTCACAACGGAAGACCGCTCCGCTTTCGGGATCGAAGAATTTTCCACTCGGTGTTTCAACGTTGTAGCCGCGATCGCCAATACTGAAATAAAGTCGACCGTCAGGACCGATGATCAAACCGTGCATGTCGTGGCCGCGAAAGGCTACACGAACTCCAAAACCATCGTGCAAGGCTTCTCGCATTTCAGCCACACCGTCTTGATCCTTATCCGTCAATTGCCAGAGCTTTGGAATGCAAGTGAAGTAAGCTTGATTACCGCGTACTAGAATACCCGCACCGGTACCATCTTCGATTTGATTGAAGTTCTGCGCGAAGACCGTGGCTCGATCCGACACACCGTCTTTATCAGTGTCTTCCAGCATGCGGATGCGATCATCGTGAGCCATATATTCATTGACTTTGTCACCGAGCAGTCGCTTGTGATAATCAATGCGTTCTTGAACACTCATCGCAGCCAGGTCGGCGAGCAGCCACGTTTTGTCATGGCCCCGATTATCCGTGATACCTCGATCTTGGCGGAACGATTCGCAGATGAAAACGCGTCCACGGTTGTCGATGTCTAATGCAACTGGGTTAGCAAAAACGGGCTCGGCGGCAAACAAGGACACCGACCACCCGTCAGGTTTTTGAAAGCCGGCCATTGCTTGGCGAGCTTCATCCGAGGGGCCAAGTGGTTGATCCGCCGCACGACTACCGTCGCCACTTTCAATCTCTTCCTTTTTTTCATCTTGAGCAAAACTAAGCGATGCTGAGACTAGACAAAACAGAGCGAAAAACAAGGCAAAACGGAAAGATTTCAGCGACATGGTTTTTAACAAGTGGAGAGTGGAGAAGATGGTGCAAACTGTCCAAGTTTAATTTGGGTCTCTTCTTCGCACAATTGCCAGCGATACAGCCGATTTTGCGCAATCGTCGCCATTCGCTCAAACCAGAATGGATCCACAGCTACAATGAATCATGGGTAGGTGAGCAAATGTAGCTGGTTTCCTGAGAAACCGGGGCGCACGGGTGACTTTTCTACCGCATCCGGTTTCTCACGAAACCAGCTACCTTATCGAATTGCATTTGCTCGTGGATCTTCGAACGAAGAACGCTTCAACGCGTTGCCCTACCCTGCTGCAATTCGGCCATAACGCTTTTAAGAAAAACCATGATTTTGATCGGCACGATGAACTGGTCGAGCACCCGCAGTCGCGGCATGTTTCAGTGCCCGAATTGTGAATCGAAAGAAACGTATCGCCATAAATCATCGCGGCCATTTCTGACGCTGTACTTCATTCCAGTTCTACCGCTCGGCGGGATCGAGGAGTTCGTTCAGTGCGGCAAGTGCAAGAATGCGTTTGATCCAGCCGTTTTAGCGAACCGAATCATGCCATCGCCGTCAAGCGGTCAATCGCCAAGTTTGGCGGAAGCGCCGCGTGATTCGTTTCAAAAGGACTTACTGACCCTCATTGCGCTGATCATGATTGAAGATGGCCAAGTGACTGAACAAGAGATTGCCGTCGCGCGGTCACTGTATCGGAACATTGCCAAAGCGAGCATATCGCGCGAGGAACTTGGTCGAATGTGTTCGCAGGTTCGACTAAAACGTGTTCATCTTCCAAGCTTCCTCATCTCCGTTGTGAATCGCCGCACGCACGATGAAAAATTGCTTTTAGTTCAGGCGATGTTTGGAATCGCGGGCGCGGACGGTGCGATCTCGGCTGGGAGAATGGCCGCATTGACGCAATCCCAGTCCGCTTTAGGAATTGATGAATCGGAATTTCAAAGAGCGATTGCGGATACGTCGCAGTGGCTGACGTAGTGAGTTCCAAAAGCCGGTCAATCCCTTGCTGTCTGATTGAGAACACCTTAGAGAGCCGCACAACTCTAAAGAGTTGCGGTCAGTTGAGCTGCCCCATCCGACAAATTGGAATGTGCGATGCGGCAGGTGGCTAAGGCTAGGCGAGTGTAAACCACGGCGGCAAAATGATCTTTGTCGCGACCTCTAGAAGTCTTAAGGTAAGACATCAGGTTTATGCGGATTCCAGGCTTTTTCCATGGTAGTTAGTGCCATCACTACTCCCCCATCGACAACCCAAGTCGACAAGTTTCTTGACCGGTCCCATGATATCCAACGCTTTCCCGACAGGAAAGATTTCATCAAAAACTGCTCTCGCGCTATCGAATCCGCTCGAGTCGTCTCCCACGTAAATGGTAAGTGCCCTAATCTCGACAGCGCAAGCGGTGATCATTTGAACAGGTATAAATATCACACGACGGCCACTCTCACCATGATCCGTTCAAATGGCTCGGAAGTCGTCGACATAAAGGCTTTCGAGCCTATCGCACAATGACGATAATGCGTACAAGCTCTTGTAGTTGTCGCAGTTTGAAATTTTTAGCGATCTCAGTTTTGTTGCAACCGCTTGCAATCTGTAATACTGGCCGGAAGTTCGGAAAGCCTAGGCAATTCGCCCCGCAACAAATGCGCTGGATGCGGAGATAAATCTAATTTTTCGCTATTCGAGCGTATTGCAGGTTGTATTCGTCGTTCAGCTTCCCAATAGGCATCGTCGATCATATTTGTCCCACACCTTCGCCAACCTAGCCGCCGCCTCAGCCGCCTGCTTTTGAGCAACAGCACAGCAACCTTAAGATACTCTGTTCACAAGTTGACCTCTGTCACTTCGCCTTTAGCCCGCGGCGCCACGAAACCGGCTCAATGACCTCTGGAACATAAACGGATTTGGCGGCTATCTCTGTCGACGCGGTGAACGCAAACTGAATTCGTGTGTTTCAACAACTTCCATAGCTGCCCTGCAAGTGTTTGCGGCGCACTTGAGCAAATGCTCGTCAGTTCCGGTGCTTTTAACCGACCAAATGGCCTGTGAGGTTCCTTGACACGGCGGATGTCAGTGCCATCCCCTAGGGGATTCAGCTTATTTGCCAGCTACTTGCGCAGCAAGCCACCCGTGAAACTGCTGCTCTAGTCCAACAGTGACTTCCGTAATCTGCGGCAGCCCATCACGAACTGGTATCTTCGCCCATTGGTAGAACTTGTCTATGCTGGGTGGCAAAAGTCCCGATCCCTTATCTGCCAAATCCCACAGATCGCGCATCGCATTCGCAGCGTCAATTTGCTTCTGTGTATTACCGGCCTCCTGGTCGCCACCTCGGATTCTCGCAGCTGCAAGTTTTAGTTCTGCCGCTTCAGCTCTGAGGCGATTTTCGTTTTCAGCGTTCCCCTTAAGGTGCTCGACTTCCGCCAGACGGTCACGACGAATCGCTTCATACACCATCGTTTCAGCCCTTCGCAAATCCGACTGATTGTTGCTTCCAATGTCGACAGGATGTTGATCAGCATTTGGCAGTTCGTCCCGTCGTTTTACCTCGATTGAAGGTACAAACGTATTCGGTGGAGTCGATGTATGGCTTGGTGCTTCGCCACCGAAGGCAAATCCACCCGCGTCCGAGTCGACACTAGTTTGCTGGCCCGAGACAGCCGCATGAACGTACTGCCGTATTGTCGGCGATATTTCTCGGTAAAGTCGATTGACTCCAAGCAAGACCAATGCGCCTACAGCCATGATTAACACAGTTTGCATTGATTCGTTGCCTTGCTGATCAGGAAGTCTGTACCGAATGTTGAACATGATATTGGTCTCCAAGTAATTAAATTGCTTTTTCTGAAACTGAGGCCTGGCTACCGCGGTGGTTTGGTATTCCATTCAGTAAGTACGATTTCTTAGAAATCGTTGGACTACACGATGAAAGATGAAATGTGCTTACCCGTGCACCTTGCCTATAAGCTGCACGAGTACGACGAGCGCATCGTTGACTGTTAGGCGTTGGTCATCATCGACATCAATCTTGCTCAGGCTCGCAAGTGTGCTGTCTGGGTAATACGGCAGGACTATTTCGCCATGTTCTTGCAAGGCATTGATGACGAGCAGTGCGTCCAGCGGCGACACTTGACCGTCTTGGTTAACGTCTGAGGGTTCGGCAACATTGCTCCAACTCTTGAAGATCGCTAGTTCTACACTAGCCGTTGACGATTGATCTCCCGAAGCGACGCTGTAGCTGGAGTGAGCCAAGCCATAGCGATTGGGTTCTGGCTTATAAAGCAGGTTATCCCCCGTATCTGAACGAATCACTTTGCCAAGCTGAGGTTGGGTAAACGATTTAATCACTGCAGTGCTTGGAACATGGTCATTGAGAAGCACGTCTAATTCAGCACTTTCTGTATCAGGAACACGAAACACATCGTCAATGGCTAGGCATGCTCGAGTGGAGGAAACAAAGTCATTTTGGACAACCAGGTCAGTGAAGTTTTGATCGCCGCCAAACTCTAAGTCTTCCCAAGCCAAGTCGATTGAGGTCGCCCGGTTCGCTTCTTGAACGTGGTCAAAACGGTCCGGGTTGCTGTTTGCGATGGATGTGTACAGGAGCGGACCTGCCCCAAGTGCGTTGTTTGGATTCAACTCGCGCCAGAGGGTTGAAGAACTGTCCTGAACCAGATAGAAGACAAAGAACCGCCCCGCCACTAACTCCGCTTGACCGATGTCGCCTTCCACAACACCCGATCGAAGTACCATCATGCTTTGCCCGCGACTCATCAGTGCTTGAACCCAGCCTGGATCGGACGGTAGAAGATTGCCAACCCGTCCTAACGCGTCATCGACATAGGCAATTCCCATCTCGTTGTTGTATTCCGCCCAGCGACGGGCAACGATTGATTGCATTTGAACGAGCTCACCGCTAGTGCCAGGAACTTGAAACACACCATTTACGTCGTCATTTGTATTGCCATCATCGTCGCCAGGAAGACTGTCATGCAATCGCACCCACGTGGAGGCTTCGGAGAAGCCGTTTGCAGATACGGTGATTCTCAGAGCTTCAGTACTATCGATGATCGCATCGTCAAGTCCTCGGATCTCTACGTCGACAGCGTCAACTCCCGGGGGAATGACTACTTGTCTAGGTACGCTGATCTCGTTGGCCTGAGAGACGTTAACCATGACGTAGGCGGGTTCTGCATTGGTGGTCCCGCTCCGGACGATCCTCAAACGTGTCGTCGATTTGTCACCGGATTCGTTTATATCGAATTGCGAGACGATTGCTGTCAGTCGTGGCGTGTTGCCTGCATATAAACCAGCACTTCCACCGCCAGCGGATTGATCGCAGTAGTATTCGTCGATGTTGATGTTCGCCGCTTTTCCAGTGGTGTCGAAACCTAGTGTCTGCCATTGAGCGAACGTTAGGTCGGCGCCCAGTTCACCATATCGGCCCCCATTGGCTCCGTAGAGGTCAAAGCTTGCCGCATCGCGAGTCTGATAGACATTTCCTTCGGCACGAAACAAGCCGCCCGAGATGACACGTGTGTAAAATTGATCCGAACCGTAGCGGTCAAAGAACAGCGTGCTTTTTTCAGGATGATTGTATTCCCGATTATCAACGACCAGATTATGTGACCAATAAAGCTGTCCGAGTGGATATCCTTCATACTCGTTCGGAAAGTAATCTAAACCGCCACCATTCATGCGGTCCACATTGTTTACGATCGTGTTGTATTCGATGCGTTCATTGGCTAGTTGATTTGTTCCGCCAAAATCTGCCACTTTGATTCCGCCGGAATCGATTAGCAGGTTATGGTGGATGAACGAGTTCGGAGCGGCTGTTCCAATCGCCACGCCCGCCGCATTGATGATGGTGTTATAGGCTACTTCGTATTGACCGACTTGATCTACCGTCAAGCCACCAAGATGCTTGTAGTCGACAGCCATTCCCGCGTTGGGATTCTCGTTACGCATCGTATTGCCAAGAACTTTGACATCGACTCCCCCGAAGATCACGATATGCCGATTATTGGCATTGCCTGGCCGCGAGCGATCGTAGTTGTCGGTGAGCAGGTTGTTTTCGATAACAACATTCTGCACCCCTACCAAGTAAACCCCCGATAGATTGTTGTTGGCGATACCATCGACATCGTGAATGTAGTTGTCGCGTACAAGAACGTGGTTCGAATCGGCCACAGTGACGGCCGATCCGTACGCCGTAACATCCAGGTTTTCAATGACAATGTGACTCGATTGGAGAATGTTAATGGACGACATTTCGCTGCCATCGGGGGCGCGATTGTTTAGGGTTGCTCCGTCCATTCCTCGAATCGTGATCGGTTGACTGGCGGTTCCGTGGACATTTCGCAAGTACAATCCCTGCCATTGACCTTCTCCATAGCGATAGGCGAAGTGATGCGATCCAGGCATTAAAACAACCGTGTCACCGGGCGCGAGTTCAATATGACCTTTCGGCTTCAACGATTCATACTGCGATACGACTCTTTCGAGCGTGCGAATGGCCGTTGTTGGAGACAATCCGTTGTTGTCATCATTTCCATGGACGGGATCAACAAAAATCTCAACGCTAAAAACGACTCGTTCTTCAAGCGGTTCAAATCGACCGACTCGTAAGTTGCGATTTCTCTTCGACATGGTAGTTGGCTTTCTGGGAGAATGGGAATCAAACTGGTCGGGTGAAGATCAAGCTATAGGTATGCCTCTACAAAACGTCGCACTTGGGAATCGACCGTTGTTGTTGAAGCATGTGACGTTGAGACGAGAATTTGTCTTAGTTTCTGTACGGATTGCTTCTTGAGGTCGTTTCGTAGAACCGCGTTCTGAAGCTCGACTCTCATCTGGCGATAGCAACCCGAATTTGGCTTGGATTCCGCTTCAATAAGTGCTCTGATCACGCTGGAAAACTCCTGGTCGGCCGCTTTGTTTGCCGTTTCCGATTCGGATGAAAACAAGATCGTTGCAAACGTCAAAAAGAAGCCAGCAATCTTAAGCCGCCGACCCTTTTGCCCCGAAGACTGTGAGACCGACGTCTGTTTGTTATCTCCAGCGACTTTGGATGTGGCACGGGCTTCACGCCCGGTCTTGCTCTCTTCGGTTATGTGTAACAAGCGAATGCAAACTCCATCGGCCAATTCAAGCACTTGGTTCCCTTGCCACTCTGTCGTTTGCTCTGGCTCAACTCGCTTTCCATTCAGCATGATCGGCTTTGAAGAGCGATTGTAGATGTGCCTTTTGCCATTCTGCATTCGTAAGGTAGCCGTGTGGTCATCGATCCCCGGCATGCTAAGTTCAAAGCTTGGATTACTTCCAATCCGGCAGATCGAGTGACGAATGGGCAGGACCTTGACAGTCCCCTGGCATCTAACTTCCACAGTGGTCGACATGTTGCTATTCCTGTTTCTAACTTGGGTAAATTGCACCGAGAACGAAGGGGGCGACGGCGACTAGCAAGCAAGCGATCATGATGATGAGACTTGGAAAGGCCATCATCGTTTTGCGCTCACCGATCAGCTTCTCTGCCTGCTGCGCTCGCTTAAGCCGCATCTGTTCTGCGAGCGTAAGAAACGTTTTGCTGAGCGGTACGCCCAGCTCATCTGCGTTCTTTATCGAGAATGCAATTTCATTGACATCTTCGTCACGCAGTCTTGCCTGCAACTGATCCAGGCAATCTCGTAAAGGCTGCCCAGCGGCATGAGCGTTTGCAAGAACGCCAAACTCAACGCCTACTGGATGATCGCGGTTTTCATGGACAACCGTTGATAGACACTGCCTGAAATCACCACCTGCTTCCATCATTAACGCCATTAGATCGATAGCGAATGGAAGGCGCTGCTTGAAGCGTCGCATGCGGAGCTTTGCAAGCCCCGCGAGTTGCCTTGGAAGGAAGGCGATCCCAAGCAAGCCAATGATTACTGCAAGTACGCCGCTACCGACGATCCCGAATAATGGATTGAGAACCGCCAAGCTAAAGAGCGCAGCTAACGTCATCCGGACAGTACCAACCGCCAAGTACTCGGAAGCTTTCCACGGCAACTCAGAACCGCCTTGTGCAAGGCTTAGCTCAATGGATCGCACATTGCCCAGCAAATGCAGCCACCCAAGTTGATTCAGGTCTTCACACAGGGGCTGAAACCATCGGTACAACAGCGATTTTTCTTGGAGCACTGCCTTGCGTTGCTCGTCATGTTGCCAGACTTGGACGCCCGATACGGTTGGACGCAGGATCATCGTTGCGATTTGACTGGCGAACCAGAAGACTGCGATTCCGCAAAGTAATGTCGAAGCAATCTGGTCTAAACTTGCCATAACTTGCACTCCTCAGATAGCTTTTTCAGTTCTGAACGTCCATCATCTTCAGTGCCCACCTGGCACCGCAGTAAACTAGGCCTGCGACGACCAGCACAACGCATTGCCCAGGTAGGGTGGTCACCAGCTTGCTCGTGTTCTCAGGATTCATAAAGTTCAACATGAACCCAAACAGCAACGGAAACAGGCTAAGGATCAAGATTTCTCGGCGACCTGCCGACGTATCCGCTTCCATCTTGCGTTCCACCCGTTGGTTTTCTCTCAGGCTATTTCCAATCCGGAGCAATGCTTCGTTAATTCTTCCGCCTCGTTCCAGGGAGGTTTGCACCGCAGTGGCAAACAGCGTGAATGACTCTAGTGACAATCGTTGACGGACTTCTTCAATTGCCTCAGCGAGCGGTCGTCCGCGCTGGAAGTCGGCAAGGATCCGAGCGATTTCAACATTGAGCGGCTTGGGCGTGTCGCGATTGATCTCAACTAATCCTTGATGAAGCGTTAACCCCGCCTGAGCCGCATTTGCCAACCCCTGAATCGCCGGCACTAGTTGATCTCGAAGAATCGTTCGCCGCCGGTATATCAAGTAACGCATGATGTGTTCTGGCGCAACATAGACCAATGCGAACGCCAGCAGGCTCAGCAGTTTCATCTCATACCACCAAACCAAGACTGGCAATCCAATCAAGCTTCCGCACCAAGCTCGCAGCCAAAACTGGAGTTGCTCGGTGCTCATCAGCAAGCTTTTAGCCTGCCGAGAAAGCCCGCCGACACGATAGCAGGCCAGTTCATCGCAGACAGGAATCACTCGAACACAGCCAATTGCAATAGCGGCAAAGACGAGCACCGAAGATGCGATTTTCACTAACGTCGAGTAAGTATCCATCAATTTCGGGCCTTGCTACCGCGTGTCGAATCAAAAAATGGAAGGGAAAGTACTTCCGGTACAGAGCAGATACGGAATCGCAAAGATTCGCGGACATTCAATTGCCAGACCGGAAACCGCTTTGCTGGGGGACATTTCGCGGTGTCCACCGATCTTGCTGATTGCGTATCCACTCCGGGTCAGACGAACGCCTTTTCACTTTCTCTCGAGGAGCCTAAGTAATGAAGACTTTCTTTAAGAATCGCCAAGTACGTTCGAGGACCATCACGCTCGAGCAACTGGAGAATCGGCAACTACTGGCCGCAGATATCGGCAACTTATTGGCCCGTGGCAACCTCGTCGCCCCGCAAGGGCACACAGCTGGTGTCATTGTGAGTTGCGGGTTGGTAGGGCAATATGAGTTCGAGGGCATTCCTAAAGTGAATGCATCTCAAGCAGCAGCCAAAACCAATAGCCAAGCACCTTTGTTCGCTCCCTTGGCCGATACATTTCGTTTGCATAGTTATCCTTCTGCGACGAAGGTGATCTACCTGGATTTTGATGGTCACACTACTGCCAATACGCAATGGAACACAAACTATAACAACGGTCTTCCGTTTACTCAGACAGCGTTTTCGTTTGAAGGAGGAAATGAGTTCTCCAGCGCTGAACTGACGCGTATCCAAGCGATTTGGCAACGTGTTGTCGAAGACTTTGCGCCGTTCGATGTCGACGTGACGACTCAGGAACCCACCCTGGAGAATTTGCGCAACACGGGTAGTAGCGACAAGCAGTGGGGCATTCGGGTAGTTGTCGGCAGTACATTCGCTCCGTTTGGAAACTATGGTGGAGTCGCGTACCTCGATTCGTTCAATGCCAGTTCTGACACGCCAGCTTTGGTTTTTGAAGACAACCTTGGCAACGGCAACGAGAAATTTGTTGCTGAAGCGATCAGCCATGAAGTTGGCCACTCGCTTGGCCTACAGCATGATGGTAGAAACTCGCCGCAAGAAGAATACTATGCAGGCCGCAATGGTTGGGCGCCCATCATGGGCGTCGGTTATTCTCAAGGTTTGACGCAGTGGAGCAAAGGCGAGTACCAAGGCGCAAGCAATAGGGAGGATGATCTTCGAATCATCACGACTCGCAATGGATTTGACTACCGCCCCGACGACTTTGTCAATTCTAGTACAGGTGCTTCACTGATCGGTGGAGTCACGTCGAATGGCATTCGAAAGGTGGAACAATCGGGTTTGATCTCGACAAACACGGACACGGATTGGTTCAAGATTGTTACTACGAAAACCGGTGCAATCAACCTAAAGATTGTCGGCGGTCCCGTCGACACGAACTTGAATATCAAAGCGGAACTCTATGATTCAAACGGAAATCTCGTCCGTTCGTCTGATCTTCAAGGAAATCCAACAGCTGAAATTAATCTCACGGTTCCTGCGGGCACCTATTATCTGAAGATCGACGGTGTCGGTGAAGGTGATGTCAATGCAACGGGATACTCAGACTACGGAAGCTTGGGACAGTACCGCATCACGGGAACGTTTAACCATGGCAGCGTGAATCCACCTCCCAAAGGTGACCTTCTAGGTGTGTGGCGAAACACGAATTCGATCCTTGATTCCGGAAATCGCGGCTTCGAAGGCTTTGAAGATCTTACGACCTACCAATTTGGACTACCTGGTGATATTCCCGTCGTTGGCGATTGGAACAACGACGGTATCGACGACTTGGGAGTGTTTCGAAACGGAACGTTCATTCTCGATTCAGGTGCTCGAGGCTACGAAGGGTTTGAACATCTTAAAACGTACCAGTTTGGACTCCCTGGCGATGTACCGGTCATTGGCGACTGGAATGCGGACGGCATTGATGACTTGGGAGTATACCGAAATGGTACCTTCATCATCGATTCGGGCGCTCGTGGCTTTGAAGGGTTCGAGAAGGCTTACCAGTTTGGGTTGCCTGGTGACATTCCGGTTGTAGGTGATTGGGACGGTGACGGTGATGACGACTTCGGAGTTTGGCGCAAGGGTAACTTCATTCTCGATTCTGGGAAACGAGGTTTTGAAGGCACCGAGGACCGCACGCCGTATCAATTTGGTTTGATTGGAGATACTCCAGTGATTGGAGACTGGGATGGAAACGGCAAAGACGATCTTGGCGTATGGCGAAATGGAAACTTTATCTTGGACAGCGGCCGACGAGGCTTTGAAGGCTTCGAAGACTTGACGCCCTTCCAGTTCGGATTGAAAGGAGATATTCCAATCATCGGCCGATGGGGAACAAACACATCGTCCAGCCAATCGAAGCCTGTCGCATCGCCCAGTCCGATGTTGATTGCAAGTGGATCGTCGCAATGGGGCAATTTTGACACCAAGGCCAAAGAGCTGGTTTTCGAAGGTCTGAGTCGCGCTGCTTCGGATGCTCCTGCAGGAAATGAAGGAAACCGAGCAGGCGGAGTTAAACTGAAGACGACCGGAAGTGAGCAGCAAGCAACCGGGCAATACTGTGCAGCGATTCCCGTTCGTCCTTCTTTGACATTGCAGGCTCGTGCTTCAGACCACAGTACCCGAGATAGTTTGTTTGCCGAGCTGGGCGAAGGAGGCATGTTTTAAAGCCTAACCGTAGTTTCCATGATTTTGCGATCCGTCGAATTTAAAGTTCGGCGGATTTTTTCATGCGCCTGTTAAGTTATGGTTGCTTAAGAGAAGTGGGGCGTTGAAATGCTAAACTAACACTAGCCAATTGTTCCACGAGCAAGAAACCGCCCGTTCCTGCACGCTTATCAGGTAGTTTATTTGCGAACGGCATCTAAGACTATTCGAAATCCGCTACCATCATCACGAAACGACGGTGACATATGCTCCCGATGCGAAATACGCTGGCTATAAGCATTATAACCCCAGCTTCCGTCGCGTCTGACGACATCACTGCCAACAATGAATGTTTCCTTTGGATTCTTAACTGACGGTGCAGCTACTTTCTGATAACGACGTGAATTCCAGCCATCCTCAACCCACTCACAAACATTTCCCGAAATATCAAATAATCCAAAAGCATTTCCCGTTAATTCGCCAACAGAATGAGTTCGTTGATCGGAGTTTTCGGCGAACCATGCGGTCTGCAGAATTACACCAATTTGGGAACTAAAGCGTGGATTCGCTGTCCCAGCTCGACTTGCAAACTCCCATTCGGCTTCAGTGGGTAGCCGGTAACCCTCAATCACAAACGATGCCAAATTTGCTCTCTCCATCTGGCTGAGTTTAGTGCAAAAAGCTACCGCATCAATATAGCTCACCATTTCCACTGGATGGTTTCGGGTATCAAGATCGGCGACGGCTTTTCGATGTTTTCCTGTTTCGGAGAACGATGCCGGATTCACACCCATTAGAGCCATGTAATGCTGTTGAGTTACCTCATGAGCACCGAGGTAAATTGGTTGCGTCAGGGTTACGTAATGCTGAGGGCATTCGCTTTGAATACAGTCTTTCCAGTACTCGTCCTTTACGGAGCTCAGCGCCATCTCAATTTGCGTCGGTGTGCTTCCCATCATGAATTCGCCGGGCGGGATGAGAACGAACTTCATCCCGATTGAGTTGGTGTACGTCACAGGCAACTTCAAGTAATCGGCCCAGGCTTGTTGGTGCTGCTTGGCTGCTACGGCGTCGAACGGAGCAATCGCCTGCGGAGGAGCGTCGGCAGGCCAGCCCGATTCGCCACCTACTGTGCTAGCTCTCGGGTCGTCGTTGGGAGAAACATCTAGAGTATTCGCGGGCTGATCGATTTTGTTGAGAATCTGGTCTTCAGTTGCTACGGCCTCTGCTGCGTTTGGTTTAGGTTTTAGAACGAGTGTTTCCGTCTGCAGTCTAACTCTAGCTGTTGGTGCTTTAAACTTCCAAGCTACGACTCCACAAATCAACAAGCCTACTAGGACGCTGGCCATCGAAATGCGATTTTGATACCTGCCTTTCAACTTTGGCAGACGAAAAATTAAATTGCGATGGTGAGCCGAAGGCATTTGACCGGCAAGATAACAATCGAGATCTGCAGCAAACTTGGCGGCTGAAGGATAGCGGTCTTCAATGTCTTTGCTCATGGCTTTAAGGCAAATTGCTTCCAGCGTTTTTGGAACGCTACGAAGGATTGCACTGGGACGACGCGGCTCGGCAGATATTACCTGAGCAATAACGGTGTGGGGTTGACCGGAGAACGGACGCTGACGGCTGAGTAACTCATATAGAACCACTGCTAGACTGTATTGATCGCTTCGCGGGCCAATCATTTTCTGATCACCGCGAGCTTGTTCAGGAGGCATGTAAGCCGGAGTGCCTAATACCGTTCCATCCAACGTACGGGTCGAATCTTCGTGAATTCGCTTGGCAAGCCCAAAGTCCATGAGAAACGGCACTTGATTCGCATCCAACATGATGTTCTCAGACTTCACATCGCGGTGAATGATTCCGTTGTCATGCGAGTACTGGAGTGCAAGGGCCAGGTCTCGTATCCAAGACGCTGCAGTCCGAAAGCTGACCGGCTCGGCACCGATGCGATGGGAAAGGGTCTCGCCTTCAATAAACTCAGAAACTATATACGGTCGACCTTCAAACATGCCAGCTTCGTAAATGGGTACGATGTTTTTGTGACGTAACGCAGCGGCTGACCTAGCTTCATCTAAAAATCTCGAAGTTTTTTTTAACTCAGCGGCTGAGAACGTCGGGATCTTGAGTGCCACAAGCCTCCCCAAGTTGGGATCGCGCGCTTTGTAAACTTTTCCAAATGCGCCCTCGCCAAGTAGTTCTATCAATTCGAAACGAGAAAAAGTTCCGCGATTGGCGATCTCGATTGAGGTTTCGCAGATACCTTGCGTGCGAGGAGCTCCTAGAAGAGTCTCATCTGCAGACTGCATCGAAGTGTCGACTGACCGTTCAAGCGAACGAGGAGAACGCTCCATCATGCTCGACGTCTGCAGTTCGAACTCATTGCGGCATTTCTTACAGCGGGCTCGACGGCCAGCCCAGGCCGG
This sequence comes from Planctomycetia bacterium, assembly GCA_031412515.1. GTDB lineage: Bacteria > Planctomycetota > Planctomycetia > Pirellulales > Pirellulaceae > Aureliella. The sequence goes on along the minus strand of JANODD010000028.1, from coordinate 25,295 downwards.
ATCGACGTCCAGTTGCGCTTGGCATTTAGGACAAATTACAAATTGCGTAGCTGGCATAACAAATGCTAACTTTGTAGATCTTTCTGCGCAAACGGCGCAAGGGCGTTGGCGAAGGACTCGGCATCCGGGTATCTATCTTCCGCTTCGAATTGCAAGGAGCGATCAATAATCTCGCAAAGTGCGTTTGGGATACAGTCAACGGATTGCCAACGATCTGCTTGATAACCGACTATGGGAGCGACGGGATATCTTTGCGTGATAAGTCTCACTAAGCACGCGCCTACCGCATATATATCCGTGGCAGGCCCGACATTTTTGGAATCGGTGATTTGTTCAGGCGCCATGAACCCCAATGTTCCTCGAATCGACTTTTCTTCCGTGAGGCCGCCAAGTCCGGCGTCGGCGAAACATTTTGCCAGTCCAAAATCCGATAGCTTGACACTCAATCGCTTTCCGTCGCGATATGCCAAGATGTTCGTAGGTTTTACATCACGATGTACAATGCCGCGTGCGTGTGCGTACTGAAGTGCTTGTAATATGCGCTGCATCACCCAGCAAGCAGACCGTATTTTCTTTTCTGGTGTAAACGAATCGATCAAGGCGCACAGCTCAAAAGCTGGCAGATAGTCCATGACTAGAAACAGTCGATCTTCGTGAAAGCCCAAGTGATGAGCGCGCACGATAAACGGATGTTTCATCTGCGACAAAATCGTTGCTTCGCGCGCGAATAACTGACGCAGCTTGCTAAGCGACGCCACCTCTTCGCGAATTAGTTTTACAGCAACCTTTTTTCGGGATTTTTCGTGAACTGCTTCGTATACAATCGCCATTCCTCCTCGACCAAGTTCGCGAACCACATTGTAACCACCAATACTTGTTGGGAGTTTGGCCACTTCTGCGCAGATGCCGATTGACACCTCATACTTTGGGTCATTCGTTGGAGTGGAGAATAGCTCCGTAGGTTGCAACGCGACGTTACTTGCATGCAAATCCACAGGAACTTCAATCCCAATTTTGATCCTAGTTTCGCCAATGACAATTACGTCTCCCGAAGATAGGGTTGCTTTGGTAACAATTAACCCATTCAGCTCCGTGCCATTTGTACTGCCAAGATCTATCAATCGGACCCAGGGCGGATTGATATCAAGCCGAAAGTGCCTTCGCGAGATAAGCGGTTCTTTGTCCAGTCGAAGGTTCGAATCTTCTCCCCGACCAGCCGTCAATTCACCGATTTGTGAAGTTATAAGTTCCAGACCAGTGTGTGCCCCGGCAATTACCGTTAATCGCAGACGCCCTGAAGACCGCCTGTTTTGCGCAGAGCAATCAATAGTCCTCTCATTGATCACATCAATTACTCAAAAAAATGATTAGCTGCCTGAATTTGTGTCGCTTATTTTATACTCGTTTTGTTTTTCCAACGCTATCGATGCCAAATTAAAAAGCTCTTCGCGAACCCCAAAGGCTTTTAGGGCTCGTCGTTGCAAAAAAGTCAGCTTACCGCCTCACAGATATTCGACTCTAGACCTACCTTCCATCATCCTATTTAAGCCATATTCCACCTTAGTCCTTAACTGACCCGCCGCTAGGCATCTGTCAAGTTTCTGCCTTCAATCAGCGCTTGTTGTATAAATGCAAAAGAAAGAGCAACTTACGGCATACAACTTTTGGGTGGCAAAAGCCGCAAAGTGGAGATGACAAATCGGAAATTGGTGAACATCTGAAAATGCATTATTACTTCGGATGAACCCAAGGGCGTGGTGTATGCGTGGGACTTCACCGTAGGGTTGATTTTTTGGCGAAGTGGGTACTGCTACTCACTGACAAGATTGACGGAAAATATTCCACCGACATTAGCGGCATGCCCGCCCTTTAAAATCTACGTCGACAAGTGCTGCGGTTCCGTTGCCGAAGAGAAATATTTTTTTAAACAGCTGCGATTGAGCACTGAAAGCCACTTTCGTGGGATATCTCGCTGTGCTGTTCTCCTGGGACCGTGACAGCGTTGGCAAAGTGCCTGGTTGTGACCGCAGGCTGATAACGGCTTCCGTTGAGGAGTCGAACGGCGAATGACTACTTCGTTCTGGATTTTCAAGCAAACCAATTAGACCTGTGTTGACTAGCTCGCATGAGGAACTTTCTGGAACACGAAGTTCGCAAGCATACAATCTACGGAAAGTGACACGGATGGACATGGGCGTACTGAGACTCGTCCACACTTTCAGTGCGAAATCCGACGCGCTAGCTAGGTTGGAGCTGCACCTACGAAACCAGAAACGCATTTAATTGCTAAAAGTACAAGCGTTCGAAAATAAAATGGCGATCAAAACGAAGGATAAGTGTCCTTCTCTCTAGACGATTCCGTATCCACTCTGCGTCAGACGATGACAACTTACGGAAGGTCAAACCAATTGGCGATGGCGCTCGGCTTGAACCCGGGTGAGCGATAAGCCTTGCGGGTTCGACTCGCTCACCTTCCGCCTTAATTCGATCTTTAACCGTTCAGTTGAGCCAACAAAAGGCGCTTATGGTGTAGTGGTAACACTTCTGCTTCCCACACAGATGTTGTGAGTTCGATTCTCACTAGGCGCTCTTTATTAACTGGGTGTGTTTATCGCTCAGACGCAGGTTCGATGCTTGCTGCTGGAGCTCAAATTTCGTGGAAGGGCAAGCCGATAGGTGACGGCACTCCGTTGGAATCGGAGCGAGCGTAAAAGCCTTGCGAGTTCGATTCTCGCTCCTTCCGCCTTGCGTTTTATGAACGTTTTCATGAAGGATATACGAAGATGATTGCACGCACAACTGAAAGCCGCCAGGACCAAATCGCGTCGTTTAGACTGATGGCGATGACCTTCGGTGGTGATGAAATACTCGTTCGGATTAGCAAGTCGAGTATCGACTCGATCCAGCTAGCGAGACGGCTTGCGATTCGGCTCGCTCAGGCCAGCCGCAGTCGAGCGGGGCGCATTGCTCGACTCTATGTCGAGAAGTGGGTAGGTAGTGCTTCCTGCGGATCTTGGGAACGGCTGACTGACCGTGATGCTTCTGTCCGAGTTCAGTATCGGCCGACTGCGGTCGAAGCAATTGAGGACACTTCCGTTCTGCCTCCTCAATCGGGCGAAGTGATCGAGTGTGAGCTATTGAGCGAGAAAACTCGCGCGGGCGGCTGGCGAGCCAAGATCGTCGGTTGTGACGCGGTCGGACCAGTTGTTAACAGTCATGAGGTTCCCTCCCATTTTTCTGCGGGCGCTCACATTCGCCTAAAGGTTTATGGCATCAAACTCGATCGCGGATTCGCCCAGTTTGCATGGAAGTAGTCGGCTTTATCATTCAGGGATTGGTTTGCAAACGCCGGTTCATTAAAACAAAACTGGAATCAAATTCGAGCTGCTATCGATTGGCAACGATCTTCGAAAGAAGTCGATGTTAATTGGCTTGGAGGCGACGAGGAGCTTCCCTGTCGGTGGTTGACTTCGGTCAGTTTCCCGTAGCAGGTTAGTGGGACAAGCCTTCACTTTTTCCCGTCCTCGAAACTTCAGAGCAAGAGACTTTGTAAGAATGGTTCAGTCAACTTTTACTAAACAAAAACGCGAACTGGCGAAAGCTGCCAATCTGCTCGATAAGCTTCGAGCGCAAGAAACACGCAAAATAGTTTTTGCCCCCGATGGAGTAGAGCGACTCGAAGAGACCAAAGACAGCTATGTCGATTTTGGCGCCCGAAGCAATCTTTGCAGATGTATTAACGTCGGTAGTCAAAGTTGTTCATGAGCATGGCATGCGTCAAAGAGCAAATTCGAGCAACCGTGGAAAGTTCTCATTCGAGGGAATTGAGGCAGAATTGACGGTACCACAGCTTCGTGCCCTACCAAGATATTGTGCCGTTGTTGACGGAATTGACGCAGCGTCTACCGCGACGAAATCCAAAACTTGTTCCAAATACTAGTGTTGATGGTCGTCCGGCCTAAGCTGTTCAGCCAAAAGCACCACTCCCGCCGCAACAGCAAGTCAAAATATCCTTTAAACAAAGTCGCATAGAACTCTTTTTTACAATGCCATCCAAACATTCACGACTTACCACATCTGGAACCTTTTGAGAACCACCGAGGAAGTTAATCCGTACTGCGAAGGAACTTCGAGCGAGTTCATTCGGTGGGTCATGCAGGTAAGGCTCACCTTCTTGACTCAATTCGAAGATATAGAATTGCAAATAATGAACTATCTTCGCGAGGCGCCGGCTGATCGAGATGAAGCAGTCTCTTATGTCAGGCGCTCCCCTTTTCCAGTTATTGTAGTCAATCTAACTTGCTAGCGCGATACAACGCGATTGCGGAGACAAATATGATCACAATTCCCGCGAGGATCGCAATGGGACCACCTATGATTCCAGCCGGAAAGACGCGCCGGTCTTGAATCCACATAGCAATGACAGACGCTCCCAAAAAAATAGACGCAAAACCAGCTAACGACATTTTGAAGCCATTCATGGGTGACATTTCGATCCGCCACAGACTCTTGCTAACAGGCGGCTTTACAAATTTCTGCTTCAGCGATTGGATGGCAGCCTTGGCCGCAGTTTCATCTTGATTTAGGATAGCGAACACTGCATGCTGAAGGTGCTCACCACCCAGTGCATGAAACTGCTCTACCGAATGCGCGGGGATGCCGCTCGTATCTCCCCATATTTGTGACATCACCCTGTAGGTCGCTGCTAGAATCAACACATGCTCCGGAGGCGTCATTTGAAATTCTGCGGGAAAAGTCTCAATCGACTCACTGCTATCGCGCATTGCGAGTTCTTCAGCCAAACGAATGTTGGGAGATAATCCGATGATCTCTGCAAGCTCCTCGGTAAAGCTCTCGGCGCTCGGTGGCGTAGTCCCGCACCGTCCGTGACCGTTTACCGTAACCTCACGTATTGTCAAACGAGTATGAACATCCGGCGCGAATCCCTGCCCTGCCACAAAGTAGCGAAGTTTGGGCTGGAGGACGATTGCCAGGAATTGCACTTCCAATTGGCGATCTGAAGGAGGCATATGAACGATTAAGCAAAATACACCCTCCGCCAACTGATAAGCTTCCGCCTTCAATGTTTCGGCGGAAACAACATGTTCCGGTGGAAAGATGCGCGACAGTTGCTCCCAATACTTCTGAAAGTATAGAAATCCGTGTGGATGTACTTCGGCAATTGTCTTTGCAAAATCGCTTCGAAATAAGAAGGCAGGCACAATGTTATAGGCGAACATGTAATTCTGCTGTCGAGTTTCTTTCATTCTTTGTTCCCGCTCAAGCGTAGAGAGACGAAACAGCAGTTGCAGTCAAATGCCGGTGGCATTGTCCAAATCGAACTTCGGGTGTGCCAAACTCAAATTGGCGAACTAATTAACGGCGCTCGTTAGTTGTTCGATGAATTCCTTGAATTTCGCAGCACAGCGCTGATCGTTGTGGTTTACAAAGCCACCAAAAGGAACGCTGGAACTGACAGTGCTTTGCTGTTGGTCGGAGTCATCCATATACACAACGAATGACTGCCTTTTACTTGGTTCTTTTGGGCTTACCACCTGCACATGGTACATCCATCGAAACGCACCCCTCATGTAGAGCATTTGTCGCAGGCCCTGATCTTCAAATTTGCCATCGGGTTGTTTTTTTAACTCCTCTTCGAGCGGGACGTTCAAGACATTTTGTATCGGTTGGTCCGACTTATAAAGGCCTATCACCTGCGAGGCCTTTTGGACAACTACAAAATTCTCAACGTTTTCAAACGATTCTGCGACTCGGTCCTTGAGCAATTGATTCCATTCGCGGCTTAGACTCAGACCGCCAACCGACTTGGTTACAATGACAAATGCTCTTCTCGACTCCTGGGGGATTACAATCGAAGACTCGGCAGCTTGGATTTCTGATTGCCTCAACATATCCAGAGAGTTAAGAGCCGTCGGATCTTTAAGCATCCCGCATACTTCGTCCGCATGGAGCAACATGGATTTCGCTAGTCGATACCAGCGATCTTTTGCTATTTCTTGCTCGAGCACATCGATTTTCTCTTGGGCTTCGGGAGCATCGCTCCATTTCAGGCGTTCTTGATCGATACTCACAAACAATTTCAGCAAGGGTGATTCATCGGGATGAGTCATTTCTGCATGCTCGTTGTCTTTCAGCTGATAGCGAACATTTTCGCAAAACTGTTCTGATTCTGCAATCGGATCGGGTGGCAGTGGTTCAGTATCCACTTCAAAGCTTGGCGATACCGTCACAGAACTTGCCAGGGACGGAGCAGAGTACAACCAACCACCTTTTCGGCTCCATTTCTCCTCGTACTCCTTCATTACGAGGAATCCTACGAGCCAGGTTGGAAGTCCCAATACAACAGTTGACAGAAGAAAACATACAACTCTCGCAATGAATGGTCTCCTGGAACCAACGAGCGCAAGAAGGTCTGTTCCTAACGGACTTGCATAAAGTTGATTAGATGCGAAAGTCAAACCCATGGTGGTACCGCCGAAGTAACCAAGAGCAGCGAAGAGAATTGGGGCAAGTACGAAGACTAGCACTTGTTTCCCGCTGCGGAATTCCGGAGTTTTATCTCCGGCAGAAGCCTCCATTGCAAATGCGATCCACATGCCTATCCCCAAAAGCAATCCCAAGGACGCAATAGTTCTCGCGGTCCAAATCAATCGTCGGTAGCTCACCGCGTCAGGCTTTTGATTCGCATGCTTAGGCTCAGGCCATGGAAACTGCATAAGGAAAACAAATAGTTCCAGCATTTGGAGTAGCTTTTAAATAGAGTAACGTGGTCGTAGCAGAAGAGCTTGCAGCGCAGCTATCCACTGAGGTCGACCAGATAATAACTGCTGGATGAGTTGCCGTCCACACAAAGCTTGCCGCCGACAATACAAAGATACTTATTAAGCGAGCAGGGTGGACGCAGAAAATTGCATTGGCGTTCACTAACTACGTTAAACATCGCTGAGGCCAGCTTTTTCGCTCATGGTGGAACCGCTCAGTTTTGCTCACCTTCGGTTTACCGCTGTTTTGTCATGCGGTACTGAGTCTGCATCGGCACTAACAATAGAAATTGCCAAGGTCGTAGCCGACATTTAAAAGGCGATCGGTAAATGTTGGTAAATGCCCAGTCGGTACCAGTTGCTCGTGACCATCATCGCCCTCCAGATGAAACAGGTCTTTCATTCGTACGCCACCAACGGTATTGTCCATACCGACGACTTCCGTGATTTGCGTAACGCGACGTCGGCCGTCCCGGCACCGTGTCAACTGCACAATGAGATCAACCGCCGATGCAATCTGGCGATGGATGGAATCTACTGGCAAATCAGCCGCCGTTCGAACCATCACTTCCAATCGCAATTGAACATCGTGAGGGGTATTGGCGTGAATGGTGGTTAGCGATCCTTCGTGGCCGGTATTCATCGCTTGCAACATGTCCAGTGCTTCACCCCCTCGGCATTCGCCAACGATGATTCGGTCTGGACGCATCCGCAGTGAGTTCTTCACCAAATTGTGAATTGTATAAGCCCCCGCACCCTCGACGTTGGCTTGTTTTACCTCCAGCCGAACGACGTGTTCCTTATTGATTTGCAATTCAGCTGTATCTTCAATAGTGACGATTCGCTCTTTCAGAGGAATAAAATCGGTCAAGCAGTTCAATAACGTCGTCTTGCCGGTGCCTGTTCCGCCCGAGATAAGGATGTTTCGCCGCGATAAGACACATGCTTTCAAGAACTCACTGGCCGATTCCGTGAGGGCACCGCAAGCGACCAGACTTTCGACTTTCATTCGGTTTAGTGGAAACTTGCGGATAGTGATGCAGGGGCCACTGACCGCAAGCGGCGGGATGATCGCATTCACACGACTTCCATCCAGCAAGCGAGCGTCGACGAGCGGTTGCGACTTATCAATTCGGCGACCCACTTTGGAGACAATGCGATCGATAACTGAGAGTGTGACATCGTCGCTTACAAACCGGCGGCCAGAATCTTCTACAACACCTCGTTTTTCGATGAATATATGGTTGCGATCAACCACCATGATTTCACTGATCGTTGGAAGTCGCAAAAGATCTTCCAGTGGACCATATCCGAAAACAATGTCCTTGACTTGTTTTTTGAGGCTGCGCATAGCTAGATACAGCAGAAAATCGTGCAAGAGTTCTTCACTTTCGCTCGCCCATACTTCATCGAACTTGTGATCGATTATGTCCATTTGCTCACTTAAATCATGGCTTGCGAACAGTTCAATGCGATTGCCAATCCGTTCGACGACATCTTCGAGATCTCTTTCGCGATGCGAAACAGCCGATACAAAGCGACTCCAGCCGACACCATCGACCGACAGTGCATTAGGATGAGTGCCACTACTTTCGAATACAGACTCAATCATAGACTGCCGGACGCTTTGGCCAGCGATATGTTGAACCAGGCCGACCATCGTAGGGGCTGTGATGGATTCCTCAATCGCAAGTTGTTCAATCATATGCTCCAGATTTAGCTGGTACTCTGGATTGTCGCGTCGCTCGGCATCATTGGTCTCAACGTCCATGACAGCCAGCAGCTTGCGATGAATGGAACAGAGCATCGAAGAAGCCAAGTCGTCGTTTGGATTGGACGGAGGTCTCTCGCTCGCCGCTTCTTCAAGTGTGATCTCGAACGGAAACAGCTCGATGCGATTCGTTGTGCCCAGCTCAACCTGGGACCCTTTGTTAACTTGCCGATTTTCGACTTTGCACCCATTCTTACCCAGCGATGTTACTTGCCAGATCTTGTTGACGCGCTCGAGCACAGCTGCTTCAAAGGCGATCAATGGGCTATCCAGAACCAATTGGTTGTGATTGCCGCGCCCGATGGTAATCGTGTCGCTGCTGACCGTAATGGCACTTCTCTGGCCTGCGAGCACATTGTGGCATAAGAGCATCATGATATAGCGACCTATCTAATTTCTAGTTTTTCAGTATTGATAAGACTATTGGTCTTTAACGTTCGCAATCGTTGTGAATCAATGGCCAGCCGGACGTTGAAGCCTTCTTTCGTCGGGGCAATGGAAAGGATTCGGAAGCCTTCTATGTTTCTGCCTTCCGCATCACGAACAACAACAGGATCGTTAACAAAGTAGGGTGGCTTGTCGTGTTGCTTGAGGTTCAGAACATCCTCTTTTTCTTTGTCCCATCCTGCAACATTTTCTTCGTAGATATCGAATTGCGTGAGCAGACTGTCTTTGCGCACTCCGCGCTGCGCGAATCGATTGAGCAATGCGTCTTTCTTACTCCATAGAATTAGCGCACTTTGGAGGTCTACACTTGCCGTATGGCTTATGCTCACTTTTTTAAACGAGTCGGGACCGAACATCTGCCCTGCCCTAACATTGCTTGTTACGGCGACATACTCGCGAGGCTCAAGCTTTCGGCTGATGCTTTGCCAATTCAAGAACGCTGCGCAGAATCCTAACGCGACTGGAAGCCCAAGTTTTTGCCAGTGGTTCATATTTTCGCTTTTCGATTCATGTTTCAGGTGAACAAGGTCGTTACAGGTTATGAATCGCCGTCACGACAAGCGACAGCGTCGAATTCGTAGCATTTTTTGTCGCTCGGATGTGAACAGCTTGCGATTCTTTAGTGCAATTCCAAATCGTGTTTTCTTGCGGACCATCGAAGGAGAACGGTTGCACTAACCAACCTTCCAATGTCCAGTTATCAGAGAGTTCCTTTATCGAGCAATCCGTTTCCAAGATCTCGCATTGCAAGGAGCCGTTCTTACCGTATCGTTGACATACATTGGCGACGCTACCCGTCATTGGAATCAGATGGCCGAGATTGGTGTATTGGGTCGCCTTCGGGGAGAGTGTAATGAGCTGCCAGTGAGCCGCGTCAATGCGATTGGCTAGCTTGGCAGAGATGAAGTTTCTTTGTCCATCTTGTTCGCGATAACTCACGTTGGCTTGAATGTGCCCGAAGTTGATTCGGCGAGTGGTAGTCGAACCACTGCATTCGACTTGAGCGCGTTGGGCAGGAATAAGATCAATCAGCGACAGATGTTCGGCCTTGTTGCTACCCAGTTCAGTGCTTTCTCCGTTTGGGCTAAGGGCGCGACTGAGCTGAAGAGTTGAGACTGTCTCGTTCTCAAAATTCCAGCTCGAGCCGGGCATGGACCAGACGCCAGCCTGCACGGTCGGAGCGACTTCGAAAACGGCTTCGTTCAGTAGCATTTCCGGCTGAATCGCTTCTCCGAGTCGGACTTTGATCGATGCTGTCTTATGTTCAATCCGATTCCCCACCGACCATTTGGCGACCAATACGATCGTGAGAACCGCGACAGCAGTTACTGGCAACCAGCTTAAAACCTGGCCTGGTTTCAGTGTTCGTTTTGGCTTTAAATTCCTCACCCTGTGCTCCTCTTCAATAAGCGGCTGGATTCCGGCGTGGAATCGATTCATAAGAAGAGGTACGGAAACAGTCGCCCGCGCGGACAGCCTACCGGCCCGATTCCTCCGAAGCAGATACAACGCCGGCTGCCGGTAGACTCGAATTGAAGCCCAGGCTGCGACTGGCTTTGCTTTGCTGCGCCTGCTCACTTTTCAACTTGTCGATTTTTGACTGTGTTTTCTTGACCTGCTGATCCGCGCTTCGAATCGCGGCCGGATCGGCATTTGGATTCTTATGCAGGTTTGCCAAATGCTGCTTTTGTTGAGTCAACTGCTTCGTCAGTGATGTGAGCTGCTGTTGGATTTCAGCTAGTCGAGCGGTGACTTCTTGCTGTGCATTCTGCAGCGTTTGTTGGGCTTGGCTTTGGATCTGGCCGAAGGATCTGGCACTCCCGCCACCGCCCGCGCCGAATCCACCGAGCTTCTTAAATACATCGATTTCGCTCGCTTTTACACCGAAATACTTGGCCTTGTCCGTCAGGGTCAGCGCACTATGTTTCTTGAACTCGATCTCTTGATAGTCCCAACCACCACCAAGGACGAAGCGTTTACTGGCGGTACTCAAAGTCAACTTGCTTAGCGGTCCAAAGAGTCCCGTTGGGGAGTTTTCTGCCACCCCAGTTACTAACCCACTATTGGCCGGCATTATTGGGGAAGGCCCAAGGATCTTCGACACCTCCTTCACGTAAGGTAGCTCGATGGTTTTAGGAGCGTGTTTCCACGGCGTGTGGCGCTTTTCAAACGTGTTATTTCGAGCCGCTAACGTTGCGATCATTCGAGTCTCCGTAACGCTACACACACCAAAGATGATGGAAAGCATGACCATGAGAATCGGCAGGGCAAGAGTCAATTCCAAGGGCGCTGAGCCTCGACGAAGGCTTTGTCGGCGAAGGTCACGCAGCCTACCTATTTCAGTAGTAATCATCGCTAAAGTCTCACTTGTTTTTGGTAGGAATGTTCTCGATGTTGTGCGATCATTCAGCCTAGCTCTGTTTCTAAAGTCGCCTTTCGCTCCGCGAAAGTAGCGTGTTGACGCACCTTTCGCGGAGCGAAAGGCGACTAATTGCTAGTTTAGAAACAGAGGCTGGCTAGTGGGTATTCATGCAACCTTCAGTTTGCGGGATAAGCTTCGCCAGTACTGCATCGAAAGGACTTTCCATGTTGCCAGCTTCCAACATGCGGTTCCACTGCGAGTTGCTGACCGGCACCAGTTTGCATTGCCAGTTCACTTGAATCTCAGGATAAATGACAGCCGGTGCTCCTCCGTTATCCCACTTGGCCACGAGCTCCGAAGGTCGCGTGCCAGATTTCCAGTTCAAGGTGTCCCACCCTACGTCGGCCTGACGGTTCGGACGCAGTCGCTTGCAGGTCAAGTCGATCTTGTATTCTGAAATGACTTGATCGTTTGCGTTGTAGATTAAAACTTGACTGAGCGCGACGCGTCCTTCTTGGTGATACTGTTTGAATAATGGCTGTCCGATGACCGATGGTTTTTCAAAGTAAGCCAGCCCTGTGACTGCGAACAACTTGTCAGCCGTGGCAGGGTTATTGGTGAAGGACTCAAAGCCTTTGTCGGGTGCAAAGTGGTCTTGCAGAACATACAGTTGAATTTTTTCGGTTCGCTTGTTTGACTTGGTTGTCTGTAGTTCATTGGTGATGCGTTTGCTGTAGCCATCGCTATGGTCCTTGTAGAAGTGCGACGCTTGAGAAAGAGGTGCGACGCTGAGCGCCTTGATCACAGGTTCGCGGTGGTAAACGACCCATGGAAACGTTGCTCGAGCGAGCTGGGTGATTTTATTGATTTGATCGCGATTGATGGCCGTTTTAACCGATGGGCAATCGCAGTTGCAATCTTCTTTGGCTGGAATCACCACTGAAGGATACTTAGGATCTCGGACGAGACTGTTTGCTTCAGCGTGCGGATCGATTTTCAGCGGTAACTTGAAAACAACAGGAAACGTAGTCCCAATGGCTCCGTTCATTTCAGCGATTTCTTTCGCAGCCTGTTCGGCAATCTTCGGGATGTATTTCACTAAATCGTCGGTATAGCGTTTCGCATCGGGCAACACCTTGTCGCGAACGGTTTGCTTCAACGAAGTTAAACTCTTGGCGGCACTTTCGGCCGCGTTCATCACGCGGTACTCAACGCCGATCCATTGTTCCAGAATGACCATTGCCGCTTCGAGCGCCGCTCCGGCTGCAGCGGTAGGTGGGAACTTTTGCATGATCTTAGCCGCAATGATGCTCAGATAGACTTCAGTCAGTCTTCGCTTCAGCGTTACTTTTCCATCCAAGATCGCGGCCTCGGCGTGTACACCATTCTTTTCACGGACCAGTCGGTAAACTTCAGTCTCTTGGTAGCCCAGCGCTTCTGCACCGGTTTTTGCCAAGTCCAACAACATATTAATTTGCTTCAGATCGCTCCCCTGCTTGATTGTCAGAGACTTGAGCGACGAAGTATCTTCGGCTTTGCCACCCTCATCCAACAAGTCACCGCCCAATGCATGATGGACGATGACAATGCCTGTCAATTCGCCCATTACATGATTCGTCGCTGTAACCGCGTTCATGCCTCGCTGCATCCAGTAGCCACCGCTAAGAGCGACTGCATCAGCCACGTCTTGGTGCTCGGTTCGCCGCGAAGCGATGTTGCCAGTGTTAAGAATAAAGGTTGTTAACACGGTGCACAGCATGACCGCCACGATGTTGATGATTGTCATGTTGCCGTCTTGGTTGTACTGGAAGTCGAACTTATTGGTAAGCATATTATCATCCCGTTAGGTAGTTAGCGTTTCTGTTTGTTCGTGGACGGACAGACATACACAGGAACATAAATCCCGTTGGTGAAAAAGCTAAGACTGGATTCCAAGGTTGCATTTGTGAACCTAAGCAGTGGAACAGGTTTTGCGATAGAGCCGCTGAAACTTGACGTTGCGGTGTAATACTTTATTCCGAGTGATTTACTTGGGTTTGCAGCCGCTGAGTTTTTTAAATTCAGACTTACTGTTTGCTTCACTCCCTCATTCTCGATTATCACCGCTGTAACTACTGGCCGCACGAAGTGACTTCCAAACTGGCTTCGCTCGCCGAACAGTCGTCCGATTCCAAAAGTGTGAATCGGGGCTTCGTAGCGCAGTGTTAACTGAATATTGGCATTGAATGCAGGTACTTCTTGGACGCCGTACTCTTCGCCGGATACTGGATCAAAGTACTTGATATCCACCGTTGAGCTGTTGTAGGCGTAAGCAAACTTGCGTTTGAGGTACTCTACATCGAATCCATCGTTTCCTGAGTAAGCTTGAAACACGGCGATCTGTTGGTTCGCCGTCGCATCCACGAACTCGTCCAGTGGAGTATCCGATGCATGCGACGTCGAACCGCTGGCGTAGGGGAACATCGCTCGGGCCGCGGCCAGTCGGACGATGTTCTGGCGGTTTTCTAACGGTGTGTAGTCGGGGGCGTCCTTGGGCATAGCGTTCTCGTACGGTAGCCACACCGCCGCCGCTCGAGCTGCCGAATAGGCCGCACCGACACTGCCGATTTTTGCAGTCAACATTAATGTGCATTCAATGATCATAGTGATCAGCAGGACATAAAACGGCATCGTCAGCACCAGCGGCAACATGTAAGTTGCCCCGGACTCGTCATTCACAAGACTTGCGATTCGTTGCGTTGACCAGGTTCGAACCAGTCTGGCTGTAACGAACACCAAGAGGAACACGTTGATTAACAGAAGGCACCAAACGTCCTCAACTCCAGCGATGCAGTTATTCCAAATTTCCATGATGCAAGCTCTGCAGAAAACGGTTTCTTAAATGAACAACACCAAGCAGATACGATTACCCGGTCGGCTGTGGACACGCTGAAGAAGCTTCACATGACGGGACAGCCGATGATCACTGAGATCAACTCATAGAGGTTCGCCAGGCATTTTTCGGCTACGTAGTAAAGCACCATGCATATCGGAAAGAGGGCGCCGATGATAAAAACGACATCCATCGTGGCCAAACCGCTTCGTCGCTTGCGATTACTTTTGCGTTTCATGTTTAGCTCCTTACCAAAGCCGATAACCGAATTGAGTAACTACAACACCAAGCGTGAAAAACGCTGCCATCGGAATTCGTTTCTGCCCCACCGGCGTCAACTTGTACTTGATCGGTTGGACGCGTCCTGTAATACAGCAGGCCAACAAATAGCGAGATGCAGTTCGAAAGATTTGCACCCAGTCCAATTGGCTTAGCACCCAAACCAATACACACACGCCCGCTAGGACATGGCACCATGCAATTGCCATTAAGCCTGCTTGCGGACCAAGAAACGCACCGATAGCTGTCGCTAACTTGACGTCACCACCGCCGGTTGCATTCGCGACAAACAGCAGCAACATCAATCCAAAACAGATGCCTGCACCTGTGAGCGATGCTTCAATGCCAACGACGCCAGAATGCGGGTTGCTATTTAAGAAGGGTACGATCAGGTTTCCACCAATTCCCACTAAAAACAGAGGGTATGTCAATCGATTTGGGATCAACCGCGTCCGAGCGTCGATCCATGATGCCGTCAACAGTGCAGCTCCTAAACAGGTTGCTAACAACCAGCCTGCTACTTGCGGAACAAATACGCTTGCACTGGCGAGCACGACAAGAAGAGCAGGCACGGCAATGGTGTCGATGTGCAGATTCTTCGCCAGTAAGTTACTGACTGGGTCTGGCCGTTTACTTGGATTCAAAATACAGGTTGACATTGTTGATCATCCCATTCATGCAGAAATTGAGTTGAAAAAAGGGCCAGCCCGAAACGAGCTGGCCTTTTGTCACTAAGCGTTAAAGCCGTCTACTTTGCGAAGCTACTCTGCACCACCGCCGAATGTAAATTCGCCGCCAAGGACGCTACCGATGTGCTCCTTAACCTTTCCGCCGATGTCCGACTGAAACAAGGCGTGAACTCCGATCATGATCAGCGCTCCGACGGCCATGATCATGACCGTTTGCATGGATTCGTTACCAGCTTCGTTACGATGTAGACGAGCAATTTGGTTGAACATTTTTCGATCCCCAAACATTGAACTATTCTTGAAAGACCGGCGTTACCAATATGGCAACAACTTCCGGTGCTTTCTGTCGCGTCAGTCGGCATCAGCAACTGCTGAGCTTTTCGTTTGACACTAGATGGGTACAGAAAAAGCAGAATCACTGGACAAGTAATTCCAGAAAAGTCCAATAAAAACTAAAGATCAGGCTCCCTCCAATTTCGCACGATATTTGCAGTACGAAATCAGACAAGAAAATGGGGAGATACAGCAATGCCACTTTGGGCGCAGGCAGGACTGTGGGGATTTGTTTCCGGCGGAGCTCTATTGATGGGAGCAGTTGTCGGTTATTTCTTCACTGTCCCTATGCGGATAGTCGCTGCCGTGATGGCCTTTGGTAGCGGCGTATTGATTTCCGCACTCACTTTTGAACTGATGAACAAAGCCTATGAGTCAGGAGGTTTTTGGGCGTCGGCTGGTGGTGTATTAGCGGGGTCGAGCACCTACACAGCTGCGAACTGGATGTTAACGCATCATGGTGCCCGGCACCGTAAACGCTCTGGCAATCAACAGCCAACGGAGCAGCAGCACAGTGGAAGTGGAATGGCAATCGCTTTAGGTGCGTTGCTTGACGGCGTTCCTGAAGCAATCGTAATTGGCCTAAGCTTGCTGGAAGGCACCGGCGTGAGCTTAGTTGCTGTGGTTGCTGTGTTTCTCTCTAACATTCCGGAAGGTCTTTCCAGTGCCGTGGGGATGAAAAAGGCCGGTCGCAGCGCCGCCTACATCTTTACTATTTGGGGCGGCCTCACAGTGATCTCCGCGCTCGCAGCAGTCGCCGGTTACACAATCTTCGGCGGCTTTTCGAGTGTCGTCATTGCCGTTGTCATTGCCACCGCTGCGGGAGCGATTTTAACGATGATTGTCGACACGATGATTCCTGAAGCCTTCGAATTCGCTCACAATCTCGCAGGCCTTATTACCGTCGTCGGATTTCTTGCATCCTTTGCGCTCAGTAAACTCACCTAGAGGCGCGGCGTTACGGTATCGGAAGTTTCAGCATTATGGTCGATTTCATAAGAATCTCTGACACGAAGATTATTGACAGGAAGAGTCGAACACTGACGCAACGCAGCCAAACTTGACGCCGTAAGCTGAATGTTCGCAGGAAATCACACCCTCTGCGGTCTTCTAATCTCTGCGGTTTAATACCCTTATGGCGCCGCGCAAGGTGCCAATTTGACTTTCGCAGAACTTCGTTTTCCAGACCCTGAAAGAGGTACTGAGTTTGCAAAGACAAGCAGGTGACATTTGATGCAGACACTGCTTGTGAACGCTTTAGAATCGCTTTAGAAATGAACAAAAAATAAAGGCGGAAACTAGAAAGCGTCCGCCTCGTTCAATTTTCTCCGCTCAAAAAACGCTCGGGACGATGGTCCCAAGCTACGGCTCAACTATCCGCGAGAGGCTTTTTCTTCTCGGTGATGACTTCGCTCTCAGCCGCTTTTTCAGCGTTGATTTGAATGTACTCTTTCCATTCATCGGGAACGTTGTCTTCGTGGAAGATCGCTTCCACGGGGCACTCTGGAACGCAAGCTTCGCAGTCAATGCACTCTTCAGGGTGAATGTACAACATCTTTTCACCCTCGTAGAAGCACTCTACCGGGCAAACTACGACACAGTCTGTATAACGACATCCAACGCACGGTTGAGTGACCACGTGAGTCATTGCAGCAAAACCTTTCTAAGATTCAGTTTTCGTATAAACCTAAGTTCACGAGCGGCCCGCTAGCAGTAAGTAACAGAACGGTCTATTCCACTCGTCCAGGTATCTGGTTACATATCTGGTTACATATCTGGTCACAGGCATGGTAGGCACACGCTTTCACGCTGTCAAGCTAACCCAATCCCCCAAGTCGCCCCTCAATTTGTGCGAATTACTCACTTCTTGGGATGGTATTAAATATGCGGTCGCCCGCATCGCCCAAACCGGGAACGATAAATTTGTGCTCGTTCAGTTCGGGATCTATCGCACAAACATACACGCTAACTTGCGGAAACTCTCGCTGAAGGCGTTCAATTCCTGGCCTGGACGCGATGATACTGAGGACTCGAACGTCTAGGCAGCCCCATCGATGGAGGGCCTCGATAGCAGAAACCACGCTGCCACCGGTAGCAAGCATTGGGTCGATCACAAACCCAATGTCACTGGCACCACCCGCTGCTAGCTTGCAATAGTATTCGACTGGCAAAGCCGTTTTTTCGTCCCGATACATCCCCAAATGCCAAACCGCCGCGTCGGGCAACAGTTGCTGAAGCGGTTCGATCATCCCCAGTCCAGCTCGAAGTATCGGCACCAGAGCAATCTTCTGAGCCAACTCGGCTCCGTCCAGCGCGGTGATCGGCGTATCAATCCGTTTTGTCTTTAATTGCAGATCCTCGGTCGCTGCAAAGGCAAGTAAAGTTGCCAGTCGGTAAGTCTGCTGACGGAAAAGCGAAGGCGGCGTATGTTTATCGCGCAGGATTGTCAAATGATGGCTTACCAAGGGATGAGTCAGCTCAACAACACCAGCCATTGTTCCCTCGATCATTTAAGTCCAAAGAATCGCACCTTGTAAGCCGCCGTGACGGATCATCGTACAAATTAGGGGAACTGTCAAAAGGGGACTCGATAAAGCAGGGTTTGTAAGCCAGCGAAATTGTATGGTCAATGTACTGGCGTTAAGCCGTTTTCATGTTTAGGCTTACAGCAAGTTGGCCAAAACACTGGAAAAACCGCTAAACTCTTATGTAAGAATTAGCTCGCCTGAATATAGTTCGAAGGGAGTCGCTCGTGGCATCGCGCAAGTCGAAGTCTCAGAAAAATCGAAATCGCCCCAGTCCACGCCCTATCCCAAACGCTTCGCCTGAGAGGGTGAGAGCAGCGACTCGCCCTTCGCCTGTAAAAGAGCTGGTTGGATTGAAGCCACAACCAGCGAGTAACGAGCGCGTTGAAGACATAGCTGTCTTCACGAATGTAGGACGCGAGCAGTTGTCTGACGCATTAAAGCTAGAATGCGCCGCAGTCATGGAAGCACTGGAATCAACCTATGCGGGAAATTTTGCGTTAGCCAACGAGCGATTGCAGAACATCGCTCGCAGCAGCCCCTATGCGGACTGGAGACTGTTTGTTCGCGGGCTGTGCGGTTTTTATCAAAAGGACTTTGAAACCGCCAAACAAAATTGGCAGCGACTGGATGCAAGTCGTCGGCCGGCAAGGATAGCTGCCACACTTATCAGTGCCGAGTTGAATGAGCCGCTAGCTGGAATCGCAGCGCCCCCCAAACGCCTAGTCGAAGCGGCGAGAATGCTCCTGCATCGATCGAGCGCCATTGCTGCGGCGAAGCAGATCATGTCGGTCAAACGTCGCGATCCAGAGGTCCGTTTTTCACCATCGCAAGTCGCAATGCTGACGAACTTCCGCGATGACTTTCGACGCGTTGATGCCGAATTCGTGGCCAAGTTCTCTCAAGCTTGCGTGTATCTTGCCAGTGTTCACTCATCGCCAGATGTTTTCCTGTTGCTCAAGAATTCGGTTCCAGGTCCACCTCATGACCCACATTGGAACTTGCAAGAGTTCTTGTTTACGAAGCTCTTTGAAGACGTTGTAGAAGTTCGAGAAGAGGCGGCAGAGTCGTACATTGAAAAAGACCTGCCTGGAATGACGCAGTTTTCCAAGGAGCAAAAGGATGCACTAGCAAGCTGCATTCTGTTGGAGCTTGCCAATGAGATCCTCTCGAGCGCTGCTCCAAGCGAGACGCCGTTCTACTTCTTTGCCGATCCGCCCGAATACAAAGCAATCGAGAAGTTGCTCGGCGCAGCTATCAAGAGATATCCCACGAACCGAGAAGCTCACAAATTACTTTTCGATATACTTGAGCGCCAAATCGGATCTGAACGCACGCTAACCAAAGCCCAGATTGAGGCAGCGGAAAAGCGGCTCATCAAAGCCAAAGAAGCCTATGTAAGCGCATTCCCTGGCGAAGTGGACACGTCGCTCGAACTGGTCGATCACTACTTTAGCAACGATGAACTGGACAAAGCCAACGCGCTGGTCAAGCAATTGAGTAGTCAACGCTTGGACGCCCCCTTAGCCAAAGCGCTTCCTTGGAAACTTCAACTACTCGGTGCAATGTACAAGAGTCGCAAGAAAGCTGACCTCAACTCAGCTCGTGAAGCGCTCGCAGTCGCCGAATCGCAATGGCCAACTTGGCTTGCCCGCACTTGGCTCCCATTTCTTAAGGCGGCACTCGAACTGCGAGTCGGAAATCAAGAGCTATTTGAGTCGCTCGACAAGCAAGCTCGCCAAGATGCAAGAACGAGTCAACTTGCCTGCGACTTTATGACCTTCGCTGCCATACAACAGATGAATGTCCCCGCAGCAGTCATCAAGCCCTATCGCGAAACGATTACAAAGCATCTCGCAAGCGTCGAGCAAACACCACTGGCGGATTTGATTTCTATTGGGGCGTTTTTTTGGGATCTCTCGCGAACTGGGCTGGAGCACAAGGCCTTTCGTTTGCAAGCCAGCAAGATTGGCAAAGAGATCAATTCGCGATTGAAGAAGGGCGAGGCGGTTCCGCATAGTGCTGAGTTCATTGACGCAAGTTGTTTCTGCGCCAATCGTGGATATTGGCAAACCAATTTCGATGTGCGTCAACCGCCCTGGGCCGCGGAGCTTTCAAAATCTCAACCCAAGGTTGCAGCGGCTTTCATTGGCTGGGTGAACAAGTCCAGTTACTCGGCAGTAACACTCAGGAAACACCGACCGCTAGTCGATGCATTGCAGGAGGCTGCAAAAACGGAAAAGGATCCTTTCTATCGTTATCGTTTTGAACAAGTTTCGCTCGCAGCCCGTGAGTCCATCGCGGAATCTGAGCGTGGACGTAGTTCACCCGATACGGCAAGGGGCTTCATGGATATCGGTGGCTTTGGCGATGATGATTACGACGAAGATCTCATCGATGAAAATTGCCAATGCGCAGATTGCCGAGCAGAACGGGCGCGAAGAGATGCACGAGCTGAGCGGTCCATGCCGAAGGGGAAAGGCCCACAAACGCAGCCCCAGTCACAAATCGACTTTGTATTTGACTATCGTGAGGATGAGGAGGATGAGGAGGACTATGAAGTTGACGATGACTTCGAGGATAATGCATCCATCTTCGATTTTGACTCGCCGCCCGGCCCTGAGCTCCAGGCGCTTCTCCTGAAAATTGCCGATAAAGTAGGACCTAATCGTCTGGACCAGTTCGGAGAGGCGCTGGGTGTAGCGGTTGGGAAAGCTGAGTATGAAAATAATCCATCGATAATGATGGGGCACGTAGTAAAGGTATTCAATCAGTTTGGTCTATCCACTGAAGACGCTGTCGAATTTCTTCGAGTAATGGCAAGGCAAATTGAAGAAAAAAACGGAGGATTGTTTGGGCCTAACGACGCGTCTTCTGCACAACCACAGCGGCCGCCGATGACTGCTGAAGAAAGAAAAGCAGCTGACAAGAAACGCCGTCGCGAACTCGAAAAGAAAAAGCGTCGATAACCCCGTAGCCTAGGCATCCTGCCTGGGGAGCAGTAGCCTAGCTAGGCTTCCAGCCTGAGAGCAGTAACCTACTCCTCCAGCTTGGCGATTCATACTCTCTCAACCAAAAAATCTTATGAGCAAGAACATCGCAGATCACTACCAGACCTTGGGGGTTGCCCCAACTGCTTCAGTAGACGAAGTGCGTAGCGCATACCTTGCCCTCGTTCGACTTCATCCACCTGACGCAGACGCCGACAAGTTTCGCGAAATTCACAATGCTTATCAAATGGTAAGTGATCCCCTGGTACAAGCTGCCGCCTTGATGAAAATGACCGAACCGCCCAGCCTCGAAGCGATTGTGACCGAGGCTGAGAAGGCGATTTGTAGACTTTCCAAGCTCACGCTGCTCGCTTTGGGTGACGCTGAATAATCGTCCCATAGTTATGAATGATCCATTGATGCAAAACGAATCTGAACTTTCCAGCCCATTACCCAACTTAGCGAGTGCGGACACGTTTCCACGGAACGAATCGCCCGCAACAGAGATGCTCGCAACAGAGACGCTCGCAACAGAGATGCTCGGGGCCCTCGATATCGTCGAAGCATTCACAGCCCTGCGGCAAGAATTGAAGCTGCAAGTTCGCAGTGGTCGAGAGGCTCAACAAGCTTTCAGCGACGGATTACAACGCATCGAACAGCGGATTGCTGCCGTGCAGGCAGCACCAGCGCAGCCAATACCAGCAACAGTCCAGTCATCGGACAGTCGCAAGCTGGCTGAGGCCATTGCCGATATTGATGAAAACTTGCAACGGGCGGTTGAATCGCTGAACAAGAATTTTCCAACCACGAAAGCTCCTCCCAACTGGCTTGTAAGTTTCGACGCAGTCGTAGCACAGGTCCCTTGGTTGGCTAGATCCTTCGCGTCCAACACGTTTTCTGCCTTACGAGAAATACTCGAGCGAGCAGAACAGGATACGCTGGCTCCTGAAAAATCGCAAAGCACCACGCTGCAAGGCTTCGAATTGCTTTTGGCTCGTGTGCGTCGACAAATGCAACAAGCCGAAATTGAACGTATCGACGTCCTCGGCAAACCTTTTGACGCTGAGATCATGAACGCGATCGATATGATCGACGCACCAACTGTTGCCAAAGCCCATGTGGCGGAGCAGCTGCGACCCGCTTACCGTTGGCGAGGAAACTTGTTGCGTTACGCCGACGTGCGACTTGCCAAGTAAATATTAAACAAGGATTTGTCCTGTATTGAGTTCACGCACATTGTGAGCCGTCAGCGCTAGCTGCGGGTTTTCGAAGGAGCATGTTTTCATCGATACAAGTCAGCCCAACGCCTATGTTTGTTATGCGAATCGTTTGGCATCTGAAAGTCACAAATCATGTTACCTCGCTTACTTCGAAGCCAGCGGCTCACTGTGCTTCCAAAGCTGCTTGGGGACGCCTAGGTTTTTCAACTCAAATCACCACATTAAAGTTTACTTGAGGTTTAACCATGTCCGAAAATAAATCGCCAATCATTGGGATCGATCTTGGGACGACAAACAGTGTCGTAGCTGCCGTAATCGATGGCCGGGTGCAAGTGATCGAAGAAAATGGAGAAGCGATTCTGCCATCGGTCGTTGGCATGACCATCGATGGGAAATTGATTGTCGGCCAGACGGCTAAGAATCAATTGGCTGCGTTTCCTGATCGCACTATCTCGTCGGTAAAGCGTCGAATGGGACAAGCCATCAAGTTAAGAATGGCTGACCAAGAATTCACGCCTCAAGAACTAAGCGCGATGATTCTTCGCCGACTCCGCAGTCGCGCTGAAGCCAAGCTGGGAGTCGAAGTAACGCGAGCCGTGATCACGGTCCCTGCATTCTTTGATGAAGACCAACGCCAAGCTACTCGCGAAGCCGGACAACTCGCCGGGCTGACAGTTGAACGGATTATCAATGAGCCCACAGCGGCTAGCGTCGTGTATCATCCGACAACCAGTGAACGTCGCCATGTCATCGTCTATGACTTGGGAGGCGGTACTTTCGACGTCTCCATCGTTCGGCTGGAAGCCGGTGTAGTCGAAGTACTCAGTAGCAAGGGCGATACTCAACTTGGCGGTGATGATTTTGATCAACTGCTAACGAAGTACGTCTCCGATGCGTTTTTAACCGAGCATAATGTTGATCTGATAGGACAAAGCACAACACGTTGGCGCTTGCTTCAAGCTTGCGAACGTGCAAAGTGCGAACTCTCCTACTCCAGTTCCGTACGCATTGCCGAAGAGTTTATCGCGACAGTCGATGGTCAACCGATCAATCTTGATATGGAGGTGTCGCGAGAAGAATACGAGGACTTGATATCCGCTCTTGTCGAACGCACTATCGGCTGCGTTGATGACGCCATTCGTGAATCAGGGTTAGCGACCAGTCAACTGGATGAACTGATCTTGGTTGGTGGCTCAACGCGAACACCTCTGGTTCAGCGGCGCCTACTGGAAGAGTTTCAACGCGATCCGCAATGGTCGGTCAATCCCGATTTGGCCGTTGCTCTCGGTGCAGCAACTCAAGCCGCAATGCAATCTGGGCTTTCCCTTGGCCCCGTGTTAATCGACGTAGCCAATCATACGTTGGGATTGGAAGTGGCCGATGGAACATCCTTTCCACCGCAATTAGTTTACTGCCCCATTTTACGCCGCAACTCGCCGTTGCCCGCCAAGTATGAAGAGATCTTCTACACGTTTTCTTCCAATCAGACTGTCGTTGAGTTGCATGTTTTGCAAGGCGAAAGTCGACAGCTGAGTCGCAACCGTTCGATCGGAAGGTTTCGGCTGGAAGGGCTGAACGCTAGCGACAACTCTGATGGAAAGATCTTGGTTCGGTTCGAGCTGACCTTGGATGGAATTCTAAAAGTAACCGCCGTTGAACGCCAATCGGGGCTTACGAAGACGCTCAAGATCGACAACGCCCTATCGCAGATGGGTGAACAATACGTTGCCGATTCCGAATCGCGTTTGGAGAGCATGTTTGCAGGGTCCGAGGGTTTTGAACAATTTGAAGGTGGAACGATCGACGCCGATGAAGTCGCGATCAGTACAACAGCCCAACTAGATGCAATGCAGCGCTTCGATGCTTTGGAAGCACCCCAGTCACCGCTCCATCAATTGGTGGCCAAAGCCAAATCACTTCGCCCATCGATTTCAAAAGACGATGCGGCGGACATTGATCGCCTTCTCGGCTTGATCGATCAAGCAACTGAAAATGGCGACAGTGATTTAATCGCTGGTCTGCAAGCTGAACTCGACGACTTGCTGTTTTATATCGCTTAGTTAGTGGTCCCCCATGTCAACCGAGAACGAACTTACCTGCCCTGTCTGTCGCGCCAAGCAAGCCTGTCAAGCCGCATGCCGCCGCTGCGGTGCTGACTTGTCGCTTTGGATCAAAGCCTTGCGTAGTTTGCATGAAGCGAAACGGCAAGTCGCAAATGCAGCGCAACTTGACACTGCGAATCATGATTCAGCTTTAAATTATCTCCGCTGGCTTAGCCCAAAAGCAGCTCAAACTGCTAAGGCCTCCGAATGAAGCTCGTTCTAAAAACAAACGTCAAGCAATCGCCGAAGCAAGTTTGGGCTGGCTTCGACCGGTCGCTTTTCGAAAAGCT
Source organism: Planctomycetia bacterium (assembly GCA_031412515.1). Taxonomy (GTDB): domain Bacteria; phylum Planctomycetota; class Planctomycetia; order Pirellulales; family Pirellulaceae; genus Aureliella. The sequence continues at coordinate 633 of JANODD010000028.1, read as the reverse complement.
CGCGCCTCCGTTTCCTCGCATTCGATTGTTAAAGTTCGACGGAAGTACAACGGGCTGCACGGTTGCCGTTGAACTCAATTTCATCCTCTTTCGGCAAACCTGGCAAAGTGAGATTACGGAGCACGGCGAAACCGAAGAAGAAATTTGGTTTGTCGATCAAGGTAGCCGACTCCCCTTTTTTCTAAAATATTGGCGGCATCGGCATCGGTTACTGCAAATAGAAAAGGGTACTCAAATCGTTGACGATATCGAATACCGCACTGGGTCGGTGATCATGGATTACCTAATGTATCCGTCGATGTGGGCTCAGTTTGCCTATCGTGGACCGATCTATCGCCGAGCGTTCAACGCAGCATGATTCCTAGTGCTTCGTCCGAATTTAAGTTTTGGGTCGGCCGCAGTTCGCTAGTGCAAAATACCGGAAGTTCCTTCCGGTATTTTGTTTCGATTTCTATTGAGCCTGAGGCTTGCCTGTTAAAAAACTAGTATTGTGGCGTTTGGAGCATGCGCGAGTTTTATTCCGGAGTCTAGAGTGGTTTTCAAGTAGGTTACGAAAAAGGTTTCCGCTGGCTTCATGCCAGCGGAACCACAATTGGCAGCTACACATGCAACGGAACGTTCGTCGCTCTCCGT
>JANODD010000027.1:0-50356 GCA_031412515.1 Planctomycetia bacterium | reverse complement strand
TTTCACTCTCAGCGTCAAGGCATTGCGGCCTCAGCGTCTGACCAGTGACTTGCTGGCTCAACCGTTCGGCCACATTTCCAGTAGCTTGGTGCCCCTTAGTGAGAAGCAGAACAATCCGCAGTACAAGACTGCGGTATTTGCATGCGTGAGCTTGTCGGAATTACGATTGGAAAGTCAAATACATCCTTTCCAAAACCGATTTTAGACTCCACAGGCGCACTTCATGGATACTCGCACGATAACCCCCGCACGTTTGGCAGAAAGTGTCATTGCTGTCCCTCCCCTCGCTCGGAATGCAGGGCTGACGATTGATCGAGCTGAGAACCAGCGTTTGGTGCGATACATCGAAGCTGGCGGCGTGAACACTTTGCTCTATGGGGGAAATGCGGTCCTCTATCACACGCGGCTCAGCGAGTACGCTCTGCTGATGCAGACGCTTACCGAAATCGCCGGTCCAAATACGTTGATGGTTCCATCCGTTGGACCAGCCTTCGGTACGATGATGGATCAAGCCGAAATCCTGCGGGACTTTGCGTTTCCAACGGTCATGATATTGCCACAGCGTGAGATCGCTGACGAACACGGCATCGCGTCGGGCGTGAAACGTTTCGTTGACGTGTATGGCAAGCCGATTGTGTTGTATCTCAAACACGATCGATGGCTGTCGCCTGAAATCGTCGGCAAGATGTACCGCAGTGGCATCATCAGTTGGATCAAGTATGCAGTCGTCCGCGAAGACACCAGTAACGACAACTACTTGCGAGAAGTGCTTCAGCAGGTGCCGAGCGAGATCGTGGTCAGCGGAATTGGCGAACAGCCGGCTATAATCCACTTGCGAGACTTTGAAATCGGTAGTTTTACAAGTGGCTGCGTCTGTGTGAATCCAAAACGTTCGATGGACATGCTGGCGGCTATCAGGAAGGGCGACTATCAGACCGCTGAACAGATTCGTCAAGAGTTCTGTGGATTGGAAGACCTTCGCAACGCAATACAACCCATCCGCGTGCTACATCGCGCTGTCGAGCTGGCTGGCATCGCCAATACAGGTCCGATGATGCCGATGCTAGGCGAACTCGATGCAGCTCAAACCAGCCAAGTGGCCAGCGCTGCTGTATCCCTTCGAGCCACCTAATAACCGGATCATTTGGATTTCGATACTATTAAACGTGAATTGCAAGGTATGCTAACGCTACGAAGCGGTCTGCTTTGATCATATTTATCAAAACTTATAATGTCTCAAGGTCTATTCTCGACTTTCACGAAACCTACCTTGTCTGCACTGGCATACGAAATGCGGAGTGGAAGTACCGAAAATCCGAATGGACCGCGAATTTAATAGAAATTTGAGTAGGAAGAAGTTATGGCTAATTTAACTGATGAAGGCCGACGAGCCGTCGATGGACTCGTTCAACGAAACGGGTTTTCTCGCGATGCGACCGAACATATGCTCGTCGCCGTGCTGAACGGCAACGGTCAGATGGCTCAGTTCAGTCACCCGGAGTTTGGCGGTTCGGGGCAATGGATGCGCGGCGGCATGACGATGATCGGCGACATGTTTAACAATTATCTGAAGGGTCGTGTTGACTCGCTGTGCGCGGATATCGCTTCCGTGTTAAACAATTCAGGCGGGCTGGTTCAAAGCGGTAGTTTTCAGTCCCAATCGCAGTCCGGCGGTGACTCGCAGCGACAAGAATCCGGCTCGCCCCGCGGCAGTTCGAGCCTCTTCGTACCCGATCCATCGCAAAACTGGTGGCCGCAAGATCTTGGCCAGCCTAATGCGACCGGCAACCAGAATCAAATGCACTATGCCTACTTCTCAATCCCAAGGCGCTTGGCTGTTAAGACAGGCAGTTCTGTTTGGGTCTATGACACACTGAATCATCAGATCGGTGGTTTTTCTCAGCAGCAAAGTGGTGGCGGCGGGGTTTCATTTTCCAGTCAATTTGGAACAGTCGATCTCAATACACTGCCCGTGGTCCTACGCGATGGCCAGCCCGTTTCCGTCTCAGCAGCGATTCCCGTTCCCAGTCCTGCACCGAGTGTAAACATTTCAACTGAGTTGAGTTCAGTACAAAGTTCAACTTCGCAAAATTCAATTGCTCCAAGTTCTAATGAAGGCGACATTTTTGCGAAGATCGAGAGACTGGGCGATCTGAAGGCAAAAGGGATTCTGACGGAAGAAGAATTCAACGAGAAGAAGAAAGAGTTGCTTTCGAGGATCTAGTGGGGTATGCATCCTTGCTTGCCGAAGCGCCTACCTTCATAGCTTGGCCAAAGACACATCCGGGTATTGAGTGTCTTCAATCATGCCTGCTGTTTTAAGTGGGTCGCTCCTCCCGGGTGCAACTCCTTTACATCTAATTATTCTGCCCCGCACACTGACGTGGATCGAAGCTGTTACACAGACCAAATATGCTGCAAACTCCAGTGCAGCGCCCTCTGTTGTGAGCCGTCGGCGCTAGCCGCGGGTGAACGAAGTACTTGACTCGACGTAACTCACTAACAATCTAAGACCAACGATTTGCCGTTCACAAATTAACGTTAGACAAACTATTAATCTTGCACGACAACCACTTCGTTTACCCGCGGCTAACGCCGTCGGCTCACTGGTGTTGATTGATCCCAAAAATTGAAGTTGGACAAAGCACTAGCTCACGCCAGCAGGATTGAAATACTCGGGTTCGGCCCCAGTTTTCCACTTGATATTGCAACCGATACTTGGTCGTTGTGGTTGTGGAATCTCTTTTCCGGCTAGCACAGCCTCGAGCGCTGCCCGTAAGTCTTTACCGTTAGGCACTGCACCTTGCTTAGGCCGTGTGTCATCGAGTTGACCGCGGTAGACCAATTTAAAATCGGCATCGAATAGATAAAAATCAGGTGTGCAGGCAGCCCGATAAAGAGAAGCGATCTTTTGGTCCGCGTCATACAGGTAGGGGAAATGGTATCCCTGCTGGGCAGCTTCAACCTTCATCTTGTCGGGAGCATCTTCTGGATGAGCCACGATGTCGTTGCTGCTAATTCCAACGATCCCTACGTCACGCTTCTGGTACTCGTCCGCTAACTTAGCCAACTCGGGTGCCACGTGTTTTACGTAAGGGCAATGATTACACATGAACACGACCAATAGTGCTTTGCGGCCACAAAAATCGCTGAGCGAAACGGTCTTGCCGTCGTAGTCCGGCAAACTGAAATCGGGTGCTGAAGTTCCCAGCGGTAGCATTGTGCTTGCAGTGCGAACCATATTTTATTCCTTCACATTACATAAACGTTCTCAGAAGCTAGCCAAAGTGGATGACCGGTTTTTCGGAGCGCGGGCGTCCTCGCCCAATGTCACTCACTTTCTCGACTTTGCGATATCGCAACACCTCAGTACGGCTGATAGACTTTAACCTCGGCAAGCGAATACTATCCTTACATTGATTCGATGAGCTTGGTGAGCGTGCGGACCATGCAACCGGAAGCGCCCGCGTCGATGTAATTCTTAGGTTTGTCTGCAAACGCTGGGCCAGCGATATCGATGTGTGTCCAGGGCTTGTTGTCAACGAACTCTTCAAGAAACTTGGCTGCTGTGATAGCCCCGCCCCATCGACCGTCGCCGATATTCTTGATGTCCGCAACTTGGCTTTGAATCTGCTCTTTGAAATGAGCGTGCATCGGCAACTGCCAAACCAATTCACCGACTTCATTAGCCGCGGCTTCGATCTTTTCGGTGAGTGCTGCATTGTTGGTCATCAATCCGGAGATATCGGCACCGAGCGCAACGACACAAGCACCGGTAAGTGTTGCCAAGTCGATGATTGCGTGCGGCTTTTCTTGCAGAGCCACATTGAGCACATCAGCCAGCACCAGCCTACCTTCGGCATCGGTATTGAGGATTTCAATCGTTTTGCCGCTGCGGGCGGTTAGCACATCGCCAAGTTTAAAGCAATTTCCACTGACCATGTTTTCGACCAAGCCTACTAAACCAACGACCGGCGTCGGCAGCTTCAGACGAGCGATGGTTTGCATCGTGCCAAGCACCGTTGCCGCGCCGGCCATATCGCATTTCATTGTTGTCATACCATCGGTGGGTTTGAGCGACAGGCCGCCGCTATCAAACGTCACGCCTTTGCCGACTAGTGCTAAAGGCTCTGATTTCGAAGTTCCCGTATAGCGCAAGATCAACAAACGCGGTGGTCGAGAGGAGCCTGCATTGACTGCTAAGAGTGCGTTGCAATTTTCGCGACGCAATCTCAGCTCGTCCCACACCTCTAACTCCAAGCCACATGTTACGGCGACGGCCGCCGCTCGTTTTGCAAATGCTTCGGGGTACATGTAATTGGGCGGTAGGTTCACCAACTCGCGCGTTAGAAGGACTCCTTCGCCAATAATCACACCTCGTTCGACCGCTTCTGGCGTCGATTGGCAACATGCGAGTTCGTCGATGGCTATGATGTTCTTATCAGCCCGGAAAGTATCTTGTCCAACGCAGCCGTTCATGGCTCCTGCGACACATGAGGCGGAAACTTCGACAGTCATGCCGCTGAGGTCGATCGCAACGCGCGTTCTCGCTCGATCCGATAAGCGTTTCAGTGCTGCGCCGCCTACTCGAAACGCAGCGCCTTCGTCGAAAGCCGATTCTGGCCCAGCGCCAACGACTAAAATCGATTCCGCTTTTATGCCTGGCAAGTCATGAAAAACGATTGTTCGCCCCAGTTTGCCTGAAACTTCGCCGCGATCAAGAAGCCGCTGCAAAGCTCCCGCAGTTGCGGTATTAAGGGCGGCCGCAGAGCCACTCAGCTGTGCCCCTTCGAAGGTCATGACCACTATGGCCGAGCAAGAAATTTGAGCCGACGCGTCGCTGCTGGCAGTAACTTTCATTGATCGTTTTTTCTATACAAATTCAAAGAAAAGGGAATTCAATCCGAAGGACTACAAGATAACACTTTATCGATTGCGTGCTACTCCGGAGGGCATTGTGTGATTTAGGGTTGAGAAGCGATTAAATGCAGTTCGAATAGTAAAACGCAAGCTACCGACCAGCAACTGGACGACTACAATAGAGCTGTCTTCCATGGGTCGCCCCTGCCGGCAACCCTGTGAAGCATTTTTCTCATTAATTAGCTGGTTTCGTGAGAATTAGCTGGTTTCGTGAGAAACCGGATGCAGCAGAAAGGCCACCCGTGCGCCCGGTTTCTCATGAAACCAGCTACATAGGGTGCGAACGATTCGGAAAGATAACCTCGTACCATAAACGTGTGACTTCGCAAGCCTGTTGTTCAAGTTGCACCCGGCAGGAGCAACCCACCTTAAGAACCGAACTCAATGTCTCTAATCGAGCTCAAAGATGTCAGCAAAGTCTACGCGATGGGCGAAGTCGAAGTGCATGCACTCCGCGATGTGACACTGACGATGGCGCGCGGCGAATACGCGGCTCTGATCGGTCCAAGCGGCTCCGGCAAATCGACTCTGATGAACACGCTGGGTTGCCTTGACCGTCCTACCAGCGGCAGTTATCAACTGAACGGCCAAGAAGTTACCGGTATGACGCGCGATCAACGCGCGAGGATTCGTAATCGCGAGATCGGTTTCGTCTTCCAGAATTTCAATCTGCTGGCCCGTACTTCAGCCATGGAGAACGTCGAGCTTCCGCTGCTTTATGGCAAGGGTCTTAGTCCAAGAAAACGCCGTGATAAAGCGGCTGAAATGCTGCAGTTAGTGGGACTTGCCGATCGACACGATCATCATCCAGGCCAACTTTCCGGTGGTCAACAGCAGCGAGTTGCCATTGCTCGCGCACTTGCATCAGAGCCCAGTATTCTGATGGGTGACGAACCGACCGGCAACTTGGACACTCGCACCAGTCGCGAGATCATCGAACTGTTCCGCCGATTGAACATCGAACGCAATTTGACGGTTATTTTGGTCACCCATGATCTCGCCGTGGCTCGCAATGCGAAACGCAATATTGTCCTCCGTGATGGCTCGGTTCTGGTGGACACAACTGATTCGGCGATTGCGGCAGAAGCAGTTGCGCAGATGCACACGTTATAGGACTCGCATTCCGGCCCTCATCCCCCAGCCCCTTCTCCCGGTGTACCGGGCGAAGAGGAGCCGCAGCGTTTGGTTCGGGCGTTTGGTTCGGGGCATCTGATGGAGTATCTTTAACAACAGTCATAGGACAATCGCTCATCACTCAGGGCAACCTACTCAGGGCAACCGACTTAGGGCAGCCGACTTAGGGCAACCGACTCAGGGCAACCGACTCAGGGCAACCGACTTAGGGCAGCCGAAATGGATATACCCCCTACGCCATTTGTGGCCGCTCTGGATAATGCAATCTTAGAAACCAGAAAAACTGCCAGTGTATGGATACGACCTGCGGGTGCGACGTTGAAAGCGGGAAAACTTGAAAATGGTCAACACCCTGTTTCTACCAGAACTGCGGGAGATGCTGCAGGAGAATAACGTCGACCAACTGCGCGAGTTCTGCACCGCCCTTCACCCGGCTCGAACGGCCGAATTTATGGAGGGGCTGGAAACGACTGAAGCTTGGGCGGTTTTACAGTTCGCTGAACCGCATCTGCGAGCCGAGATTTTTGGTTACTTTGAGCATGACAATCAAGTCTTGATGCTCGAGAACGAAAATGAGCGTCAAGTCGCTGAGCTGGTGACTAACATTCCGGCCGACGATGCAGTGGACTTGTTAAGCGAGTTGCCAGAGGGCCGCGTTGAGAGTTTGCTTGCATTGGTTCCCGCCCCAGACCGACGTGATATTCGCAGGCTGCAAACGTTTGAGGAAGGAACAGCGGGCGCTATCATGACAACCGAGGCTGCTTGCCTCGACGAGCGCCTGTCTGTCCGCCAAGCACTCGACAAGCTCAGCCGTCAAGCCGAACACTTAGAGACAATCTATTACATCTACGTCGTTGATGACACCAATCATCTACGAGGTGTCGTGAGCACGCGGAAACTGGTTTCATCTATCGGGAAACCTGATCGACCACTTTCTGAACTGATGAATACGGACTTGGTAACGGTCTATGCGAACGACGATCAGAAACTCGTCACACAGTTAGTTGCCAAGTATGACTTGTTGGCGATACCAGTGGTCGATGTCCATCGTCACATGCTGGGAATCATTACGCACGACGACGTGATCGACGTTGTGATTGAAGAAGCCGCCGAAGATGTGCAGCGTATCGCAGGTGTGGCTCCACTGCGCGATAGTTACACTCGTATATCCATCTTAACGCTGGCCAGAAAACGTGGCATGTGGTTGGGTATTTTGTTTTTTGCGGGAATGTTAACTGCGCTGGTACTTCGACACTATGAACCTGAACTCGAAAAGTTCAAGTGGTTAGTATGGTTCCTTCCGCTAGTACTTGGATCCGGCGGTAACTCGGGCAGCCAGTCTTCGACACTGATCATTGGTGCCATGGCCACCGGCGATGTGCGACTTGAGGATTGGATGAAGACGGTTTGGCGAGAACTGGTGCAAGGATTGTTGTTAGGAGCGTTTCTAGCAATGTTAGGGCTAGCATTGGCGCTGTTCATCGCCCCTAATCCGACCTCGGCGTGGGTTGTTCCTATCACGATTTTGGTCGTAGTTGTCTGCGGGACCGTGACTGGTTCAATCTTACCCATGCTGTTCAGTCGGCTCGGACTAGAACCGGCCATTATGAGCAACCCGTTTGTCGCGGGCATGAACGACATCATTGGTATCGTTGTGTATGTCAGCATCGCTAGGATATTGCTTGAGTAGCGATATTAATTTTGATGTGCAGGAAGTGGAAGCTTACCACTGCAAGGATGGCAAGCTGGAAGCTGGGATGGCTACGAGTCGGTAGCGGAATGCGTCAAGCATTTCGTTCATGCGACTTTTCCACGCAAATTCAACCTCCGAAAGCCTTGACGGCTTCCGCTACGGTACTCATCCACGACTCTTCGCCATGCCAGCTGGAAGCATGCCCCACTACTGGCAAGCTGAAAGCATATCCACTATTTGGCCAGTAGTACTTCATATCGGCCTTTGGAATTGGCGGCCCCGCGCGACATGCCAGGAGTGTTAAACTCCATCGCAATGTTGCCGGCATGATCAATTGCAATGATGCCACCGCAATCTTCAGGCAACACGGTTTGCACAACTGCTTTGGCTGATTCCGCTAACGACTTTGAACCGTAGCGCATACGCGAGGCAATGTCAGCAGCAACGTTGTTGCGGATGAAATCCTCGCCGACGCCGGTGCCAGAAACGGCGCACGTTGCATTGTCTGCATAGGTGCCCGCGCCGATGATGGGACTGTCACCAACGCGTCCCCAACGTTTGCCCATCAGTCCGCCTGTGCTCGTGGCCGCGGCCAAATTGCCTTTCGTGTCGAGCACAACGCAGCCGACGGTACCGAGATAGAGTTGTTCGTCTTCGTCGCCTTGAGCTTTCGGTCGGTGTAGCGTTTGATCAGGAATCTTCTTCTTCCACTTTTCCCATGCTTCGATCTGCTGCGTTGTGCGGAAATACTCTGGACCAGCTTGTTCAAGTTTCTGCGTAACGCCGAACTCATCGGCACCATTACCAATTAGAAAAACATGTTTCGTCTCGGTCATTACGCGTCGGGCGAGCGAGATAGGGTTCTTTGTTTTTCGCACACTCGCGACGGCGCCGCAAGCACGATTGGAACCGTCCATGATTGCCGCATCAAGCTCATGTTCGCCAGCTTCGTTAAGAACGCAACCACGGCCAGCATTGAAGATCGGATCGTCTTCGAGCACTTGGACGACTTGTTCTACAACGTCAATGGCTGACTTGTTGTCTTTAAGCAATGAGACGCCTACGTCCAGTGCGATTTTCAACGAAGCAGTCCGTTTTGCTTTGTATTCATCCGTCCATTTGTCGGGCTCACCACCCGCTCCACCGTGAATGACGATACCGTAGTTGTTCTTCGATTGTTCCTGCGCGATAGAATTCATCGGATTCCAGATGTTTAGGATTGCAATTTGGAGTGCAAGCAGTTTAATGATTCTTGGCATGCGAGGCCTTTCCTACTTGGCTTGAATGAATGCGCGATCATCGGACTATAAGACGATCGCGACGTGTACGTCTGAGTGCTTCGTTCGACTGAACGAACCCATAGGCTACGTTGCTCGTGTGAAAAACTCAAGCTGTGGCCGTATGTTGGATGGAAAGGAATTTCCAAATGACTGCTTCTTCGGCAAATTACGAACGTAGTTCGATCATGTTTGGGTGGCACGCTCGGCACGCTCTGGGGTTTGCGGCTTTGCGAAGGGCGTGGTTTGAGCGACGTTCACCACGCCCTTCGCAAGCCTCAGGGCGTGTCACCCCAAAAATTTCGGTCTGCCGGGGCAAATCGGCTATATTGTAGGTTGTTGGCAATTAATCAAAATTTGGGAAACAGGATCTTAACGAACATGCCGCGTAGGGACATTAGATTTGCGTTGAATTTATTAAACGTTGCTTTGTACTCCGTTCTTGTTTGCTTGAGCGTTAGTTTACCGGCGCAAGACACTCGACAAGATAAAAAACCGGCAGCAGCTGACCGTGCTCAGCCAGCCTTTGCACAAGTCGAAGAAGACCCAAGCTTGCCGAGGGTATTGCTGATCGGCGATTCCATCTCTATGGGCTACACGATTCCGGTGCGAAAGCTGCTTGCCGGTAAAGCAAATGTATTGCGACCGAGTACCAACTGTGGCCCAAGTTCACGCGGCGTTAAATCGATGCACGACTGGCTGGGAACCGGCAAGTGGGATGTGATTCATTTTAACTTTGGATTGCACGACATCGTTTTCTACACTAGCGACGGTTCAAAGCGAGCTGATCCAGATGACGCAGGGGCGCGACATCAAGTGCCAGCCGACGAGTACGAGAAGAACTTAAGAACGATTGTTGCCAAGTTGAAGATGACCGGCGCGGAACTTATTTGGTGCTCGACGACACCAGTACCCGAAGGTGCGGCCGGCAGAGTGTCTGACGAAGCGACTCAGTACAACACGATTGCTGAACAAGTCATGAAGGACAATGGGATCGACATCGATGACTTGCACGCCTTCGCATTGCCAAAGCTGAAGGAAATCCAACAGCCGAAAAATGTCCATTTCACAGCCGAAGGCTCTGCTACGCTCGCAAAACAGGTCGCGAAAGCAATTGAAGATGCGCTGGCAAGACGGCAAACAAAAACCAAGTGATCGGGCAAAACCAAAGTTCGCAACATCAAAACTAGCGCCGACAGCTCACTTGCCGGTTTGCATTGTTCGGCGGTTAGGCGGATCTGAAACAGCTTTCGGGCAACCCTTCAGTTTTGCTCGTTACTGAAGAGTCTTTGTATTCGGTCGAGCAAGTTCCATTCAACGACCATCAAAACGACGGGTGCCAAAAAATAGAACATCTGGCTCGCTTGTGGCTGCACGGCTGGGTTGTTGGTAAGCCATTGAGGGCCAAAGAGAGTTAACGCAGAGTGTGCCGATAGGCATAGCACCGAATTTAAGATCAACATCAAGGCACTTACGCCGACCACATAAGTTGCATACAAGCCGCTCGAGATTGCCGAATAGTAAATCGACTGAGGATGAGGCGATACGTCTGGCAAGTCGGATTTGATCGACATTCGAAGCTCGTGTTTTGCTTAGTTTTCAAGTGACATTCTACGCAGCACCGGTTTTGGCTGCCGTCTTCCGCAGTGTGGTTAAAATTTCGTCGAGCATGTTTTTTGCATCGCCGAACAACATGCGGTTGTTCGGTTTGTAAAATAGCGGATTGTCGACTCCCGCATAGCCCGAAGCCATACTGCGTTTCAATACGATGGAGTTGGTTGCTTTCCAAACTTCAAGAACGGGCATTCCGGCGATCGGACTGTGCGGATCTTCCTGTGCTGCGGGATTGACGATGTCGTTGGCACCTACCACTAGTGCAACATCGGTTGTACTAAACAGATCGTTGACTTCATCCATTTCAAAAACGATATCGTAGGGCACTTTGGCTTCGGCGAGTAAGACGTTCATATGACCGGGCATTCTGCCAGCGACCGGATGAATCGCAAAGCGAACTTCGACGCCGCTTGCCATCAGTAAATTGGTTATTTCACAAATGGAATGCTGAGCCCGCGCGACGGCTAAGCCATAACCGGGGACAATGATGACCCGTTTTGCGTCGCTCATCAACGAAGCAACTTCGTGGGCCAATATGGGAGTCACTTCGCCTTCGATGGCGACCGTGGGCTTGGGCGACGCAGAGGAACTCTCGGTACCAAAGCCCCCTAAGATCACCGACAGAAAACTTCGGTTCATCGCTTCGCACATGATGTAAGACAATATAGCTCCGCTGGAACCGACTAATGCCCCCGTGACGATCAAGAGATCATTGGAGAGCATGAAACCAGTTGCCGAAGCAGCCCAACCTGAATAACTATTGAGCATGGAGACGACAACTGGCATGTCAGCTCCACCAATGGCCATGACCAGATGAATTCCAAATGCGATCGACAAAGCGAGCATCAAGAACATCGCAACCGATACCACAGCGATCGATGACGATACGACAAAGAAGTAGCCGAGAACGATGATGCTTATTAACGCGACCAAGTTGAGCCAATGTCGACCTGGGAGCAGCAGGGGCTTGCCGCTGATCTTGCCGGAGAGTTTTCCAAACGCGACCAATGAACCTGACAAGGTGACGGCGCCAATAAAAGCACCCAGATAGATTTCGACGAGGTGGATGGTCGCTTCGGTGTTAGTCGCGTGGTCAGGCGCCGCATAGTAACTAATCAAGCTGATCAGGACTGCAGCAAGTCCGACGAGGCTATGCATGAGCGCGACCAGTTCGGGCATTTGAGTCATTTCGACTTTCTTTGCCGCGATGAATCCAATCGGCCCGCCGACCGCCAAGGCGATGATTAAGCAAGCGAATCCAATGGGCGTACCATTCGCTCCGAAATTAGAGCCCAGTATGGTGACGATCATGGCTAGCGACATTCCAGCCATTCCGTACCAGTTGCCACGACTAGCGGTTTCTTGTTTGCTAAACCCGCCAAGGCTGAGAATGAACAGCACAACTGCGCCTAAGTAGGCGGCCAACATGAGAGGTACGCCGATCATTTCAGAATCTCTACTTCCAGTAAATCGTTTCAGTCTAATCTCGTTATCGGCGAAACATGGCCAGCATCCGTTGGGTGACCGCAAATCCGCCAAACATGTTGATCGCTGTTAACATTAGAGCAACGCCTGCCAAGATCTGAATAATAACGCTTGTTCCAGAAAGTTGCATGATGGCCCCGATAGCAATAATACTGCTAATCGCATTCGTGACGCTCATCAGAGGCGTGTGCAAGGCTGGAGTTACGTTCCACACAACCATGTAGCCCACGAAGCAAGCTAAAATAAAAACGGTAAAGTGACTGATGAACGATGGGGGTGCAAAGCTGCCAAAAGCTAACAAAACTGCGATACCAATTGCGACCAGCAGCATAGGCTGCGCCACACCGTGCGTCTTCTTTCCATTCTTTCCATTCGTTGTGACCGCTGGTGTTGGCACAGGGCTGGTGGCGCCGGACGGCAGCGCGATCTTGGGGCTAGGAGGCGGCCACGTAATTTCGCCTGCGAAAACCGCCGTTGTCCCACGCGATAACACATCTTCCATATCGACGGAAAGCTGGCCATCGTTCTTCGGACATAAATGTTGGATCAATCGCAGCAGGTTGTTCGAGTAAAGATTGCTGGCTTGTTTTGCGAGTCGGCTCGGCAGATCGGTATATCCAATAATCGTAACACCATTTTTGACGACAACTTTACCTGGCTCAGTCAACTCGCAATTGCCACCTTGCTCTGCGGCGAGATCGACAATAATGCTTCCCGGCTTCATCGACTCGACCATTCCAGCGGTTATCAGTTTAGGAGCTGGTTTGCCAGGGATCTGAGCGGTCGTGATGATAATGTCGACATCGATGGCTTGTCGCGCATAAGTATCTTTTTGCGCCTTTTGGTATCCCTCGCTCATCAAACGTGCGTAACCGCCTTCACCCGCGCCGTGTTCTTCATAGTTTACTGGAACAAACTCAGCGCCCATCGAACGGATCTGATCGGCGACTTCGGGACGCGTATCGCTGGCCCGGACAATAGCCCCGAGGCCTACAGAAGCACCGATCGCCGACAGTCCCGCGACACCCGCTCCGATAACGAACACTTTGGCTGGTGGAACTTTGCCCGCAGCAGTAACTTGACCGGTGAAGAAACGACCGAACTGATGTGCGGCCTCGATGACTGCTCGATAGCCCGCGATGTTGGCCATGGAACTCAGCGCATCCATTTTCTGAGCTCGAGAAATGCGCGGCACGCAGTCCATCGCTAGCACAGTAGCTTGTTTGGCTGCAAAGCTTTTTAACAGTTCGGGTTGTTGTGCAGGCCAGATAAAGCTAATCAGCCACGAACCCGTTTTCATCTGTTCGACTTCTGATGCAACCGGCGAACGAACTTTGAGAATCACATCTGCGGTTGACCAAAGTGTTGCCGCATCTTGAATCTCGACGCCGGCTTCTCGGTAAGCGTCGTCAGTGTAGTCCGAACCGATGCCCGCTCCGGATTCGATGGCTACGGTAAAACCCATAGCGATCAACTTCTCCGCAATCTCGGGAGTTGTAGCAACTCTTTTCTCACCTGGAAATGATTCCTGGGGAACACAGATCTTCATGGAATTCGATTCATCTTGCAGCGGCGCTTTCGGGAACTCCGAAAGGTTGCCAACTTAAACGCGGCCCCGCCTGTCCGATGCCGCCATGAACAAAATATACAACATCCACCCCATATTGCACAGCAAGCGTTCCGTTCATTACCAACAGTTCATTTTTCATTGAGCCTAGCTGCGAATACGAGGCCGGCAGCAGCGGACGATAACGAATTCGCCCCCAGGAGTTAGGTATGCTTGCACCGGATGAGCGGCGTTGGCGGTCGCCGGAGTAAGTGGTTGCAGCTCATCGATCCATTGCTCAGCCGTTTTTCCTTGGCTTGGGAAAACGTAAAGCCTCGGCGAAGCACGGTAGGTCTCAGCTGTGGTTAGAAAAATCGATCTTTCATCTTCGCAAGCCACATACAGTGAGTACTTCTCCGCTAAATCCCGCAAGCATTGTCGCAAACTGCGGTCTTTGGTAACCATAAAATCGATAGTGTTTGGACCAAGTCCCTTTTGACCAACGCTGGCCCAGTCAACCCATACCTGCATCTTGCTGGCAGCGCTTATCTCGGAAACGATCTGGGCAACTGGTGCACGGTTAACTAGCGTTAAACTTAAGGGTTTGTTTAGTCCTGGAAGTTTCTCTGGGTCGACGAACTTAGTCGCAACTTTTGCTTGGTCAAGCTTGGTCTTGTCCAGCTGCGTTTCTACACCAGCGGCAAGTCGCCAGGACTCAAGCATCCGCACCGCCCAAAACCAAGCCAACGTGTCAACCACGACTGGATCGACGGTCAGTTCGTCGTCGCGGACAACCCACTTTCCTTCGTATTCAGGCCAGATGTGATCAAGCGTCTCGACGAGCCACGGCTGCTGATCGTTATCGACGAGATCGCTGATCTTGATCGAAGTCGGCAGGTGCTGACGTACTGCCTCTTCAGATGCCTGAAAAACCAGGAACTGGTTTTCAATTACTTTGGACTCGACGCCAATCTCCTTGGCAATCGCCGCCGCAACCTGTTCTAAGGGTGATTCGGAACTGACGAGAATCTTGCCGATCGACTTGTAAGGATCAACTCCCGCCGCAGCCAATGAATCGAGATCCACCACCGTGGGAATGCCGCTAACCTGGACCCATTGGCTGACAGCATTCGATATTGAACTCGGTGGGACAATCAATCCGGTGACCGTCGTTTTCATATGCTTGGCCACATCCACTGCAGGCATTGCCCTTGCATCTTGTCCCGATGAAAGTCCAAGTTCCTTTGCGGTCGGTGGTGCCTTCTGGATCGCTTGATCTTCCAAGAACTGTGGCTCAATGGTTGTATTGAGTATGCTTTGGAATTTCTTGAGCTGGTCGGGCAGTTCGGCGGTCGGTTCGGCAGTTGATTTGACATCATCGTCGGTGTTCGGTGCAACCGGTTGTTCAGTTGCGGCTGAGTCGGAGTTATTTGGCTGATCAGGAACTGGTGGCTGAGCTTTCTCGGGTGGCGCGATCGCATTTGCTACCGCAGTGCTAATTGAATTCGTTTCGCGCGGCGGTTCTGCTATGGCTACGGGCAGTTTACTTGAGTCGGGACTGGCTTCGTTGGAGAGAAACTGTTCATCAAGCGGATCGAGATCGGGTTCAGCTAGTGGGTCTTGAAACACATTCTGTTCGCTCTCGCGTTTTGGACCTACATGCTTCTGGCCTTCGTTGGAAGAATTTTTAGCAATCGCAGGAGTGGGTTTGCTGGTGTACCAATACAAGAAACCGACAAACAACATGCCTGCCAACAGAACGCCACTGGAGCCCATCACGGCCACCATCAACACCTGCCGACGGCGGGCTGCTCGACGTACCGCCATCAGTTGAATGTGATTCGAGTCGTTGGCTGATTGAGTAGTCGGCGGGCTGGCTACCTGAGGACTGGCTACCTGAGGACTGGCTGATTGCGGACTGGCTGATTGCGGACTGGCAAATTTTTGCGGCGGTAAAAAAGCGGCCTGAAACGGGTCCTCGAACGTTGGCCCGTCGTCGACTCGTGGCGGCGCAACCAATTTCGTTGAACTGCTGATCGCCTGCTCTGCGGTCGGACCGGTGACTGGGCTCGGCGCAATCCGGTACTCGTCCTCAAGCTCTGGTGCAAATGCTTCTTTCGTCATTGCACTCGAGTCAATGACGCCGCGATGCGATTCAACGCGTATCTGACGTCCATCACTGTTCTGAGTTTTAGAGACTTCAGGCGCAGCGATTTGCAACATGGAGTTGCATTTAGGACAATTGACAATCTGCCCAATCATTTTCGGATTGCGTACTCGAATTAAGCTCTGGCACGTCGAGCACTGAATCGTGAACGGTTCCACGACTTGTCATCCCTCTTAGTTGAGCCGACACTTGGAATGCGTCATCCAAAGTGTCGGGAAATTTGAATCCGAAGCCACCATTCTACGCGAACCATGGTCGATTCTCCAACCTGTTTGACAACCAGCCCAGGAATTTCGGCGCATTCTGAACGTTTATTGCGTTATAAACCGGTCGACCAACTGCTGGAAGCCCAAGCTACGGTCCCAGGCTGGAAGCTGGGATGGCTGAAAGTCGGTAGCGGAATGCGTCAAGCATTTCGTTCATGCGACACTGCCCCCGCAAATGCAATCTCCGAAAGCCTTGACGGCTTCCGCTACGGTATTCATTCACGACTTTTCGCCATGCCCGCTGGAGGCCTAAGCTCCGTTCTCACGCTAGAAGCCTTGGCCACAGTCAAAGCGTGTTGCATCCAGATAGAGCCGATGGCTACAATGTAGATGCTCAATAAGCTGAGATTTATTTTGAACATATTTAAATTTCTGCGGCATCCGCTAGCTATCCCACCTGAATATCGTAGGCACGCACCATGCAAGAACCCATATTTGGCTTTGATCGCCGTCGATTTTTGAGAGCGGGTGCGGCTGGCGTAGTAGCGGCTACAGTGCCTTTCGCAGGTCGGCTTCGAGCGGGCGAGAACCATGAGCCGGGTGCTGGCAAAGCTAAATCGGTGATGATTGTGCTGCTCAGCGGTGGTCCCAGTCAGCTCGATATGTGGGATCCCAAACCTGAGGGGCCTGCTGAAGTACGTGGCGAATTCAAAACGATCTCGACAACGATTCCAGGAGTCGCTGTTTGTGAACACATGCCCAAGTTTGCACAGCAGACCGACCGCTGGTGTATTGTCCGTTCGATGGCTCATCGTGAACACAATCATCTGCTTGCGACCCATGTGGCCTTAACTGGCCGGCCCACTCCTGTTCCGCGCGGTGGAACGGATTTAGATCGCGTTGAAAGTCGCAGTGATTTTCCAAATTATGCTGCGGCATTGGATTACGTTCGCCCGCGAACCGATGGTATCCCTAGCGGTGTTACGTTGCCGAATTACCTCATTGAAGGCCCGTTAACTTGGCCTGGTCAACACGCGGGATTTCTTGGACCCAAGCATGACCCTTGGCAGATTCAAGGCGATCCCAACGAAAAGGATTTTCGCGCCTCGGCTTTGGCTATGCCCGCTGAGATGAACATGCCGCGTTTGCAGTCGCGGCGCGCACTGCTTGAATCGTTCAATCGAGGCGACCATCATTTGACGAGCGCCGATGCGACTTCGTTTCGGGAACAGCAAGATGTAGCCTTCAATCTCCTGACCTCGGGTAAAATGAGCGAAGCGTTCGAAGTGACACGCGAGACCGATGCAACACGTGATCGCTATGGCCGAAACAAATTTGGTCAATCGCTGATGTTGTCTCGACGCTTGTTGGAAGCCGGCGTGCCGATCGTTCAAGCGACGATGGGTATCGTTCAGACTTGGGATACACACGTCGACAATTGGGGAAGATTGAAGAACAAGCTTTTGCCACAGCTTGATCAAGGCCTTGCTGCGTTGACGGACGATTTGATTGCGGCAGGCTTGATGCAACAAACACTTTTAATTGTTATGGGTGAATTTGGGCGTACGCCAAAAATTTCGACTCTTCCAGGTGAATCGATTCCCGGGCGCGACCATTGGGCTCACGCTTACTCGGCGATTTTTGCTGGGGCTGGAGTTCGTGGCGGAACAGTAGTCGGCCAGACTGATGCCATGGCCGCTTATCCGTTAACTCGAGCTTGGTCACCTGCTGATCTGTGCAGCACGATCTTCAATGCGCTCGGTGTCGGTCGCGACGTTCAACTGACAGATCCCCTCAGCCGCCCGCATCATCTGCTAAACGGCACTGTAATGTCGCCCCTCTACACCGGAACGGAGGTCTAAGTGGCGTAAGCATCCTGCTTGCGATGTGGCGTAAGCATCCTGCTTGCGGTCTTAAGTGGCGTATGCTTCAAGCTTGCGGTCTTAAGTGGCGTATGCATCCTGCTTGCGATCTTTTCTTCTTAATAAAATCGCAAGCTGGAAGCATACGCCACTTAACCCACGGTCAACACTGACCGAAGCGTCTTACAGGCTTCGAGAATTCGCTGATGAGCTAAGAAAGCGAACGGCAGCGCAATAGCAGTTAACGGTACAATCGCAAGCAAGAATGCTCGATTGCCAGCTTCAACCTCGCCTGTTTCGGGGTCGACGGCTACAGAATTGCTTTGCAGCGCCAAAAGTCCAAGCGCAAGTAACGGAATCGCCGCAGCGGTTGCCAAATAATTGGTCGCCCGACGAACCGTACGTTCGGCTCGCTCGGCAAGTTTCGGGTCAGTCATCGTAGGAGCAACCAAGTACGGATAGTAGATTTTGGTTGCGACCAACGATATTCCGAAAAATGGATAGATCCAGGCAAAACCACCGCATATCACAAGACTTAAAAAGAACTCAATCGCGCTGTTGAGCGAAAAATTGGGTTCTCTCATCCGCAGTGCGACAGGAAAAACGATTCCCGAAATCGACCACATCCAACCACCAATCATGGCAGCGCGATGCCCCAGATTCCAGGCCGCGTCGAGTCCTTCTTCAGTGGCCGGTTGCTGAGCACGAGCCTGCGAAATAGCTCGCCTCAGAGGTTGGTTAATAATGATCAAAAGTGCTATCCCTAACGGGAAGGCGATGCAGTTGATTACAAACGATACGTTTTCAAAGAATTCCAGAAATTCCTGATCACTATAGTTCTGCCAAATTGAGTTGAGATTGTATTGGTAATTTAGCGCACCAGCCAACCCGTTTGGAATGAAAACAATCAAACCGGCGACAAGCAAATTTGGAAGGCTTAAGATGCGAGCTCGCCAACTGTCTGCAGCAGGCTCAAAGTACTCCGCCGCTTCGGCGTTCAACGCCAATCGCAAGCGCCCGGCAAGTTCCTTACCATTACGCGGTCGCAGATCGCGGTCATGACTAAGAGTCTGGCGAAGCGCTTTTTCAAGGACGCGGCCCGCAGCCGAATGGCCTGGTCGAAAGACCTTGGGTTGTTCATGCCGCATGGCGGTCTGTTGCTCGAGCGCGTTGCTCCAACTATCAAACATGTCGGAAGGTTGAAACGGGCGCCGTCCATGCCAAGTTTCCCACAACACTATGGCTAACGAATAGAGATCGGATCGACAGTCAAGGTCCTCAGCCCGACCTTCGGCTCGTGGATCCGCGACTTGCAATTGTTCCGGCGACATGTAGGCGAGTGAACCGCCAAAATGAACTGCAGCTCCTGCACCACCCGCTGTACCACCGAAGCTGACGTTGAAGTCCGCCAACTTGGGAACACCTTCAGCGGTTAACAGAATGTTTGCAGGCTTCACATCGCGATGCATGATGCCGCGTTCGTGAGCCGCAGCCAGTCCTTCAGAAAGCTGTATCCCCAACCAAGCTACCACTCGCGGCCAATCGAGACTTGCGAGTTGGTCGCGATCCGTTGAATGGTCGGGCAACTGCTGGCCAGCGGTCAATAGCGCAGCATCAACGGTTTGCAGTAGCGACTTACCACTAAGCTCCTCTGCAGGTGAATTGCAAGTCGACTTAATCGCATCCGATAGAGTACCGCCGGGCACATATTGCATGTACAGCAAAATCGCATCCGGAGTCGTGATGCGGCGCTGATCGTACAATCGGACCACGTTTGGGTGATCAAGCTGCGATAAAGCCAGCGGTTCATCACTTCCGTGCTGGGATACTTTCAGTGCTACAAGTCGCTGAATGGATAACTGCCGCGCGAGATAGACGCTGGCAAACGCGCCCTGGCCCAGGGTTCTCACAACTTGGAAATCATCAATCGTGAACCCGGGCGAGAAGACTGGAGGTTTGCCCAGCGCATTGGTGGAGCGCCGTGGACTTTGACGTCCCAAGAACTCAGCGATGATTCCGCACAAATGCGGAAAGCGATCGCTGTAGTCCTCCAGACTAGGTGTCTCACCTGACGCCCGCCGAATCTGAATTTCTTCCAGCACTAAATCGAATGGAATCTGACGTGCCGTGTAGAGCGGCTCAAGAATATCGCGGTAAAAATCCAACGACCGCAACTCCCCCGCATCGGCCGCCTGAGCCATATCGAATTTGACCAGTTCGGAGAGAATCAGTCGTTGAGCTGGAGGCGAACATTCCGGCAGTAAATCGACCAACTGCTGTGGTTCACTAACAGGCGCAATATCTGCTGCAAGCATCAAGCATGCGTCAAGATGCTCGAAGGTGACGATAATCGTCTCTTCAACGTTATTAGTCATCCTAATCAAGCACTCCGGCAATTGTGGCAAGCGGTCCGATTCTCAGTTCCGATACTCAGTAATCATGATTTCGCTGCAACAACTTATGGTTCATGAAAGGATAGCAATAACAAATCGCGTGCGAGACCGCAAGCTATGGCCACTTTGGAATTATACCACGCGGGCAGTCCAAAACTGCGATTCGGCGATTCAAAAGCGAAAACCCTTGGTTTTCCAGAACGTTTTGTAGCAGTTTTCGCGGAAATTGGAGACGGCACATTTCTAGTTTCTCAACAATCCAACAAACCCACTGGACGCGAGTCCAAAACCAACAAACCCACTGGACGCGAGTCCAAAATTTCTGATATCGAACTAACCAGCGAAAGCTGATGATTCATTTTGGAAAGCTTGGTGGATGAAACGTCGAATCACGACCGCGATGCTCGCACTTGCTATTTGGACAAGTGGTTCGCTCAATGGCGGTCTAAGTTCAACTGAGCCTACAACACAGTGGGTGACACAGCGACAAGTCGGGCGATTCCATATTCACAGCGACTTTGAGTTAGCGTCGAACGAGCCGTTACTAAGCGAACTGGGCAACATCGCAGGTGAAGTCTCACGTTTACTGGCAATTCCCACCGCCGACCAACCGATTCACGTCGTCTTATTCGCCAGTTCAAAAGAATATACGCGCTATATCAAAAATTACTTTCCCAATGTGCCCGAACGGCGGGCGCTATTCATTCAACATCGCGGCCCAGGCATGCTGTTTGCACATTGGCATCCCGATGTACGAACAGACATCCGGCACGAAGTAGTCCACGGATTGCTCAATGACCAATCCAGTCCACTGCCGCTTTGGTTGGACGAAGGATTAGCGGAGTATTTTGAAGTACCTGAAGCGTCACGGATGTTTGGCAATCCGCACCTTGCACAAGTGATCGAAGGCCTCGACCGCGATTATGTTCCCGCGTTGAATGAACTTGAGCAGCTTGGAACTATCGAGCAATTAGGCACTAACCAATACCGAGACAGTTGGGCATGGGCGCATTTTCTTCTTCATCGCAAACCGCAAACCAGACAGCATCTAGTCCAGCAGTTGGAAATGCATCGCAAGAATCAGGAAACCTTGCCCTTGTCGAGAGTCATCGCCATCGAGCTACCAAATTGGCGCGCTGAGTTTGCAGAGCATTTTCGTTCGTTGAACCGATCTACAGCTGGGCAGAGAGTGAATCCTTAAGTCGCTCTTGCGTCTCGGCAAGCATAGCGCTCCCACGCATAAATGCATTGTGCGTCAAACGAGAGGAATGTTCTTCGGATAGAAGTTAGCCTTGGGTCTCGGGCCTAGAGGCCCAAGCTACTTTAATTCTCGGGCCTGGAGGCCCAAGCGGCCCAAGCTACTAATTCTCGGGCTTGGAAGCACACGTTACGGTTATTGCCAACTGAGGGTCGATGACCGAAAATGGGGATGAAAGACTTTAGTCATTCGAGAAATTCAACTCACCACAAGATATTGGAATTGAACAGCATGCCCAATGCATCCATCGCCAGCCTTGTTGCCACTGGCACCAACCTCTACCTCGATTCAATTGATCCCGCGTTGGTAAAGCTGAATTTAGATTGGGGTGCAGTCGGTGCAACTAGCAACCCCATCATTATTGGCGCTTTAATTGAGACCGGACGTTTTGACGAACCGCTCGTCAAATTGATCTCTTCGGGAAAAAGTGATTCCGAGATCGCGTGGGCTCTGACCGATCAACTAGTGAGCGATGCTCAAGCTGCCTTTTTGCCAGTATGGAAGCGAACAAACGGTAACGCGGGCTGGGTTAGCTTTGAACTCGATCCTTTAATCGAAGATGTCGAGTTGGACCTGCCGCATGCAGAGCGGGTTGAACGTTACATCGAACTGGGCAAGCAGTGGTCGGCTGGCCATCAAAACCGCATGATCAAAGTGCCAGCCACACCTGCCGGACTCGAGGCACTCAGCTCTTTAAGCGCACAGGGAATCTCCCTGAACGTGACGCTTGTATTTACGATGGATCAATATCACACTGCTCGCAACAACGTCTGGGAAGGCGTGAAAAAACTCGACAACTTAGACAATTTCAAAAGCGTCTACAGTATCTTTGTCTCACGTGTGGATCAGTACTCAAGCAAGCATCTACCGAATCTATCGCCCGAAGCGCAGGGGCAACTGGGTATCGTGAATGCCAAACAGATTTGGTTAGACAATCAACATTTTTGGAGCAAGCATCCGACGCGATTGAAGCAAGAGATTATTTTCGCGAGTACAGGTACCAAAGATCCGAAAGACCCCAAAGAAAAATATGTCGCCGCGCTGGCAGGAAGCGATATTCAAACCAACCCGCCTGACACGAATGCCGTTATCGCTGCTGGCAATTTCAAGTTCGATCGCCAAGTCGATAGGCTACCACCGGCTTCCATCGTCAACGAACTGAACGCAGCTGTAAACGTGGAGCATCTTCATGACACACTGATGACTGAAGGGCTCGCCAAGTTCGCGGCTCCACAGAAGCAGTTGATTGCGACGATTGGCAAAAAACGCGAATCGCTGGCCGGCGCTTAGCGTTCCGCGTTGCGATCAAGTCGACGGAACAAATCGGAAACGTCAACTCGCCAGCCGGGTAGTACGTTGCCGCCATCCAGATCTTGTCCTTCGACTGTGACCATGGCATCTTGAGGCGAACTAAATACAGTTACATTTCGCGAGCGGTGATCAACCATCCACAGCAGTTCTACGCCTGCGTGAAAGTACTCGCGACGTTTGCGTGACATCTCGGCATAGGTATTTCCAACGCTTAGCACTTCGATAACAAAATTTGGCACAAGGTCTGGTACCGGCTCCATCGGAATCCTACCGCCAGGCAGTCTCGCCCAAGCGGCGAAAGCTACGTCAGGTCCGCGTACCGTATCCCCAAATAGTCGTGTCATGCCGTCTGGACCAGTTGCAACGCCAAGCGGATGTTCGTCAAGATAATTGTGTAACCAGTGCAACAGTATTCCTGCCAAAAACGACTCGGGCCATCCCATCGCTTTCTCCACCAAAGTTCTATCGACCAGCTCGTACAATCGTCGTTCAGTTGCGCGCAGCCGAACGACATCTTCGACAGTTGCTGTACCAGGTGCCGGTTCGGAGCGGACTCTGCTAATCGAGATATTACCGAGATCTGTCATTCGATCTTCCCAAGTCGTAGCCAGTGCAATGTTCATGTCAGGCCCCGTGAAAATAGAAGGAAGCAACTGGAGTATAACGCGCGCAAAACCGGTCTGCCACAACTTACAAGCTAGAAGCTAGATGCTAGAAGCTAGAAGCTAGAAGCTAGAACCTACGCATCTAGCATCTAGCATCTAGCATCTGCGACCAAGAACTATTCCCCTTCCTCAGCACTTTCCAGCCCATACTCTTTAAGCTTTTTGTGCAACGTATTGCGATTAATCCCGAGCTTTCCTGCGGCCTTGGTTTGAACGTTGTTGCAACTTGCGAGCACTTGCGAGATCAGCTCCTTTTCGACGCGATTGACGACGAACGAGTGCAGTTCAGCTTTTTCAAGTTCGGCGGCACGCACACCTTGCTGAACAACCTCTTGCGTCAGCGTATCGAGGTCGAGGCCGCGCAGATTGACCGTTCCGGGACTGCTACTGCCACCGCTGCGAACAACGGCGGGTAGCAATTCAACGGTCAGTTCATCTTCGTCGGCCATCACAACGGCTCGTTCGACGTAGTTTTGCAGTTCGCGGACGTTACCGGGCCAGTGATAATCCTGCATCGCTTCGATAGCTTCTTTTTGAATATGAACTACGAAACGTTGATTGGTCTCGCTGTAGTGATTCAAAAAGAAGGCGACCAGATCCGGGATATCTTCAATGCGTTTTCGAAGGGGTGGAATCTGGATCGGAACCACATTTAATCGCCAGTAAAGATCTTCGCGGAAGCGTTCGTCTTTAACCTCCTGAGAGAGATCGCGGTTGCTCGCGGCAATAACTCGCGTGTCGACCGTGATCGTGCTCGTATCGCCAACACGCTCGAATTCCCGCTCTTGTAAAACCCGGAGGAGTTTCACTTGAAGGATCAAAGAAGTACTGTTGATTTCGTCCAAGAAGATCGTTCCACTATGGGCGGCTTCGAATCGGCCCGTACGGTTTGCGACGGCGCTGGTAAACGCGCCGCGTACATGTCCAAAAAGTTCACTTTCGAGCAAGCTTTCACTCAGCGCCCCGCAATTGACTTTGACGAAGGGGCCGCTGCTGCGATTACTCAGCTTATGAACGGCGCCGGCGATGAGCTCTTTTCCCGTACCGGTTTCACCGAGCAACAAGACCGAAGCGTTGCTCTTTGCGACACGACGGGTGAGCTGATAGACCTCCTCCATAGCAGGGCTACTGCCGATAATTCCGGCAACGGGAGAGCCCGTATCGCGTGTTTGAGATTGGAATCCGTACCTTGACATTCCTGCGGCCTTGAAGCGTTACGTGTCATGGCCGACTCAAAGGGAAATTGAGATGAGCGACGCGGTGGTCACAGCATCCTTCGCTATGCTAAAGCCCCTCCGGCCAGGGAGCCTTTCCAGCTTGTGCTTCGATTACATCCAGTACCAAGCCCATCGCTTTCGTAGCAACTGGGTCCTTGGTACCAAGTTCGTTGTATAGTTCGTAAGCTTGCACCACGTTGTCGCGATGCAAGTTCATACCAAACTTCTTTACTGACCGAGCGAACGCCTTGGCGGCTTCGACTCGATCTTGCTCACTGGCGCTCGCTGCTGTGGTCAGGCCCGCGAGTTTCCACTGCGATTCAGCTGTACCAAGCCCCGACAACAGCGCCAGGCGGCTCGATTCAGAACCTTGAGAACTGCTGTGTACGATAGCAGAGTGCCAACTGTGGAGCGGATAAAAAGCGTAGTGTTCGCGATTGGTCGCGATACGTGCAAGAAATCGATTTGCCGACGAAGCAAAACTTGCTCGATCGGTCGCAGACAATGGCGTTGTGTCTAGACTCGCTTCCAACATCGAAACAACCCGCTCCATCTGCTCTGCGTTGCGCGACAGTACCGAAGTGATAACTCCCGGTGTTTCACTAATCAGATCGCGCTCATGACTGTAAAGTTCATCAGTTAGCACAGCGATCGGAAGTGAACGACCTCGCTGCGAGTTGCGAATGCGTTGAATCAGTTGCGAGAGGGTTGTGTCCGAAACGCGATCGACGATAAAGATCAATTCAAAGGGTTCTGGTTCATTAAGTGCCTTGAGAGCTGCCGCGCCCGAGTTGACGACCGTCACATCGCTGCTTGTTTGGAGATTGATCTGCTGCTGAGCGGCTTGACGCAGTTCGCTCTGAAGTCCGATCACAAGGGCATGCGGTCCAGCTTGAAGTCGAGTCATTTCGACGGCGGTTTCCATCGCCCATTCGTTGCCGTAGTAGTTCACTTTGGGATCAAGCTTGGCAAGAATCTCCAGCGCAGTGTATCGAATCGCTGGAGTCGGATCTTTAAGCAGCTTGGTCAAAAAACTCTCCGAGGCATTAAATTCGCCCGTTGAGATTCCCTCAGCCATCAACTGCAGCGAGCGAATGGCCGCACCATGCAACTGCCATTCTTCGCATCGAGCGAATACGTTTTGCCAAAACCCAACGTTACCGCGAACTTCTGGAGCAATGTCTGCAAGCATGTGGTTGGGTAGTTCACCAGCGAACAACTGAGGCCGGACTTTGTAGGTTCGCTGCATTAAGATCGCGGCACTGTCTACCAATCCGTCTATCGTCGCCGTCTGCAACTGCATTCGAAAAGCGGCCAACCGCGCCGCCGACTCGAGTGCTACATCCGAAATCGAGGCTTCCACACGTTCGATGGATGTTCCATTGGCTGCTGGACGCCATACATGGTCAGTCAACTGCGATTCCATCCCGCGCTGTTGTTGGTAAGTTTTCAACGCGGAATTAAAACGAGCCGCCAGATGGCTCTCAACCGCTTGAGTTGAAGGCAACGTCGGGTACTTTTTAACTAGCTTGCTAGATAGACTTTGTTGGTCAGCGATTGGTAATGTACGGCTGAGCATAGCGGCACCAAGTTCCGTCCCAAAATCACCGCCACTAAGATCAGCCAATGCTGAAAGGACTCGACTGGAAGCTGATGCATTGCGAATCAAACAAGCGGCTCTGAGCGCTTCGTTGCCGTCAGCGCCGAAACTGCTGGTAGCGCTAGCAAGCTGCAAGGCTGAAACCTTGGGATCACCTGCGAGCAAGCGGTTAACCAAGCGAGCAATACCGGCAGAACCAGTGTCGTGCAAACGCAATTGAGCCGCTCGACGCACGGCAGGAATGTCACTGCCAAGTTTATCGATCGCTTGATCGATCCATGCTGGATCGCGAGTCAACTGAGCGGGCGATTGGAATAACTGAGCGGCAATTCCCTTTTGTGTATCCGTGAGTGTCGATTCAGTCGAACGCATCCGCAGGACCATCGCGGAACCCATGCGACGCGCGACAGCCGCTTTTTGTTCAAGCGACCAATTGAGAACTTGAATACGATCGAGCAATCGCCCAACTTCGTCCCATCGCTTGAGGCGTATCGTCCAAGTTAAACCATCAGCCATCGCAACCGGTGAACTCGGTGTTTTTTCTCGAAGTATTCGAACGATGGGATCGGTGTCTTCGACCGTCGCGGTCGCACCGGCAGCCGGCGTCACTGGCTTTGCAACAACTGCACCACCGAATACATCATCAGCCGTGGCCGGAGCAGCCGTGCCACCAAAGGGATCACTAGCACCAAACGGATCCTGCCCCAGGCTCGTTGAGCAGTTCGAAAGCAAGCCCAAAACGACCCACGCGCAGCCAACGGCGAGGACAATTTTTGAGGTTCGGTAGTGACGTTGATGGGGATTAATCATGAGTTTTCTCGCTTGGTCGTGACGAGCCGTCGTGCTGAGCCAAGCTATTATTGTAATTGCTCGCGCCACCGCGCAATCTGTGAACGGACCTGAGTCGGGCTACTTGAACCATAACTTTGGTAGGCCTGGACCGCTTTTTCCACTCCTAACACCTCCCGAATGGTACCATCGATCGACGGATGGGCGGCTTTTAGTTCCGCGTCGGTCAGATCTGCCAGGCGTTTATTCTGGGATTGCGCGGTGCCGACCAGAGATCCAACCAAATGATGAGCCGTCCGCTGCGGGATTCCTTGCTTCATCAAGTGCTCCATCAGCGTTGTCGCGTCCAAGTAACCTTGATCCAGCCGAGAAGCGATCGATTCACGCCGCAGTTCTGACTGCTCAACGATCGGAATCGCCAATTCAAGACAGGCAACAACGGTTTCAAACGAATCAAAAAGCGGCGGTTTATCTTCCTGGAGATCGCGGTTGTAAGCGAGCGGCAAGCCTTTGACCAGAATCAACAGAGTCTGAAGATTGCCAAGAACACGCGCTGATTTACCGCGAGTTAACTCGAGGGTGTCGGGGTTTACTTTCTGCGGCATGATCGACGAACCGGTGCAGAACTGATGCGGCAGCTTGATAAAACCGAATTCGACCGTTGACCACAAAATCCACTCTTCGGCCCAACCGCTTAGGTGCTCTGCAATCATTGCCAAAACAAATGCAGACTCAATGACAAAGTCTCGATCGCTGCTGACATCCATACTGTTCGCGGCAACTCCTTCAAATCCAAGCTTCTCTGCGGTCCAGTGTCGATCGATCGGCATCGTGGTGCCTGCACAAGCGGCTGCACCGAGGCCGCACACGTTGACTCGTTTTCGGCAATCTGCCAACCTTTGACGATCACGAGCATATTTTTCAACATAGGCCAGCCAATAGTGAGGCGCAATAACTGGTTGGGCGCGTTGCAAATGTGTGTATGCCGGCAGTATGACATCGAAGTCGCGGTCGCAGCGGCTAAGAAACGCCTGTTGCAGTCGCGTCAGCAGACCGTCGACTCGATCGAGTGCATCGCGCGTCCACAGCCGGACGTCGGTGTTGACCTGGTCGTTGCGACTGCGCGCAGTGTGGAGTTTTCGCCCCGTATCGCCTAGGCGCTCAATCAGTGCCTGTTCAATGTGCATGTGAATGTCTTCGAGTTCAGGGCGAAACTGCATCTCACCCCGCTCAATCGTCGATTGTATTTCCAGAAGCGCAGCTTCAATTTTTACGGCTTCGTCAGCTGTCAGAAGCTCTTGCCGGGCAAGCATTTGAGCGTGGGCGATCGAACCGCGAATATCGTGCGCGTAAAGGCGATGATCAAAGCTGATGCTTTCGCTGAAGGCTTCCAAGCGTTTGTCGGTTGCAACTTGAAAAACACCACTGCGCGAAGGTGTAGCGGCCAATCCTGATTACTCCGATGCCTGTCGCTTAGAAAGTCAATTTTCACGCGACGAAGACAATAAATTTGTTCGTTGCCGTATTCAGACGCTGATACTACGTCCCCAGTCGCGGTGCGTCAATTCACTCGCGCGAGGGTTTGCTTAATAATTCGGCAGTCTGTAGGAAGCTCCCACCCCAGAAAACTAGGCGTTCTGTCGCTTCGGTCAATCGGATGCCTTTGAAGTATGCACTGCGGAGGCTATTGTGTGATTCGTAGGATGGGACTCCTGTCCCGTCCGCATCGTTTTCTGTATCTTCTTTTCTGTATGTTTCTTTTCTGTATCTTCTCGTTTATCCCGGCAATATCGTTCTTCTGCTTCGAAAGTTCATCGCGCGTGGCAAGTGTAAAGATCGAACCAGTTTCTACCCCAGTTCGTGCAAGTATTCGGCCGCCGGGCAGCAAGAGCATCACGAACCGGGCGATCATCTGCGCAGCGCTGGCCGTAGGACGCAGCGAACTCAGCGGTGTGCTGGATAGTGAAGACACATTGGTTATGATCGAAGCTTGGCAGCATCTAGGATTGCAAGTTGAACATGACAAAGCAAGGCAAACGCTAGTCATCAATGGCGGCGGTGGAAAGACTCCCGTGAAAGATGCGGAGTTGTTCGTAGCCAACAGTGGAACGACGATTCGTTTCCTCACAGCTGCGTTATCAGCTTGTGAAGGACGTTTTCGACTGGACGGCGTTGCAAGAATGCGCGAGCGACCGATCGCGGATTTGCTTGTGGCACTCATGCAATTAGGAGCAAAAGTCGAGAGCCTCAACGCGGAACATGCAAATTGCCCTCCAGTATTGATCGATGCAAGCGGTTTAGCAGGCGGAAGGGCAACCGTGGCGGGAAACATTTCGAGCCAGTTTTTATCGGGGCTGATGATGGCCGCTCCGATGGCATTTGCGGATGTCGAATTGCAAGTCGTCGGTGAGTTGGTTTCCGTTCCGTATGTCTCTATGACGGCTGAGGTGATGCGTGCCTTTGGTGCGGAAATCCAAGGTGACGATCACGGACCTTTTACGATTCTGGCTGCTAGGAAATATCGCGGAGCCCAGTATGCGATTGAGCCTGATGCGTCAGCGGCCAGCTATTTTTGGGCGGCTGGTGCGATTACTGGAGGCGTCGCAACCGTTGAGGGTCTCAGTCGCAATAGCTTGCAAGGTGATGTTCGATTCTGTGAATGTCTTGAACAAATGGGCTGTAAAGTAGACTACGGCGCGCATTCAGTCACGGTCCGGGGTGGCAAACTGAATGGTATCGATGTTGACATGTCTGACATCAGTGACACGGTGCAGACACTCGCTGCTGTAGCCATGTTTGCCGAAGGGTCGACGACCGTGCGTGGAGTCGCGCATAACCGCGTCAAGGAAACAGACCGTATTTCAGACTTGGCTACCGAGCTTCGAAAGCTCGGCGCAAGCGTGGAAGAGTTTCCCGATGGTTTGACCATTCATCCACCGAAGAGAATTACGCCCAGCGACGTTGAAACATACCGAGATCACCGAATGGCGATGAGCCTAGCTTTGATCGGACTGCGGGCAGCTGGTTTGACGATCCTCGATCCCGGCTGTACCGCCAAGACCTATCCGAACTACTGGGAAGATCTCGCCTCATTCACTGGTTGTGGCGTGAGGCGTTTCGACTGAGGCTACATAGGCTTTGGCTCGGGCGAGCAGTTGGTCGATCTTCTGATCATTATTCGGACGGTTTTTTGCGTCGCTAGCAAGATGCGTCGCTCCGCAATGTTGACACGCAATCCGCTTGCCGAGCAGTTCAACACGGATCTCTAATTTCCTTGCGCACGTTGGGCATTCACCGAGAAAGTAAGCTCTAGTCGCCACTTTTGGTCTCCTTAAAATCTTCGACGAGAGTCCATTAACGAGCTTCGCCGAACGCAGAATTGCGAAACGAGCCTATCAGCATAGTGAATTTTACCGCCTTTGTAAACACTGTAAAGGCGTATCTAAGGCTGTTGCAGGTGGCGTATGCTTCCAGCTTGCGTTCTTCTAGCTTCCACACTTGCAGCTTGCGTTCTTTCAACAATTTCCAAAAACTGAAAAACTTGAACTTTTCTAAGTTTCTTACGTTGCATTTAGAAAACTTTATCACCCCTGTAGACACGTCGACTTAGAGCATTCAGTTGTGCATGGCAACGTTGAAGTTAAACATACAGGTGGAGAACCAGTTCTAGGCTTACTTCCTACGATTTTTGTCTTTGACAACGACATTGGCGGAAACCTCGAAGTCAAGAACAACAACGTTAACTCAATCAACATCTTCGATAACAAAATCCACGGCAACCTCAAACTAAATCGAAACGTCTTCAACTTCGGAACCATTTCAAACAATCTGACTGATGTCAAAAAGACCCACAAATAGTCCTGTACCCTTTCCGTTCGTGTAGTTCATGTCTTTTCTGGTTTGAAACAGACTGGAAACCACGAAAGGCACGAACTACACGAAAGGTTGGTGTGCTGACACCTTGGCGAATCTTTCCATTTTGCATTTGCAGTCTGACTTTTTAAGTCGTTTTCTAATTTTATTAGGCTGCATGGACAGTTTGCTAAGTAACTTCTGACCATGCGTCATAGACGACCTGACACTCAATCGAGCAGAGTGGCTCATTAGCGACCCTCTTGAGTACACCCTGCAGTGCAAAGCCGACCGCAGCTTACCAACTCATTCCATGAGCTACCTTGGCATCAAAGTTGCTTTGTTACCCCTCCAAGTTTCTCAATGACGTTGTAATGGATTATGGCGATTTAATGTCCCTTGCTGGCGAGGATGCCATGGCTCGGGAAAGATTAGGGGGTCATAGTATGCCACGTCTTTCAGAATTGCAGATGGTTTTTCCAAGTCAAAATCAGTTTGATTTAACACGCGGAGAAGGCATTGGTGAAGAATCGCTGGTTGAAGACAAGCGCTCAAATCGCTCGGGCTCAAACGTTGTGGAAGAGAAGCTAATGCGTCTCTTACAGAACTCGAATTCGCGACTCTCGTTTTTGCGTTCGCGTTTGTCTCAGCTTAGTCGCTAGTCTAAGGAGTGTCTGTGTCAACTGCTGCGCAGGAATCGCATGATTTTGTTCCATTATCTACGTGGACTGGGAACGAGGCGCTAGGAACTTCTCAACTGGATGCACGCGCCCGTCGTTTGGCGGAAGAATTGCAAAATGCAATTAGCCCGACCGAGCGGGGCGTTCGAGCGAATGCCGCGTCTGTACGGACCGGCTTCGAACGTAACATAGCAGTTATCGAAGAGGCTTATAAAAAGTCGGCCGCATGGGCCGCTGAGAGGGATGATTGTTCACCGGTTGCGCAATGGCTGCTAGATAATTTCTATGTAGTTCGTGAACAGATGCGCGACATACGGACGCATCTCCCTCCGAAATTCTTTCGCGAACTCCCCAAGCTCGCCGACGGACGTGCGAGAGTTCACGTCGTTGCACGCGAATTGGTTTGTCATTGCGACTGCGCACTGGACGAAGATCTCATTGTGCGATTCGTGGATGCGTTTCAAGAGAACACAGAATTGACCATTGGAGAAACTTGGGCTTTCCCAGTGATGCTGAGGATTGTTCTGATCGAGAACCTACGAGCACTCTGCGGACAGCTGCTAGAAGAGTATCGATCGGAAATCGACGCTCAAGTCCTGCTAAAACTATGGCAGATCGAACGACGCTTTGAGCCACCGGACAGTTCGATGTCACTGAGCGCCCCGATACTCTTAATTCTTCATTCAAAGCTAAAAGACGAGCAGTCATCGGATGCGTTAGAAGCCTTCGATCGGCATCTGCAGCGGATGGGCTGGAATCTGTCGGATCTGCGCAAGTTAGAGCAGTTTCGCGTTGCGGCCAATCAAGTTTCGATGGGTAACATTATCACCAGCATGCGGTTGCTGAACACACTCAACTGGATCGAGTTCTTTGAGCGAACCAATCGCTGTGAACGCGTGCTCAGGCGTGATCCATCTCGCTATTACGAGTCGATGGACTTTGCCAGCCGCAATAGTTATCGCACAAGCATTGAACAACTTTCAAAGCACTCAAAAGTCCCTGAAAGAGAAGTGGCTCAGTGCGCCTTGCGTTTTGCTGAATCGGCCGCTTCGGACAAGCGGACGCCGGAACAGTCGCCAGCGGCCGTTCACGTCAAACAACATATTGGTTACTGGCTAGTCGATGAGGGACGTCATCAGGTCGAATTGGCCATCAAGTACAAACCAATCCTGATGGATCGGCTTAGGCAGATCGTCAAAAGAAATGCGCACGCGACTTACTTTGGCGGATTGTTTCTTTTCACCGCGCTGGTGATGTCTGCTATCCTTTGGGCAATGCTATCCAACTCAGTTTCCAGGTGGATCGCGGTACCAGTGCTACTTCTGTCAATCGTGCCGGCCAGCGAATTGGCATTACGTTTGATAAACGAGGTGATTACGCATCTTCTTCCAGTGCACTTGCTACCAAAGATAGACTTCCGAATGGGAGTCGACGACACCTTTCCAACCTTTGTAGTCATCCCATCGATGTTGGGCAGCAAACGGGACGCGGCCATACTGCTCGCCAAACTCGAGAACCATTATTTGACGAACGATGATCCAGCGTTTTCTTTTGCCCTGCTAACTGACTTTACGGATTCGCAACAGCAATCTTCAGAAAACGATCAACAGATATTAGAGTTCGCTTGCGCCGGCATACGCGAGTTGAATCAGCGATACGGTCAAGGCAAAGCCAATCCGTTCTTTCTCTTCCATCGCGAGCGACTCTGGAACGCAAGTGAAAATGCTTGGATGGGATGGGAACGTAAACGCGGCAAGCTGATGGAGTTCGGAGAGATTTTGCGTGGGAATTCCTCGACATCTTACACCGTCATTGAAGGCGATCGGAATCGGATCGCAACGTTCAATGACGCTAGTAAACGTCCCTTTATTATTACCCTTGACTCAGACACACTCTTGCCGCGCGGGGCCGCAACTAAGTTAGTTGGGACGCTGGCTCATCCTTTGAACGTTCCATTCATCGCTCCCGAGACCCGCACCGTTATTCGAGGCTATACAGTCATACAACCGCGTGTGAGTATCCATCTCGCCGACCAAAGCAGAACCAGATACCTTAGCACTCATGCAGTGAACCCCGGCGTTGATCCCTACAGCACCGCTGCTTCAGATGTCTATCAAGATCTGTTTGGCGAAGGGAGTTTCACTGGGAAAGGCATTTATGATCTGCGAGCTTTTGACGCGACACTCAAAGGCCGATTTCGCGAGAATCAAATCCTTTCGCATGATTTGATTGAAGGGAGCCATGGTCGCGTTGGACTTGCGAGCGATATTGAAGTCTTCGACGGCTATCCACCTCGATATGACTCGGATGCCAAACGCATGCATCGTTGGGTACGAGGCGATTGGCAAATAAGCCCGTGGCTGATCAGTCGTGTTCCTGTTGAAAAAGGAGTCGAATCCAATCCGCTAAACACATTATCTCGCTGGAAGATCTTTGATAACCTGAGGAGAAGTCTCTATGCACCATCGCTGATGTTGCTGCTAATTGTGGGCTGGCTCCTCGCACCTTCAGCAGCCTGGCTTTGGTCGTTACTAGGTCTGATCTTTGTGAGTTCGCCAACAGTCGTCCAAGCGGTCACTGGTCTGTTTGGATGGTCATCCGAAGTGAAATGGTATGACCAGTGCGAAGTCTATATGGAACGTGTTAAGAAATCGGCTGAGCAAACCTTTTATAGTGCTGTCTTCTTGCCCCATAAAGCCCTGCAGATGCTCGATGCGATTGTGAGAACCTTGTTTCGAATGACAATCTCTCATCGGCGAATGCTGCAGTGGGAAACAGCGGCCGCAGTAGAACAACGTCTCGGTAAAAGCAAATGGGCTCTCGTGCAACAACTGGCCGTTTGCAGTGTTATCGCTATTCTCCTGCTTCTATTGCTTCCACAAATCGCTCGAGCGGCAGCATTTCCTTGGCTTGCGACATGGTTCGTCGCGCCTCTTGTTGCACAGTTGATTAGTACTAGTTGGAAGCGAACACAAAAAGATTTCCCGATCACTGACGAGTCTTGGCTTCGTCAATTAGTATCGGGAACCTGGGGTTTTTTTGAACGCTACGTCAACGCCGAAGGTAACTGGTTACCTCCCGACAACGTCCAGTACTTTTTGAAAGAGACCGTCGCCTTTCGCATTTCTCCGACCAACGAAGGGTTGTTTTTAGTTTCCGGTTTAGTGGCTCGTCGCTTCGGTTTTGCAGGCGTCAATTGGTTGGTAGAGATTTGGGAAAAAAACCTTGCCAGTTGGAATTCCCTGGAGTTGCTGCATGGACATCATTACAACTGGTACGAAACCGCCCGGCTGAAGGCCCTACGTCCACTCTATGTATCAACCGTGGACAGTGGAAATCTACTTGCGTGCTATCTAACCCTTGGTGAAGGCATTACCGAGCTTGTCGAACAACCCCTGTTTTCAAAATCGCAGTTCGACGGAGTCATTTCGTCTTTGCGTTGGCTTGATCAGCGAATTCAAGCTGAACAACGAGATAGCGAACAGACAAAGCCTAACCGTGTTCTTTTCGAACGCTGCCTGCATGTCGTATCTGATTTACAGGCAAAAATTCACTGGGATAAAGCTGACTTCGGGAACTTGCGTAGCTTCATCGCTTCGGTCAAAAGTGCCACTCTCGAATTGAAA
The DNA here is from genome assembly GCA_031412515.1 of Planctomycetia bacterium. Taxonomy (GTDB): domain Bacteria; phylum Planctomycetota; class Planctomycetia; order Pirellulales; family Pirellulaceae; genus Aureliella. The sequence goes on along the minus strand of JANODD010000027.1, from coordinate 15,061 downwards.
TCCCTGGCCGGTCAACTAGAAGAGACTAATTCACCGCAAGCCGCTTCAGTCAAGGACTCGATGGCCGTCGTGGTCAATCGGTTCCGATCGCTACAAGAGGATGTATCGCAGTTCATGCCTTGGCTGGACGCTGTCGCTTCTGCCGAAGAAGCCGCATTAGACGGAAAAACTGAAAGCTCTTCGTCAACAAACGTAGCCGCCAAGCTTTTGAACGTGGTCAGCCCACATTCCAGCCTCCGCGAGTTAGCTCAACTTCAAAACGTTTTGGCGATCAAAGATACATCTGAATCACCCACGACACGATCGATAAGCGATGCTGATCTGGAGCATTTGATTGCTTCGGGCGCTCGTGCAGCGACACAGGTAGTGACCCGACTGCTTGCGGTCAAGTCACAATGCGAAGCGGCTGGTATGAAAATGGATTTCCAGTTTCTCTACAACTCGCATAGAAAACTGATGTCGATTGGCTTCAACGCGGATCTCGGCAAGTTAGATCAAGGACATTACGATCTGCTTTGCAGTGAATGCCGCCTTTCGAGTTTTCTGGCGATTGCCAAAGGTGATGTTGAAACCGAGCATTGGTTCCGCCTTGGCCGGCAGGCAACGATTATCAACGGCAAATACACTCTGCTGTCTTGGGGAGGGACCATGTTTGAGTTCCTCATGCCGCAGCTTTTTCAAAAGAGCTATAGCGGTTCTTTAATCGATGAAAGCTGCGAGACGGCCATTGCGAGACAAATTGAATATGGGCAACAGACGGGCAAACCTTGGGGAATCAGCGAGTCAGCATTCTCAGCCATATCCGCCAATACGGACTATCAATACAAGTCCTTTGGAGTGCCAGGCCTTGGACTAAAGCGAGGTTTGACAAAAGATTTGGTGGTCTCACCTTATTCAACTGCTCTAGCTCTTCCTATCAAACCACTAGCGTCGCTCGAAAACTTAAAGCGAATGTCAGAGTACGCCCTTGGTAAGTGGGGATTTTTTGATGCCGTTGACTACACGCCAAGTCGACTGCGCCGAAAGCAATCCTATGTTGTGGTCTTGAACTATATGGCCCACCATCAGGGAATGGTTCTGCTTGCACTAGCGAACGCCTTAGACGATTTTCGAATCACCAAGTGGTTCCATTCACATCCGTATGTTCGCGCCAACGAGTTGCTACTTCAGGAAAAAGTTCCGGAGTTAGTCAGCTCTGAAGTTCTTGACGCCGATGTCGAACCGGTGGAATCTACACGGGCTGATAATACTTTTGTCAGTCGCCAGATTAAGGGCGTACATTCGACAGCGCCTAAAGTTCTTTTACTGTCGAACGGTGAATTCAGCTCCATGCTCACTCACGCAGGAGGCGGTTACACACAAACCAAGGAATCTCAGGTTACGCGTTGGCGTTCAGATTCTACCCGCGACCATTGGGGATCGTTCATCTACTTGAATGATCGTGAATCAGGAAGTGTTTGGTCAGCCGCATATCATCCCACTCATGTAATGCCGGATCGCTACGAAGCGCTATTTGCCGTCGATAAAGGAGAGATTCACAGTCGGCAGGGAGACATCGAAACCACCTTAGAAGTCGTCGTCTCGCCTGAACACAACGCCGAAGTTCGACAGTTGCGGATCATGAATTATGGAAGTCAACGTCGGACCATCGAAGTGACCAGTTACGCAGAAGTTGTCCTGGCAAGCGCGGCGGCAGATCTTGCCCACCCCGCCTTTCAAAAGCTCTTCGTTGAAACCGAGTTCATCGAACAGTCGTCGACCATTATCGCTCGAAGACGACCGCGGGATGCAACGCAGCAGCCTGTGTTCGCGCTACACACGTTAGCTGTGCCAGAAAAATACGCGCACTCGGTTGACTTTGAAACGAGCCGAGAGAAATTTGTCGGCCGTGGTCGGACTCTCGAGTTTCCTCAAGCTATGCTGGACGAGAGGCTTAGCAAAACCTACGGTGCTGTACTTGATCCAATTTTCTCACTGCGATGTGTCGTGACCATCGAGCCCAACGAATCCATTTCAATCGGATTCACTACAGCAGTCGCTCCTACCCATCAGCAAGCGCTGGTACTGGCGGACTCATTCCACGATTTTCGTGGCGTTCAACGGGCGATCGAACTTGCATGGGCTTTCGCTCAGATCGAACTTCGCCATTTAAACCTATCCGCTAAACAAGTTCAGCTTTACCAGCAACTTGGCGGATTAGCGATTTTCCCCGAGGGCTCAATTCGCGCCGATAGCGCTCGAATCGCCTCAAATCAGCAGAGCCAAAGAGCGCTGTGGCACTTTGGGATCTCCGGTGATGTGCCGATGATTGTGCTGCGCGTCACCGACACCGCTGAAATGGAGATCGTCGAAGAGCTGATCGATGCCCATAATTTTCTTACCTCGCGCAATCTCACCGTCGATCTGATTCTAATCAATGATTATCCGGGAGCCTATGTGGATGCACTCCAGGAACAAATGCAAACTTTGACGAACAATCGGAATGGCGCGCCGCAGGCAACCGCCCGCAGATTTCTGATTCGAGGTGCACAGCTGACCCCTGCGGATCATATCTTGCTCGACACAGTGGCGAGTGTGTTACTGCACGGCAAAAACGGATCGCTTGCACAACAGATTGAAAAGTCAACTTCACGCAATCGCGACAGCGTTGTTTTCAATTCTGCAAAACCTACTCACCAGTATGATCCGAAGCAAAAGACTCGCAGAATTAAGTCACGAACCGCTTTAGAAAATTCTGAGTTTGACAATGGTATCGGACGGGTGATAGATCAAGGAAAGAGTTTTGAAATCTATGCAGAAACTCCGACACCTTGGTCCAATGTGATCGCCAATCCGCAGTTTGGAACGCTCGTCACGGAGCGAGGGGGAGGCTTCACTTGGTTCGGCAATAGCCGTGAGAATAAACTGACTGGCTGGTCCAACGACCCGGTATTGGATTCTCCTTCCGAAGCGATTTACGTAAGTGATGCAGCATCAGGAGTAAAGTGGTCTCCGCTGTTGTCACTTGACGAGAAAGCGGAACGACGCACTGTTCATGGGCAAGGATTTTCTCGTTTTTACACGCGTTGTGATGAGATTGAGACTGAGACCTTAATTACAGTTCACTGTGAAAAACCATTGAAGTTTGTTCGCCTGAGTCTTAAGAATCTCAGCAATCGAACGCGAACGCTCGGCGTTATGTACTTTGCTGAAACCGTGTTAGGTGTCACGCGTGAGCAAACACTTCTTCATCAAGTCTCCAGCTTTGATATTGCGCGCAAAGCTCTAATGATGCGAAACGGTTACCATCCCGATTTTCCGCATCAAGTTGCATTTCTGACTGTGGTCGGCGCAATGAATTTGTCCTGGACAGGTGATCGTCGAAGTGTTTTGGGCCGAGATGGTTCACCGATGCAGCCCGCTTGCCTTGGGCAAAGTTTGAATCAGCGAGTCGGCGGAGGACTTGACCCTTGCCTAGCACTTCAAGGTACAGTCGACATACAACCGGGCGAGACCAAGGAACTGTATTTCCTTCTAGGAGCTGCAGCCAGTGATGCCGAGGCCGCTCAGTTGCTCAATGAACAACACGCTGTCGCGCAGATCAATGAGTCGATTGGCAATTCACTCAAACGATGGGATACGATTCTCGAGTCCCTCTCCGTTCAGACACCCAACAAAGAATTTGATGTCTTGGTGAATCGGTGGCTACCGTATCAAATTCTCAGTTGCCGAATATGGGGACGATCAGCCTTCTACCAGGCGGGTGGCGCCTACGGATTTCGCGACCAGCTGCAAGACGTTATGGCCTTTGTTTATACAAAACCAGAGATTGCGCGCGAACACATCTTACGAGCTGCGGCCAGGCAGTATGTCGAAGGTGATGTTCAGCATTGGTGGCATCCGCCAGGCGGCAAAGGAACCAGAACTCGATTCTCCGATGACTTCCTGTTCCTGCCCTATGTTACGCTGCATTATCTAAAGACAACCGGTGATAGGTCTATTCTCAACGAGAGAATTCACTTCGTTACATCGCCACTACTTACCGTCGATGAGCACGGAAGATGCGAACCAGAGCGGTACGAGCAACCATCAGTTAGCGAAAGCAGCGCAACTTTATTGGAGCATTGTCGACGAGCACTCGCCCACGGAATGCGTTACGGCTCGCACGGTTTACCCTTGATGGGCTGCGGTGACTGGAACGATGGAATGAACAAGGTCGGTGAGGAAGGTCGTGGAGAAAGTGTTTGGGTCGCTTGGTTTCAAATTGTCATACTCGACGATTTCTCTAAATTACTTCGCGAGTTAGGCGATAATTCGACGGCCACCGAATACGAAGATTTAGCTTCGAAATTACGAGAGGCAGTAGAAGAACACGCATGGGATGGCCAGTGGTATCGTCGAGCGTACTTTGATGACGGATCGCCCTTGGGTTCCCGCGAATGTCAGGAATGCCAGATCGACTCTTTGGCACAGACGTGGGCAGTAATAGCTAACGGTCCGACGCCACGCAGTCGGCAAGCGTTTCAGTCCGCTGTAGAGCGACTGGTTAACCACGATTCAAAGATCGTCTTGCTGTTCGATCCACCCTTCAACGAGTCCCCGACTGACCCAGGATACATCAAAGGCTATCTGCCAGGCGTGCGCGAGAACGGAGGGCAGTACACACATGCCGCGATCTGGATGACTCAGGCCGCTACGCTTCTTGGAGATGGTGATCTTGCCATGCGATTGTTCGACATGCTCAACCCTCTCAATCATACGCGGACGCGCGAAGGGGTTGAACGCTATAAAGTTGAACCTTATGTGTTAGCCGCCGATGTTTACGGCAATCAGCAACATTCCGGTCGAGGTGGTTGGACTTGGTACACAGGCTCGGCGAGTTGGATGTATCGTATCGCGATTGAATCACAACTTGGCATTCAAATTTCGAAGGACCGTTTGACGATTAAGCCATCGGTGCCAAGCGATTGGATGGAATTTCGATTTACCTATCGACGCGGCACCACGATTTGGAAGGTGCATGTGAAACGCCGCAAAGGTTCCGATTTAAGTTCGTCGTTTGAACTTCTTGAAGACTCAGGTGAGCATGAAGTAGTTCTTGGATTCGATTAAGAACCGAGGAGCAGGAAATATCGTTCCCTTGCCAGCTTTTTTGACTGGCAGGAAACAAACTTTGGCTAGATATGAGCAGGGTTCCCCTTTACGCAATTACACTTGTGCCCGCCGCCTGAGGCGGCGGGCACAAGTGTAATTGCCGATAATGAGACTCGCTTCTAGTGCTTCATCGAACTTTAATTTTCGGATTCACTATATCACCGCAGTTGCTTGCGTGATCCGGGTAGTTGTATTAGTGAGCCGTCGGCGCTAGCCGCGGGTTCCGGAGTGATGCTCTATCAGGACAATCAGCCAATTTAAGCGCAAAGCCGACGAACAAATAACTGCATCGTGTAGGCAGCTCGCAAATTCAACCGCCCTACTTCGAGACCGGCAGCTAGCTAGCGCTGTCGGCTCACGTTACGTCATTAGTCTCGCGTCATAGCCTGTGGTTGGTCTTGGCGCCTAATCCCAAAATTAAAATTCGACAAAGCACTAGCCTCCATACTTATTCACCCGTGAGACAAGCTCACGGGGGCCTCTAGCGATGCTGTGAAATCGACAGTTACAAGTACCTAATTATTAGACACTTCTCGCTGAACGCCACCGGGCGACCACCTCGTTCCAAGGCTCCGCCTTGGAATGCACTGTCTTCGAGGCTCCGCCTCGCGAATGGGGCTGTTTCGCCATCTGTGGGATCGCAAAACCGCAGGCGGAGCCTGCAAGGCATTGGGTTACTAGGCAGCGCCTAGTAACCAGTTGGTGGCGATCAGCGAGAAGTGTCAATTATTATTCGAATTAGAAATAGCCGCTGATGCAGTCGGAATTGCGATTAGATTGCGGCGGAAATTTTGGAGCAATCCTCTAGCAACGGTCTGCGCTGCTTTGGGTTGAACTGATGGATGCTTGGGAGTTCCACCGACATGGAAATAGATCGTTCGATTCCGCACAAGATCGTTGATTTGTGTCAGTAGTAATAGCTGAGGAAACGCAGAGGAAACCAGTCGCTGAGTAGCGCCCTGGGTTAACTGATTATTTAAGTTTCCACCTGTTTGCAGCAAGCCATCGACGTCTATACCTCCACTGCTAAGACTTGTACCACCGCCCGCAATTAAGTAGAACGCGTCACTGTTTAGCAACAGTACTGGAAACCGAAATTGTCCTTGACCAAATTGTCCGCGCATCGTGCCGCTTTGAATGTTTGACGAAGCCAACTGCACGACTGGAACTAGACGTCCAAGATCTGATAGAACGGGAACGCTTTTCACGTCACCACTGGTAAAATCAAGTTGCAACGGTCCACTCAAGGCTGCGAGGCTAGTTGCGTCCCTGGAGGTCAATCTCGTCGAAGCATCAAAGTTACCAGTGCCGACGATTTTCTCAAATCCCAAGGCGCGACTTAGCTGATCGAGTTTGCCTCCACCTATTCTGCCGGTGGCATCGAACGAGTATCTCGCTCCTCCACGGACGTTAGCTTCACCGTCAAATCGTCCGCCGACAGCAACGCCGTGTATATTTCGAGCTGAAATTTCTTTCAGACCACCGCTTAACGATATAGATATAGATAGTTCGTTTCGCAGGTCCTGAAGTGGCACGCTGTAGACTAAAGCGTTTTTGAAGTGCGAGTTACCGGTCAGGACAATTTCTCTTCCAACTTGAATATAGCCGCGAGACGAAACGGAGCCTGAAAAATTCTGTGCATAAGTGGGGAAAAACATAATGGCTAATGACTGCACATTTAATTGATCGGCAGAGTAACGCAACCGCCCGCTTGGGTCGGCACTTTTTGTTTGTATTTCACCTCGAAGATTCACGCGACCGCCAGCCAGTCTCCCGGCAAAATTCTCTACCACTACGACTTGGTTGCGATAAATCAGACTCGCGCTCAGTTCTTTCGCTAACTCTTGCCTTCCAAAGTAAAAACTAGGCACACCCATCCGAACCTGCCACTCACCGGTTTGTTCCGTTGATTCCACCTGCAAATTGGCTATGCCGCTGTACCGCGCTCCAAGTCGAGGACCCATAACAACTGACATTAGTCGCTGTAAACTGAGGCCTGTAAATGTTGCTGAAATCGGTAAGTTACGTTGATCCGCGGCCGGCTGCGTAAAAATATCTGGTGGGAAAGCGGCGTCCATAGCCAGCTCACCACCGAGAACCGATCCACTGACATTCGCCGCGATTTGATCTGCGGATAACTGGCCGTCGATTGCGAGTTCGCCAATCGGTGTACTGCGATACTCGACATTCAAGACGTTTCCTTCGATGCTGCCCGTCCAACCGCTCAGGTAGTCTGCGCTCGTTGCAGTTTTCTGCAGCCGCGTTTCAAAATTGACCGTTCCAGTCAGCCCTTGGAGCCTCGCCGGTGCGAAGTTGATTACATACGGTTCAATCTCAAGGTCCACGATACGAAGGTTCAGGACGTGTTCTCCCAGTCGGTCACGGCGAATGATTGCGGAACCTGCTACTTGTCCAGCATTCGAATCACGGACTTGAAAACGCTCCAGGCGATAAGCATCCTCGCGAATGTTGGCAACGAGATTCGTAAGTTCTACGGACTGTTCCGGTAATTGAAGGTTCAACTGTTCGAGTTCGACACTGCCTGTCGATAGCCAGTTCTCGGGAGTGCCACGAAGTGCAAATTGCCCGGTTGCGATCAATGGAATCGCCTTGCCATTCATGCCTAGCGGCAAAACGAAATTAAATGCTGCCACACTTCCAGTCGCACTATAACTGCGAATACCATCCATCACGCCGCCCTCGAGCGAATCTGAGATATCTAGTTCGACTGCTGCCTGCAGTGACTGATCAGAAGTCTTAAGCGTTCCCTTCAATTTTTCGCTGTCGATCGCCTTGTAGAGGCTTAGCGACGTGTTGCCGAACGCGCTATTGAGAATCGACAAGTTGTTAACGGTTAACTGACTATCGGTGCTCCACTTGTGGGACTTTTCGTCTGCGTTTAACCGAGAGGCAATCTTGACCTGACCGTTGGCTATGCCATTCAAACCGACTCCTGCTAGCAAACTTGGAATTCTTGCTAAGTCGAGCGCTTGAACTTGCAGTTCCGCTTGATTAGGAAACAACTGCTGAAGTGATCGAAGCGAGTCCCAACCGACTGTTCCTTGAATGGCACCGCCAGCATAAGCCATCGACTTCACGTCCAACTTCAGGGACTCTTGGCCATCTGTCCGATTGTCAAACACGCTTTCGGCACGAACACCTTGGAGTTCCTCTCCGTCAATGACTATCGACTGTGAACGAACGGCGAGAGAAACGGCTTCTACAACACGCTCACGACTTCCTCGAACTTTTCCAGCGACATCAATTGTCCCTGACAACCGAGAGACTAATTCTGGCTGCCTGGCCGCCTTCAACAGTTGCCCAATCGACAACTGCCTTCCTGCAATCGAGGCCGTGTAGGGGAAACGAGCATCCAGCGTACCGCTTCCATTGAAAGCAATGGGTTGGTCGATAATCGTTAACGTGCCTGACGGAATTTGCCATTTTCCATCAATAACATCAATTTCTGAAGCGAGTGAAGATCGTGGAATATCGATCGACCGAACACCAGCAAGATCGACACTGGCTTTCAGTTTCCAGGCTGCGGGCTCGCGAGCGAGAGCCAAAGGTACGTTCGCATTAGCTTGCACATTACCATTCTCATTTGCTATCTCAAAATCAACATCTAATGCTTTCAAAAGTGGTTTAAGCTGTGCTTGACTTATACCGCCCGAGATCTGCAATAGCCGATCGCCATCGGTCGGCATAGTCGCCGCAAAGTTCGCTTCACCGATGATCGCGTCTTCGCCCGTCGAGGAAACATCACCCGACAATCGTCCGACGTACCAGACGTTATTCGCAAAACCGAAACGCAGAACTGCATCCTTAAATATCCATTGTTCCACTTGCAAGTTTGGCGAAACGATTTGACCTTCGATCCGATAACCAGAAAAGTTAAACCAACCTTGCTCGCTGCGTTGGGCCCACACCCAACCTGACAACGATCCCGACACCTTGACAGGTATGGTTACCCTAACAAGCGATAGCCAGCTTTCGATCGTAGAAGTTTGAACCTCCGAAAATTTATATTCATAGGCATTATTTTTTGGTAAATCGCTTTTAGCAACTACACCGGCGGGCCATGTTGCTGGGTTTAACTGGGCAGGTTCTGGACGCGTCTGTCCGCAGGCAGATCGAAAACCCGCCACAGTAATCAAACCGACACCAATGTAACAAACTATTCGATTCATATATATTTCCTCAACCGGATAGTTTGACTCGAAGAAAGACCTCCTGCAAACAGAATTCCGTTAAACCTTGGCGTTTGTAGGGGTCATAGTATGATCGATCTTTCCCGTTTTGTCCGGTGCATCAGTTAACCGATTCAGTCCTATGGTAACGACTGTCCTAAAAATCGCGGTTGGTAATAAATATGAAGATTTATTGTGCAAATTTAATTGTCACCAGCTGCCTCATTGCTTGCTCGGGCTGCTCTTCGCTTGGGCTAACGTTGTGGCCATCGCAACTTCCCATTCTGGACAAAGCCAAAGAATTCGCGGCTCACAGCCCCGTGCCGAGTGGACTCGAGATTGAGCTGGCTAAACAACCACTTGCCGATTACTTCATTGAGCCAGGCGATAGGCTGTTGATCGAGCCGGTCGAGTTAGATTCTAAGTTTGTAGCTTCTGGCGATCAAGAAGTTAAAGTGGATGGCTCAATCGACCTCGGTCGCTATGGTCGCTTGCGAGTCGCGGGAATGACCGTCGAGCAGATTGAGGTCGCCGTGAATGAGCAAATCTTCACCGTGTCGGGCGACCGCGAAATCGTTAATGTACAGTTGCTTGAAAGCAACGCCGCGCAAGTTTATGTATTGGGAGCTGTCGGCTCACCAGGCATTTTCAATCTGAAGGGGAATGAAACCGTTTTGGATGTTATTCTGCTCGCTGGCGGCTTGACATCGAAAGCGTCACCTTGCGACATCCTTTTAGTTCGGCCGACCAATGACTGCGAATGCCGAATAGTGCAACGCGTTTGTTTTCGACAAATCACGCAGTTAGGTGACGCAACAACCAATTATCAAATACAACCCGGTGATCGCGTCGTGGTTGGTGAACGAACTTTGTGCGAAGAACTTGCATTCTGGAAACAATCCACTGAATGTCCCTGCTGCGATCGCAGTCGATGTCTCGAGCGTCACCCAGAAAACAAGGGCTATCGAAATCGTTTTGTAAGCTGGCGTTCGCCTCTTCCCCTGCCAGTTCAACCACTGAAGAAAGAAAGTGATTCGTCCAAGTCGCAGCTCCAAATGCAAAAAACGAATGACGCTGAATCGGTTAACCCCGCGCCCGCCAATTCTCCCGCTAAGCAACCTAAAGCTCCGGCGGCGAACAGCGCACCATCGCCTAGCGATGACATCTTCCTTCCCCCAGAGTTGCCAAAAGATAAACCGGCTGAATCCAGCCGAACGCTTCGTTACAATCCTAAGTTTCGCCTCTCATTCGACTCAAGCAGTCGCAATAACAACTAAGAATTATCTGAAATGTGAGGGTCTGCGTGGGCCTCTCTTCGCGGCTGCGACCACTTCAAACCTGTACTGCTATAATATACAGAGAAGGTTTATCGTAGAGCCGGCTGCATCGAGCAGGGCTGCATAGATAAATGGACGGACAGTCACGCCCGTAATGAGCGACTCGCCCTAAGTCAGCCCGGGTGGCCTCCTATCAATGACTAAACCAGCAATTCTGCTTCATTGAGCCCCGGCGTGACTGCTCGTCGCGCACTTCGATCAGCTAGCACTCAAACGTTAGACGTTAAAGGAGGGATTCTCGGCAAAGGCCAACGTTTGCCGCCACTTCCAAAAGTTGGCACCCGACTTGCTTAACAACCATCTTGTGTCGGACCAAGCCGGGATGCAAAACATAATGTTGGGAGATATGCGATGATAACCAGAGAACAAGCCCAGGGTAGTTGGAAGACGATCGTTGGCGCGGTCAAAGAAAAGTTCGGTCAGATTTCAGGTGATGAACTCACCGGCGTTGAAGGCAACCTGGATAAACTTATAGGTTTGATCCAACGCAAGTCGGGTCAAAGTCGTGAATGGGTAGAAACCTTCCTCTCGGATGCATCTGGAACGTCAAAGAATGTCGCCCAGCAAGTTGGCGAAAAGACTTCCCAGTATGCCCAGCAAGCGGTCGACACTGTTCGAGAAAACTACGAGCAACTCTCCGATGTTGCTCAACGTGGCTATGAGCAGCTCAGCGGTGCTGCACAACAAGGGTACGACCAACTTAGCGATGCTGCATCGCGGGGTTATGACACGACCGTTAAAGCAGTGTCAAACCGTCCCCTAGAATCTGTTGCAATAGCGCTCGGCGTAGGCGTATTGACTGGCTTGGTTGTTGGATTGTCTCTCTCAAGCAAGCATCGCTAACATGAGCGTCTCTAGTGACGAAAGCGCTGCAATCATCAGTCGAATGCACGAACTGCGTTCGACTGCGTTGAGTGATGTAAATCGATTACACGCGCAGGTGGAACGAGTTACTGACTGGAGAGAACACGTACGTGCGCATCCAGTAGCGGCCATCACTGCTGCGTCAGCTCTTGGATTTTTCCTGGTTAGAAAACTGACCAGTAGCGATTCAGCACCTCCACGGTTTGCAAACGCGTCTATGGGTAGCCTGCCGCTGGAAGTTACCAAGAAAAATAGATCGTTACTTAGAGGCCTGCTTTCAGTGGCAGGTGGCATGGCCGCGCCTGTAGCGCGTCAGTGGCTGACTGAGTACATCAAAAAACAAGTAGGAGTTCACACCCATGCCGCCAATCAACCGGCTAACGCAGAGCAACGGTCGCACTCAAGCCACTGAGCAGCAGCGTTTTGCCGCCGATCGCCCCGTCACGCAATCAGCGGCCAGTGTTGAACTAAAAAGGGTGCTGCGAAAGTATCCAGGGACAGTACTAATTTTGGGTTTTGTTGCTGGGGGGATAATCGGATGGTTGACGTCAAAACGGAGCCGTTAAACGTAAATCGTGCCAAAGGCCCGGTTCGGGGGTTTGTTGGCCAAGCCGCAGAAGTGACCAGTAACGCAATCGAGTTGGCTGAGTTACAGGTTCAGTTAGCAAGAGCAGACGCTGCTGATGCTATGCGAATAGCCGTTCAACCCATTTTAATTATCGTGGTAGGAGTCATTTTGCTCCTCGCCTCGCTGCCCGTTGTGTTGTTTGCGATAGCCGGGTTCATAGCCAGATTTTCGGGAATGAGTATCGAGGCGGCACAATTGATCGTTGCGCTAAGCGCTGCCATCATCGCGGTCATTGGCATGCTCACTTCGCTGCGCACCCTGAAGAACTCGCTTGAACCGTTTGCTCGGTCCTCTCGCGAGTTTAAGCAAAACATTACGTGGCTAAAAACCATCTTTCGTTCAACCGATTCGCAATAGAAGGTAATCATATGTCTACTGGAACCACTCATTCGTCGACCGCAAAGCAAGCTTCTACTTCCGGTAAAGGTCAGCTTGAAAAAGAGTCTAATGATGTGCGTGAAGACTTCAAAACTCTCGTCGACGATGTAAGCGCATCCATTCACACCTACTGCAAGAAGCGACCTCAAATGGCAGGACTTATGATCTTCACGGTCGGCCTCTATGTCGGCTGGAAAATCAAGCCTTGGTAAATAATTCGCTTTGGAGTGTATCTTACGAGCTTAAAAGTTTCTGTTGCCAAGCCCTACGCCCGAGTATCGCATGGCGAAAGCAATTTCAAAACAGGAAACCGACGGTACCGAGGGTACGCTCCATTGACGAGCTTCACGTTTTCTCCCGCAAAAAGGCAACCATACGACGCAATAATCGGTCAGCCTAATCTACGGGCACTTATCGATGAGCATCTGAGATGGTATCGGTAGCACATCATGGCACGGCGTGAGCCCTGTCAATCTAGAATCCTTTGCCGAATGGATGTCGAGTGGATTGTTTGCCTTCGCCGCCTACGCCGTTGTTGGGTCTAAAGGGATCTCACAATTCTTACCACTCTACCAAGGTACATAACTTGCTACCAACCGTGCATGTGAGTCACACTTTTATGTGAGTCACCCTTTGGGCTCAAAATCTCGCTTCTATTTAATCCGGTGCGGGCAACATGCAAAAAACAATTCTCATTGCTGCGTGCACCTTTCTAAACTCCACTCTGGTCGGATTTCTTGTTTCGCCTTCCTATTCGCAAGGGCAAAGCGATTTAGATACACCGATACAGGAGCGTACTGCGAAGTCGGCTGCACTGGTTGTACGCGTGTCGCAGGCGTCCGTATCGTCCCTGCTAAATACCGAATTTGAACACGAAGTTTCCTTTGAGCGAGTGATCTTGGAGACGGGGACGCAAGGTAACGCTAACTGTCGAGGAAGTTTAACAAGCAAGTTAGAGGTTCTTGAACGGGGTGTCGCGCTCTGCTTGGAAGTTTCTGGAACAGTGTATTCGGACAGCGTTGGGAAAAACGGTCCGGCATCGATCGCTGCTAAGTCCCAGACCGATTACGTTGCTAAGAAACGAATGGCGTTTTGCAAAGGCTGTTTCATAACCCAACCAGCGACCATCGAAAGCGAAACGAAGATCACCATTTCCGGTGTCGACACCGATCTTCCTGGAGTTCGAGGGGTCGTCGTCAAACGCGTCGCGATGCGCAAAGCGGTTGGTCTTCGCCAAGAGGCGGAACGCATCGTATGCGAGTTGACCAACTGTGACATTTGTAAACAGATTGACCAAGGAGTCGATGACCAGATCGGTTACATTAACTACATGCTGAAAAATCGACGTACGTCAGCTTTTTTGATCTTGCTTACAACCTTGGTGAAATTGCGAAGTGACTCCGAGTGCATAGAAGTTCACTTCGGCCAGGCGACGCCGCAAGAAAGTGACAAGCAAGGCACTGACAATTCAGAGAAGAACTCGGCTGAATCCCTCGCCCAAATAGATGCTGCACCCTGATCTGGTACCTGCTTTGCTATACAAGTATTGAAGCTGCGAACTCATCCGATTCTGAGAGTTTCTGGGATTCTGACTGATCCATCTCCAACTCGTTGCCCAATGTCATCGGATTTCAGGTTTACGCGTGGGGTAAAGCGAATTTCTCGCTTTACTGAGACGCAAGCTCATGCAGTTAGTATCACTTTTCTACAATAAGGTTGAGCAATGTCCACAATCGTTTTGATCATCTTGATTCTCCTCCTGCTCGGTGCATTGCCAGTTTACCCATACAGCCGACAATGGGGCCCCGGTCCAAGTGGTGGAGTTGGTTTGCTTCTCATTGTTTTGATCATTCTCATTCTCATGGGAAGAATCTAAAGGAAAAAGTTACCCCCGCGGTAGACTTTTCAGTGGCTTCGTCTCTCACGCTTACAATTGTGCTGTCAGTATCGCGCGTAAAGCGACCATTTGCTGAACCATAATCCATCCAGGCGTGACTTCCTCTCGCACTAACAAGCCTACCGCAGCTGAAAAATTTAACAGTCAGCTACGTAACTCCGGCTCTTCGATGGACAGCGAACGACGGTACCGCTCCGATGAGCGAGTCGAGTGTACAACTCTGTATCAGAAAAGTCGTCACACAATTGCGTTGGGAACAGCGGCGTGTATCAACCCATACTCTACGGCATTGCTGCGCGACTCACTTGCTCGAAGCGGGAGTCAATGTGCGTCAGATCCAAAAGTACTTGGGGCACAAGTACCTGACGACGACAATGATAGTAGCAGTATTGGTTCGCAATCGCAAGCAGTTTTTGTATTGGCGTGCTGAGAGAACCTGTCAATTAAGGTTTCGGGACTTCGCACGGTTGCGATCGAGAAAAGTCTTTCCGCCGGGCTAGGATCATCCAGTCGCAGTTCCTTACCGCAACGCGGTTCAACAACAAAGCCCAGGGCAAGCGAAGTGCCGGAACGGTCACGAGCGTCGCCCTGGGTCAGTCGATTACAACGAATGCGACGAGCAATTGACACACCA
>JANODD010000026.1:0-12490 GCA_031412515.1 Planctomycetia bacterium | reverse complement strand
CGCAGGGGGCGACCCTCTCCGTGCGCTCCGGTTTCTCACGAAACCAGCTACCTTACTGAATACCGTTACAAGCATGATACCGCTGCAAGCTTGTCGCGTCAGCAATTGATCACATTCACTGCTAATCCACCAAGGCTAGTTTCCTTGTATTTGGATTGCATATCGACTCCAGTTTGTCGCATTGTTTCAATTACGCGATCCAGTGGCACACGGTGAGTACCATCACCATATAGCACCGCCAAGCGAGCCGCATTGATGGCCTTCACCGCCCCCATAGTGTTGCGCTCGATACAGGGGACCTGCACCAAGCCCGCGATCGGATCGCAAGTTAGACCCAGGTTATGTTCCATGCCGATTTCGGCTGCGTTTTCGATCTGGTTAGGTGTGCCGCCCATGACAGCAGCGAGTCCCGCCGCGGCCATCGAGCAAGCTACACCGACTTCACCCTGGCATCCCATTTCAGCCGCCGATAGAGACGCGTTCCGTTTGTAGAGCATTCCAACGGCTCCAGCGGTCAAAAGGAAATCGCGAATGCCAGCAGGGCATGCACCCGGATAGAATTTTTCATAGTATCCGATCACCGCCGGAATCACACCAGCGGCTCCATTAGTCGGGGCTGTAACCACTCGGCCTCCAGCAGCATTCTGCTCGTTGACGGCTAGTGCGAACAGGGTCACCCAATCCATACGCTCAAGCGGGTCTGCTGTCGCAGCTAACTCGGGGTGCGCAGTCAACTTGCGAAAAATCTCTGGTGCACGCCTTTGTATTTTCAAGCCCCCGGGCAAAATGCCGCCTGTTTGACAACCAACATCAATACTTTCCTTCATCGCATGCCACAATTCATCGATTCCGGTTTCTATTTCATTTCTTGAACGATGCTGAAGCTCGTTCTGCATGACGATTTCGGAGATCGATAAACCATGCTCGCGACACAGAGCCAGTAACGATTCACCTGACGTAAATGGGTAAGGTACTTCAGCATCCGGGGCAGGTGATATCTGTTCGGATGATTGCAATTCATGAGCTTCAGCAACGAAGCCGCCACCTACGGAAAAATACTCTCGTTTGAGCAGCTCGTTGCCGCTGTCGTCAAAAGCAATACATCGCAATCCGTTCGGATGCTGCGGAAGGAACTTAGTACGATTAAACACCAAGTCCTTTTTCATGCTGAACACGATTCGGTACTTGCCCAGCCACTCCAGCGATTCACCGGTTTCAATAAGCGCGAAGCGTTCGTCGATGGTATCTGGGTCGATGGTTCTAGGAAGTTCTCCACATAGACCCATGATAACAGCTCGATCGGTACGGTGTCCCAATCCTGTCAGTGAAAGCGAACCAAACAGCTCCACCGAAATACGAGTGACCGAGGTGGGCTGCATCGATTGTTCAAGCAAATGAACAAAACGATTCGTCGCAATCATCGGTCCCACGGTGTGTGAGCTGCTGGGTCCAATACCAATTTTGAACATGTCAAAGAGACTGATCACGGGTGCAAATTCCCCTGCGTGAGGTTCGAGGTTCGAAGCAGTCAGGTCTATTGAGAAGGCAAGCAAGGCTTTGAGAGTGGATCGCCTGCGTCGCCAACATAGACGCTTAGCACAGCAAAGTTGGCTGGGTCGCCAGAAAACAAGGCATGATTCGCTAACAGCAGCGATTTAGTTCGACTATCGAAAGTAATCGCAGCTGGATTATCCAGTGGGACAGCATCACCGAGCTTGCTTTCGATACGACTAACTTCGCCGAACCCTGGCACCAGGATCGATATTTGGTTTGAAGTTGCTAGGGTAACATAGAGCAAACCATGTTCCCCAAAAGCCAATTGATCGGGAAATTCACCGGCAGCATATTCATGAAGCACCACTAGATCACGTGCAAGCGGATGATCCACCAATGGCAATTGGTAGATTGTGCCGAGTCCAGGATTGTTTGACGAACTTGTGCACACGAAAACAACATGCTCTCGCTCAGGATCGAGTCGAATTCCGTTTGGGCCGAATGGAAAACCGCCGCCTCCGAGAAGGAGCGGATCCTGAAACCAAATTTGCGGCGCACCGCCTTGAGGGCTGTAACGGAAGATAGTGGCTTGCAACGAATCCGTGACGTAAGCGTAACCGTAATCGTCGAACACAATGTCATTTATGATCGGAGGCAGATCGGGACCAGCCAACGGTGCAATGTCCGGTAAGGGTGCACCGAAGGACTCTTGATAATAAGTCTGACCTTTTTTCGTAAATCGAATCAAACCCAACTGCGTGCTCAGTGCATAGATGCGTCCCTGACAATCAAAGGCAATGTTGCTAACGGCATGCTCAAAGGCAAGGGCTTCTCCACTGACAGAGATTGTTTGCTGCAAGGCTCCAGTTTTTCGATCGTATACTTGGATCGCCGAAGGTCCAGTTCCAGCTGTGCCGAATCTTGCGGGCCCGGAAACGAAGACTGAGTTACCGTGAATGGCTACACCTTCGGGGTATCCGGGTGTCGCCGGAACCGTGGCAAACTTCGTGATCGTCCCAAATGCCGGCTTGTTCTTGTCGAACGCTTTTACCAACGATATTGGAGAATGTAACATCCCTGCTAACAGGCAAATGTTAGTTGCTAACACAATTCTTCGCTTACTGAAAAACAACATAGTTCTCTCCAATCAGTGCGGCTGCTCGCAGTGTGCCCTACGAGCCGGTGAGGTGGTGTTAATCCAGCGGCGAGCACATTCGACTGCTGGATATGAGTTACTTCTGTATACCATAGCGAAAAAGTGCGATTTACCCCTCATCTTTTGAGGTAGAAATTACGTTTCTCAGCGGATAGTTTTTCTATCGCATAGCGCAACATCGTGCGAGGCATTTGATGGCTATAGCTATCAAAAAACGCAAGCAAGGCTTGGCTGTCGATGTCACCCATCTCGCGCAGCATCCAACCAACGGCTTTGTGAATCAAGTCATGTTTGTGATCTAAGAAACTTCGTGCGAGCTTAAGGATCTGTCGAAAATCGCCCCGTTTAATTTGTGGTTGGGTTGCTTCCTCTAACAAAGGTTACATAACGCCTGCAAAAAGACTCGAACCGATTCGAAGCATCGTGGAACCTTCAGCGATTGCTTCACGAAAATCGCCGCTCATGCCCATCGATAGTTGATCGAGTTTGACTTGCGATCCAAGCGAGGACTGCAATTTGTCGCGAAGCTCATGCACTTCAGCAAACTCGCGCCGCGCCACTTCGCTGGCCGACTCGAGGCTGCACATTGCCATCAGTCCTCTCAACTGTAAATTCGGTAGAGCGACCACTTGCTCAGCAACTCGCATCAGTTCAGCGACAGGCAATCCAGTCTTGCTCGAGTCCTGAGTCACGTTGACTTCTAGTAGGACTTTTAGCCGCATGCCCGCCGTCACGGCCTCCTCGCTGAGCGCCGTCGCTAAACGTAGGCTGTCCAGCGAATGGAGCCATCCGATATACGGGAGAGTTCGACGAATTTTGTTGCGCTGCAAATGGCCAATCAAGTGCCAAGTTGCCTGGCGGTTATCGCGTAGAAACTGATCGGCTTTGCCCCAGAGATTCTGCGGACGATTCTCCCCGAGCGCACTGCAGCCAGCGTCAAACAACTGTGCCGTAAGATCAACATCAACGTACTTGGAAACGCCAACGATCAATATGTCATCAGCTGCACGGCCGACCGCCAACGCAGCTTCGGCTACTTCAGTCTTAACACGTTGCCAATTCTCCGCGATTCGTTTTGCCGTTTCAGGTGAAGCCACAAGCATAGTACGGTAACGATCTTTCTGGTTTCCGTAGAAGGTAGTTGAACACAACAGCAGGCATGGTCCGAATGCTGAGTGAAGTTGAATTATAACATTGCTTTGGCAATAGCGCACTCCGGTCGCAGCCAGCAGATGCGACCCCTCCAGTCAACGCTGTGAAGCATTTTTCTTAGTAGGGTAGCTGGTTTCGTAAGAAACCGGATGCAGTAGAAAGGTCACCGGTGCACCCGGTTTCTTACGAAACCAGCTACGCTCGTCAAAATGCTTCACAGCGTTGCCCTCTAGTGCTTCAAGACCTATAGACATCCATTACTTTGATGAAAACTCACGGCCATAAGTTCACGTTCACAAGTACGGTGAAGTCTGCTCGTTACGCTAAGGCTGGCTCGGCAGAGACTCGTTCTCCCGTTCGTAGCTTGGGACCATTTGTCCCGAGCGTTTGTTGAATGAAACTCAAGACTGGAAGGACGGGACTGGAGTCCCATCCTACGTTACCCCAAAATTGTAAATCACTTACTCTAAATCGGTACGAATGATTTAGAATACACAGATCAGAACTAATCTCGCTTTTGGAAGCTCAACTATGCAACACGACTCATCCGCTGAGAAAACACCTGAACAAGAAGCACCGCTCGACGTGCCCGAAAACAAAGCTGAGAAGCTTGAAACTGAAGGTGACGTCGTTCCGCCGATCAACCCGGAAGTCGCGGCGGCTCGCAAGGAACTTTTGAGGTTGGCGATGAAGGCGTTTCGCAAGCGTTTGAAGCTGACGATTCTCGACGATGAATCGCGGCTAGGTCGCGGGCCCATGTCAGGTGGAAGCAAATCGAGCGTCATCGCTATCACTCCGCCTAACCAGTTCCCACGTGATGTTTGGGAAGAACTGGCCGAGCAAGGCAAGATCAAGCGAGCTGGACGCGGGGTGTATGAACTGACCGAGTAAACGGATTAAGGCAAACGGACAATAAAAAAATACCAGCAAACCCACTAGTATTGACATCAATGGCTGTAGCAGCGGCGGAGTCGACTTGCAACTGTCCAAGTGCTGGCCGCCGCTGTTACAGCCGTTGATTTCAATACTTTTTTATTGTCCGTTTGCCTAACTCTGTTGCAGCTGCTGGATTTGTTGGATGATACCGAGTAACTGACGAGCTCGATCGATCGAACCAACTTGACGGACAAAGGTTAAAGCCGCATCAATCTCTGTCAGCGAAATCTGGGCGACGACGACCGCCTCATTGCTGTCGGTCGGACCAGTTGATGCGTCCTCGGTAACGCCAACACCCACAACCACTGAGCGATTGCGGCGCTTGGAAGCACGTTTTTTTAGATGCGTCTTGGCATTTGAAACGTCTGCTGGCGTCACACCAAATTCGACCAAGGCTTCGACAACATCTTTGTTGCGGGCTTGCGGATGCTCAGTCAAATAGTCTCGTACTCGTTTTGACTTGCTGGGGCTTTCGCGATTCAATGACATTATTCAGCTGTTCATCTAGGTTGTGCAAATTCATTTCACCCGGTTCATGATCGCCCGGCACTGGAGAGAATACCCATTTTGAAACAGTTGCCCGCTGATTGAAGCCCCGAAGCGGATTTTGAGCAAAATTTTGGCGAAATTGGTAAGTTAACCGGTAATCTGCGGCAGAAATGCACTGGATTTTCGCGAATCCGCGAGTTTATTGAGAGCAGTTCTTACGTGATCTGGCCTCCGAATTCCGCTGCCGAGGGCGCAGTGTGGGAGGTTGCGAGAACTTTCCAATCCACCCCTTCCTGAACTCTGATAGACTGCCGTATCTGGCAAATTTCAACGTACTTAGAGATGGTGTACCTGATCGTGCGAAACTTATTACTGGCACTGCGTTCTTTTTGTTGGGCCGCGTGTGTCTTGGTGGGTAGCAATTCTGTTGACGCTTCTGAAAATGCAATTGTGGCAGCAGCTAAACCCAACGTCGTGTTCATAGCGATTGACGACCAAAATGATTGGATCGGGCATCTTGGCGGCCATCCCTTGGCGAAAACCCCGAACCTGGACAATCTGGCAAATCGTGGAACAACATTTTTAAACGCCCACTGCCAAGCCCCATTATGCAATCCGTCGCGGACCAGTTTGATGTTAAGCTTGCGACCAACGACAACGGGCATTTATGGGCTGTCACCGTGGTTCCGATCGCTAGACGAATGGAAGGATCGCGTCGCTCTGCCTCAGCATTTCAAAGCTCATGGATATCGGACATTGACCACTGGGAAAGTCTATCATGGTGGAGTCGGTGGTCCGAAGATGCAGGCCCGCGAATTTGATGTTTGGGGAAAGGCGGGTGGCATTGGAGTAAAGCCAAATAAGAAACTGATCCCAGCAACGCCTATGGGTAATAATCCATTAATGGACTGGGGTGTGTTTCAGCATCGCGATGAAGACAAAGGTGATTATCAAGTTGCAAGCTGGGCGGTTGATCAAATTAAGAACGCACCGAAGGATCAACCTTTCTTTTTAGCAGCTGGTTTTTTCTTGCCGCACGTGCCCTGCTATGTGACGCAAAAGTGGATGGATCTTTACCCAGATGATGATAGTGTATTGCCGGTTGTCAAAGATGACGATCGCGCCGATACACCGCGATTCTCATGGTACTTGCACTGGAATTTGCCTGAGCCGCGATTGAAGTGGGTGAAGGAGAATAACCAGTGGCGAAACTTGGTTCGGAGCTATTTGGCTTCGACCAGTTTTGTTGATGCGCAGATCGGACGCATCTTGTCAGCATTAGACGAGGCGGGCCTAAGCGAGAACACGATTGTCGTCGTTTGGGGCGATCACGGTTGGCACTTGGGTGAGAAAGCCATCACAGGAAAGAATACGTTGTGGACAGATGGAACGCGCGTTCCGCTGATCTTTGCTGGCCCTGGTGTTAACGGTGGAGGCCGATGTATACAGCCCGCGGAGTTACTAGACATCTATCCAACGCTCAATGAGCTCTGCGGCTTGACGGCGCGCGATGACCTCGAAGGAGTGAGCCTCATGCCGCAGTTAAAGAACGCAGCCACCGTACGACTGCGCCCCGCGATCACTAGCCACAATCGTGGCAACCACACAATTCGCAGCGAGCGTTGGCGTTACATTCGCTACGCTGATGGGACTGAAGAGCTTTACGATACCCTCAACGATCCCAATGAGTGGACGAATTTAGTTGTTCCAAAGTCGGCGCTGACATCGGAATTAGAAACTGTAATTGCTAGTCATCGAGAATGGCTGCCCAAGATCGATTCACCGCCGGCGGCTAATAGTGCAAGTCGAGTCTTGACTTACGACTCGTCGACCGACGAAGCGATCTGGGAAGGTAAGCCCGTGCGCCGCTCTGATGTAATTCCGGAGTAGGAGGGGATGTAAAAAACGCCCGTATGCAGAGTCCGCTAAGCCGCACAGTTCGGCATAGTTGAATGCACGAAAACTATGCGTCCCGCTGCGGCTCGGCGAACTCTGCTACGGACCACTCGCGTCTAGTTACCGGTTACCAGTTTCCCGATAATCAGTGCGAGCGAACATAACTCTGATGCGAGCCGAGCCTGCCCCCAGGTCGGAGAACACCAGCGTTATCTCTCGTTGTATTGGTTGATGTTAGATTGTGCGTCCTGGATTTGAATGGCCGCAACAATTGAGACAATTGTGCGACACTCACCGCGTTAAAGCAAAACGTTCGGTTTCCTTAAAGCTGTCTTCTTGACACACAGTTCGATGACCTGCTGCGCACGTTTCAACGTCAGCTTGAAGCTCCAAGGTCTCCCTCAGGTTTGCTAGAAGAATTTGGTCGATTTCTGAGAAATATGCGTCTTCACGAATCAATGCAGACCGATAGCGACTACTTCCACTGTTCATATTTCCTGCCCCAGGATGAGAATTCACGGATGAGATGATTTGTTTTGCGGTGGCAAGCGTCGCGTCGAGCACGTCACTCGCTTGCCAACTGAAACTTAGTTCAGAAACGTTCAGGGGCAAATGGTCGTGACCGTAAACACCGTGGTTATGAAAAGTAGTCGAATGGCAAGAAATCGCTGGCGGTTTAATTGGCTAGACGAGGTTTTTAGGGCTCGCTGGGCGTTACAGGCGTCACAATGCGACTGCACTTTGAACCAGCCTAGAGCTCTTAGACATTGTCCAAATCACGTTCGCCTCTGACAATTCGAATGATATCCATACTGTTGCTCTGGCTACAAAAGAATATCACGTAGTTTCCGCATGTAAAACTACGACACACTCCGTGATTTTTCGAGACTCGAACCTGTCCCAGTTCGGGGTTACCTGCCAGCCTTTCGCAGACACCTTGGATCGTTTCGATCCATCGATGAGCAGATTCAGGCTTGTCGCGAGCGATGTACTCCGCATTCTCGTGGACGCGAGTTTGGAGTAACAGACTTTAATCATTTCGATTGCCGAACTTCGACTGCACGAATGCGACGTCTGGCCTCTGCGTAAACTTGATCTGCATCAAATGCTTCGCCATTATCCAATTCATCAATCCCCGCTTTAATATCGGCATGCAATCGTTCACGTGCAAGAAGCAAGCGAATTCCTTCGGCAATAACTTCCTGCTCATCTCTGAATTTTCCGTCCGCAATCAACTTCTGCACAGGGATTCCATAATCACTCGGAATATCGGTACTCATAATTACTCCGGAGTTCAAGAAGCGACGTAACATGGTTTTGCCGCGAGGTCGCGAGTTCCATTCAGAGAAGCATTTTATTATATCTCCTGTGGTTTGGGGATGTCTACTGGCACTTTCGTCGCAGTCGCCGCAATTGATTGGAAACCCCTTGGTACAATGCAGTCCTCGTGATGGTTGGGCTGAGTCCTCGAAGCAACGGATCTGAACAAATGATTTTACTACGCTCACTGCTCGTATTCCTGGCACTTAACACGCTTTCGTACTCGCGAGCCGTTGAGCCAAGAAAAACCGTGGTCGCGATCGATGGTGATCGGTTCATGATCAATGGTCGACTTACTTATGAAGGCCGCACATGGAATGGCCAACGAATCGAAGGCTTGCTGATGAACAGCCGCATGGTCCAAGCGACGTTTGATGATTTGAATGTTGAATCGCGCAGCCAGTGGAATTATCCCGATGGGAAACCCTACGATGCAGATCGAAATACCAGCGAGTTCATTGCGGCGATGTCTGAATGGCGCAAGCACGGACTGCTCGCTATGACTCTTAATCTTCAAGGGGGAAGTCCACAGGGATACTCGAAGGTCCAACCTTGGCACAACTCCGCGCTCAACGCTGACGGATCGCTGCGATCTGATTACATGAAACGATTCGAGCGCGTGATCGACCGCGCCGATGAATTGGGCATGGTGGTGATTCTTGGTTACTACTATTTTGGACAAGACGAACGGGTGATCGATGAAGCGGCGGTTAAACGCGGAGTTGAATTGGCGTCGAACTGGATTCTCGACAAAGGATATCGAAATGTCCTAGTCGAAGTGAATAACGAATGCGATGTAAAGTCCTACCAGCATGATGTTCTCAAGCCTGAGCGAGTCCACGAATTGATTGAACAAGTTAAGAGTTACACACGCGATGGACGGAGGCTACTTGTCGGCACCAGCTATGGAGGCGGAGCGATACCGCGAGAAAACGTGGTGCGTGCAAGTGATTTCTTGCTGATACATGGTAATGGCGTGAAAGAACCGACCCGCATTACAGAAATGATAAGGCAAACCCGAGCCGTTGCTGGTTATCGCCCGATGCCGATTCTCTTTAATGAAGATGATCACTTTGACTTCGACCAGCCCAGGAACAATTTCGTCTCTGCAATATCTGAGTATGCTTCGTGGGGCTATTTTGACTATCGAATGAAAGACGAAGGCTTTGATGAGGGCTACCAAAGCGTTCCGGTGAATTGGACTATTTCTAGCGAGCGCAAACGAGGGTTTTTTGACAAAGTTGCCGAAATCACTGCAGCCGACGCTACTGGCTCAGCGGCGAGGTAGCGAGGAAATTAAAAGTCCCAGTGCTTCAACACAATTTAACTTTGGGGTTGGTCGTGTTTCGTACTAAGTTTACTCGTACGGTTTTAGTGTGCCACTGGCTTTCCTAAGTGCATCCGGGAATCCGGATGCACTTAGGAAAAGGCCAGTGAATCGGAGCAGGTAAGCTTACTTATGGTGGTTCGTCCCAACTCTAACCCACGCTACATAAAAGTTGTCGGAGTTTTCGTGTTACATAGCCGTAAAGCTTTCCAATCGGTTGAGTCCATTCCCGCTATTTGACTTGCATCGCTACGCTCGAAGGTTCATAAAGCTTACTACTTCGAACTCCGCTGTCCAAACTCGCCAGACATTGGCTCGACGATTGTGGCTCGATCTTAAGCACTTCGGTATACTGGCCTTGCATTTCCTTATGGGTAATAGCCATAAGGCAATGCAAGCCAGTGGCACACGAAACCAAGACTCCAACCCCAAAGTTAAATTGTGTTGAAGCACTAGTAGTGCTTGAAACAATTGGGGCAATTGTCCGACACTCAGCGCGAGACCTGAAGAATAAACTCGGCGAACTTGGTGAGCGCAATCGGCGACGTTGTGGTTTCAATGGTTTCGTACTCGTCGACTAAGCCAGTTTTGCAAGGTTGCAGCAAGTGATTCAGACCTGGGAGGACCTCCAACTTTGTATGCGGATTAGCCGGTGAACTCAAAGCGGCTTGCATCGAGTCGCGGTTGCCACCCGCCGGAACTTGAACGTCTTCGCTGCCCCAGACGGCAAGGATCGGCTGCTTGACTTTCAGAAGAAGTTTCGACGGATCACGCTGCAAGAAATCAAGATACCACGCATTGTTGAGTTGTTTAAAACGGCCGGACAAGGCGGCCTTGGCAGTTGCTTTTGCATTTGCAGGAACATCCGCGACATCAAGAAAATGCTCAACCAGTGAATCCACTTGCTGATCAAATTCTTCTTTTTTCACGTTGCGTAGTACTAGCTCTGAATGTTGCTCCATCATCGTGCGGAGCGCAGTCATCGCGGCATCAGGAGTCTTTTGGCGTCGCGCCATTTCCAGCGTCTGCTCTACAACGATCTTACGACCGTCCCAACCCGCTCCAGCCATCAACACCAGGAAGGCGACCTTGGGATTCTTGGCTGCGACGCTGATTGCGACTGACGATCCTTCACTGTGCCCAAGAAATCCGATTTTCGTCGAGTCGATTTTCGGTTGCTTGGAAACGAAATTCCAAGCTGATTCGGCGTCCGTAATGAAGTCTTCCGTTACGGCGCTTTCAAAATCGCCAGTGCTTTTTCCAACACCGCGGTCATCGTAGCGAAGGACTGCGATGCCTTGGCGTGCGAGAAAGTCCGCGATGACCAAGAAAGGCTTGTGATCCACAATCGTTTCGTCACGATCCTGTGGACCGCTGCCAGTAATCAGGATCACTGCAGGAAGTTTCTTATCCGATTCTGGGACCAAAAGCGTACCGGCTAATTGAACATTCGAACCCTCTTCGCTTTTAATCGTTACGTCGGTGGATACATAAGGAAATGGAGGTACTGGAGTCTGGGGGCGTTTCTTGTTGACGATTTCCAGTTCGATGGGTTTTGCTTCGAGTTTCCATTTGAGCGGCAGTGGGACAAGCCCCTGAGTCCAGTTGCCACTCCAGGTTTCATCCTCAATCTTTGCTTTGCCCTTCCAAGTTGCGGCAAGACCGGGGACTTTAATAATGAGTTGGTCGGCGTCTGATTCCAGCGTTCCAACAAATGATCCAAATCCTTCGCTCAAACTATCGACCAATACCAATTGTTTTCCGTCCACTTGCTCGCCATCGATCACGCGCAATTGCATAGGCAGCTTTCGAATGAACGCGTTCAGTTCGCCGCGATAAACGGTTTTCGCAGGCATTGGCGGAAGCGTTTCGACGCGATCTAAGTGCAACTGTAGATCTGTTCCGTTCTGAGTAAAAACACCAGCAACCGATTTTCCATCTTCAGCTTCCACACCGGCAAATTTAGCGTTTACGGATTTAAGTTCGATGGCCCATTTGCCGTCGGCGCGGGTGACACTCGTTAGCGGTATTTTGGCTGCTTTTTGGTCATTGGAGACACTGTAGCCCGTGAGCGTTCCATCTGGTTTAGGCGTTAGATACATGGTCGTTCGCAACCATTGGTTTGGCGTCTTGATCACCCCGTGCCAGATTTCGTTTGGTTGTGCTACTTCCTGAGCCTCAATGATCGCAGGCATGTTGCAAACGAGGGCAACGGACAGAAGTGCTGCGACGAACTTGATCGACATGGTAAGGCCTTATATGGGGCAGGGTTTTCTTCGCCATCCATGATAACCCAGGGGATGTCGGCGCAGGTGCAAGCGATGAAATACCGGATGGGAAAGGGACTGAGATCTGGTCGCATCTGGCCGAAGCGACTCATCGGAAATGGCACAGGCTATTTTGTTAGGATCAACTTTCCCAACTTGGTGCGACGGAGGCGGTAGATCTGACCTTCGTTTTCAATCCAAACCTCGTCGCCACAACGGCAAAGATCGCTAAAGGCAACTAACTTTGGCAGCTTGACCACATTGGGAGCCGGAGGATTTTCAGCATCGGGTGTGGCTTGCCCGCCAACATCTATATCATCAGAAGTCATCGACTCGAATCCTAAAAAGTCGCTCTTTGTGAGGCTAGTGCTTCGTGTGGCTAGTGCTTCGTCCAACTTTAATTTTGAGGTCGTAGATATGAGCCGTCGGCGCTAGCCCCGGGTGAACGAAGTA
>JANODD010000025.1:0-37812 GCA_031412515.1 Planctomycetia bacterium | reverse complement strand
AAAATTCGTCAAGAAGTTCTCACGAGCATGTCATCCAGTAAGGCACGCAATGCAGCACCTTAAATCAAAGTTAGCCGGCTTCGTCAGTTTAGCTTCGACGGTTGGTACAGAAGGTTTACATGCGAATGCGTGATCAGCAAGAGTTCTCACGCATTCGCACTTAAAACCACGGAGCGGCCATGAATTAGTGTTGTCAGATCTTACAACTTGAATTGGCTGCATCGGTTCCACCAGTTGGGACCAAGTAGCTTAGTAGTTTAATAATGCCAGTCCTTGCTGCTTCACGTTGTTGGAGCACTGCATGCGTCGAGCCGCTTCACGCGCCGCTTGCGCGGCTGGCAGAAGCAGTCCCACAAGGATGCCGATGATTGCGATCACCACTAAAAGTTCCACCAAAGTAAATCCGCATCTGATGTTCCTCACGAACGAACTCCTGACTCTTCGGGCACTCGCTCAACAAGTATCTCTAAGAAGGCTGCAATTTCACTTGGATGAAACATGCCCATCAATCCGAACCAGTGGCAGGTTGTACCGTCGATGCATTTCAAGTCCAACGTCATCGCCCGCATTTTGTCTTTTGCGACCGCATAATTTGGATAGCGAAACTCGCGAATGCATTCCAGAATTGGAAAATTCTTCTCGTGCGCCGTCCGAAAACCACCAACAGCAACGGCAGCAATCCCGTCAAATCGAAGTGACGACTTACCAAAGCGAATACCGTGCTCGTAGACGCCCAGCTTTAATCGCTGGTGACGAGCATTGTTCACGCTCGACAGCGTGCCATACGTGATGGCGATTAATCCGATCAGTATCCCCCACCAGATCGGATCTGTAAAAAACAGTGGCGGTCGTTCGAGAACTTTTACAAGGGCAATCGAAGCTATGCAGCTTCCAAAAACCAAAATCATCATCAAAACCGAATAGAAACCGCCTGTACCAGGGACGCGGCGGGTGTATTCAACGTACGATACCGGATGCCACAATCGTTCAAGTTTTCCAAGTTCAAAATCGACGGAGTTGACCATCGGCTCAGCCAGCGCCGTTTCGCGTGCGTTGTCACGAGCCTGAACGATTTCCGCGTTATCAACCGCGGTTTCTTTTGGACCAGAATTAAACGAAATGAATGGCTTACCAGTAAGCCGAGTGTAGACCACGCTCCAAATGGTGAGAACTGCAGCTGCTATTCCCAATAGGATCAATATGAACAACGCTGAGTTCATGACGTCACACCCGAATGAAGATACGTTTAAGATGCAACACGGAAGTGATCAGCAAGCAAGCGGTGACCATGCAAACTGCAAACAGCAGCGATGCATTCATCGGTGACAACCAACTGCTAAACACTTTTTCAAACAACCAACCTTTGACGCTCAAATCACCAACTTTGAAGCTCGACAGGATATCGCCGAGCAAGCTCGAAAGTACGTATGCAAAGATCGCATTGCTCCCGAACACCAGCAGAGGCCATATACCGCTGCGATTGCCCCGTACCTCGATGAAGTAGTAAAACATGCACAGCACATGAATCGCCAAGCCCGCCGTCAAGAACACGAAGCTGACGGTCCACAGCTGCTTGTTGATGGGCATGGCTAAGCTAACGGCGTAGGCAAGTATGAGACTGACGTTAGCAACGATGAAAAGCTGGACCAGCATGGGCATGCGTTCCTGGCGAGTTAGCAATCGCTGGCCCGTGAAATAGCCGAATAAAGCCGTCACTATCGCTGGCAGGGTACTCCAAACGCCTTCTGGGTCAAAGCCTTTCGCCGGTGCACCTTTCCATGTGTGTCCGATCAGCAGTTGATTGTCGAGCCACCAGCAGAAGTTGCCGACGACATCAAAGACCCCCGCTCCATATTCGGGAACGGGGTAAAAAAACATTCCAAGCGAGTACACAGTAAGTAGAGCAAAAGCGACCAGCCAGCGGCCCGCATTGGGCAATAAGGTCACGGTCAGACTTGCAAAGAAATAGGATATCGCGATGCGTTGCAGAACTCCCGGCCAACGAGCTTCGAGCAGTATGCTTGGCTGCCAAAGGAATTCTGGAAACACTCCCAGTAGGAAGCCAATCAAGAAAAGCACCGCGGTCCGCTGAAAGACTTTCAGCATCAACTTGCCGCGTCCGCCGATTTCCAACCTTTTCTCAAACGAAAAAGGCATGGCCACACCAACGATGAATAGAAAGAAGGGAAACACTAGATCCGTTGGAGTCCAACCATGCCATTTCGCGTGCAGAAGCGGCGGGTAAACAGCCGACCAGCTTCCTGGATTGTTGACCAAGATCATGCCCGCCATGGCTAACCCTCGCATTGCGTCGAGTGACAGTAGTCTTGGGTGAGAACGATCCACTACGGTCGATTCTTGACTTCGATTCTCCAGTTCTTCCGTACTCATATGCCGTTTGTTCCGAGTTTTTGCCGTGGGGGACGATCGGAATAGTGTAGCAAGTATAAAGTCAATGAAGCGGTCGCTCGATGTGGACCACGCAATGTTCGCTCCACGATTGCCGGGAAATGCGCTTACTGCAATACTTACCAGCCTGTAATTTTGAAGACGTTATGCGTTCGCGGTTGGACTGTACGCAGAAATCTTTAATCGGGGCAAAGCAAGAGTGATTCTCGACGGCAGAGATTTCTTCATCGACCCATACGGCAACGAAGTTCCCGAGTAGCGCAGATGAAAAACGATACGTTTTGGTCGGTTGAACTGGGGGCTCGGATGGGACCGCTGGTTCTTGGAACGGAGTACGAGCCACTTCTTCAAGTCTTGCGCGACCATTCTGTTGATGTCGATCGGTTGAGGCTGGATGGAACTGGCAAATTGTTAGTGCAAGAGATCGGCACTGACTTACATTTTTCCGCAACGTACCCGCGAACTCTGGTCCGAATCGACGTTCAAGACGAACGGCTTCGATTCGGGCCGCTGCCTGTCATCGGTAAACGGGTTCATGAGATCCTTGGCATATTCAAGGTTTCGCGAAAAGCAACGCTTTGGAGTAGCGTCGACAACAACTCTGAAACCACAGAGCTCATCGTTAGCGGTGAGACAGCCGAGCAAAGTCGCCAACTGCTGGCTCGGGGTACGATCTGGATCCCTGGGCTCGGGTTAGGTCTTACGCTGCGCGATGGACTGGTCGCAACGGTTCATCTATGTCATCCGGCTGATGCACCCCGCAGTGGCACAGGTATATGGACCAAGGAGCAACAAAGGCTATCCGAAGTCCGCGAACTCCCAGCTATTTCGCTTACGCCGACTGTCCGCAATCGCGATCGTAAAATGGTGTTAAGTGTAATACTCCATCTCAGTCTCTTCGCGTCGATTGGGATACTAATTTTGTGGGCCATGCAATTGCAACGACGATGGGACGCGGCGCCAGAAGTGTCGGCAGTCGTCGTTGCTGTGACCCCTCCACCCCCCAGCCCGTTACCAAATGACATCACGGTAAGTTTCAATGACTCTCGTGGTGCGGAGCATCGCCAAACACTTGGCTTCATGCAGTTTCCGTTGACACCCAAGTTGGGCGACGAGGTCAAAGTTCGCTACTTAGCTGACTCGCCCGACAAGGTGCTTGGCTCAGTTGCTGCTCGTGATGTCGGATTTGACAGTGCCTTGCCGTATGGGATCGGAATACTTGCAACATACTCAGTACTGCAATTGATCGTGTTCGGCACGCCATTGCGTACGAAACGCAAGATTAAGTGATTAAGTAATGAAGAATAGCCCTGTCGCAGCTCAATCAGTGAGCCGTCGGCGCTAGCCGCGGGTGAACGAAGAGGTTGTCATTCACAACCAACGGTTGATCAAATGGAAGTCAATGGTAAACGAGCGGGATGTATTGCCCGAGTACGTTCTCTTCTTCGACGTGGTGATTGACTGGATCGAATCGGCCCGAATGAAGACTGCTTGATGCAACCGATTGATACGCCATGCTTTAATTGTCGATCTTGTTTTGCAAGTTTGCGCAGTCGCCCAAGCAACCTGCCGCGAGAAATAAACAAACAAGATGGATTAGCCGATTGCAAACTGCGACTTAATCCCGACGTTAGGCGTGTTCACGCCGAATTAGTGTGCAATTGCAAAGGGGCCAGTGAATCGAGGCTATCACCTGTCGCCGCATTTGCGGTTCGGCGCGGTTTCACATTCAGCAGACTTGCTTAGATCAATCGCAGTTTTCGACGCAATTGACTCTCGGGGTAGAATCGGTTTGGCTTTCGCAATCGATAGTCCTAGTTTTCTTAACTGAGCAACTTCGCGTAGCCGTGCGTCGATTGCTTGGCTGGACATGTCGACTTCTATATTGCGAGGTGTCATCGGAGTTCCTACTAAGGCTCAAATCCCAACATTTTAATATCTAGCAAGTCTTGCTGGCGTCCGGCTTGTCTTTTCATTGCTACCAACCCTTCAGCGGAAACGACACAGATCGGAACACCTTCCCACTCGAACCACGTTTTTTGATTCCAAACTTAATTGTCGTTAGTGGTCATGACCATCCAGTCGAGTATCAAAAGCTCGCTCCCTTCGGTTTTCAGGACCCGGTACAAATCCAGATTGGGAAACGGAATCCGTCCCGACGAGTCAAGATAACCGACGCCTTCGGCAACCTTGAGCGCAGCCTCCAACGAATTTTTCGCAATCAGGATGTTAATATCCTTCGTAAACCGAGCATAGCCGTGAAAAGCAACCGCTAACCCGCCGCACAGCGCATACTCGATCGACGCGTTATTCAACGCGACAATCAAGGCTCGAAGTTCTTGCTGAATATCCATAGAGACAGGTTAGTATAGCCTACTCTCGAACGAAACTCGCTTCAAAACGGAACGTCATCTGCATACCAGCCACCGTGGGAGGCTTCGTCCGCGTGGTCGGTGAAGGAACTCAAAAGCTGCCTGAGTTCCGCAGCAACGTGCATGGCCTTTCGCCAGCGGAAACCGCTGGGGGCTTCGGAGCTAAAGTCGGTTTCGCAATCCTCATCTTCGCAATCGTCTTCCGGATTGTCAGTTTCGACCTCGCCAACGTAAAGCTCAATCTGAGTGGTCAATGCATTCAGGCGTCTCAGCAAGTTGGTTATGCTTGGTTCGATGTTGCGAGACAATTGCAGCTTGTTCGATTCTTCGCATGCCTGCTGTAAAAAAGCGTACGCATGCGGAAGGGCTTCTATGTGCTGTTCCATTACTGGGCCAGGGTCGAGCTTTGACGCGATGCGGAGCTTTACAACAAGGGACACCACACAATGCGCAACTCTGATTAGTCTTTTTCCCAGGGGAATCTCGCCCATTCCGTCATTCACAGTCAGCCGCCAGACATCACCGAAGGTCGGCTTGGGCTCGGAATACTGTGACGGCAACCCCCATTCTTTTGCAAGCGCTCGCTCCTGATCCATCTGCTCGCCAAATTCGCGAAAATCAGCCTGATTTTGCTCCCACGATTCAATCGTTTCGTGGTGGTAAGCGAATGCGAACAAATCGTCCATGTTGCAGCCGTCCATATGCCAGAATCCGATGCCCGGCATCGCTGCCATAGCCTGACAACACGGACAATCTGGATCGATCGGATGAAACTGACCGCCATTCGGCTGTCGTCGCCGCTCAAGATTAATAATGCCTCGCGGCGTCCGACTCGGATCTTCGTCCCACGGTGAGTCGAGCCATTGTTCGCCGATCTTCCGCAAGCGAGTTACTTCGTCGCGGATAAATTCGTCGAACTCTCCTTGCGATTTATCCAGCGCCGTTCGTTCGGCCTCTGGCATCGATCGCAGACCGTCCCAGCATGCCCATGCAACTTCGCGAACATAGTCGTAGTACATTACGATTTCATTGGTGTTGAATCCACTGAATTGAAATGCATAAGACTCCGGACTGATCCCAGGCGGACATCGCTCGAGCATAGTCCACTGAAATTCACGGTCGTCCATGTCGCCGCTCAGTCGAGCGTGGTCTCGCAGCAAAACGGTTCTAGGGAGTTGGGCATCAAGTTCCGCGCAGGGCGTCATCAGCCAATCAGCGTGAATGTCGCGAATGGTATCGTAGTAAATGCGATGGTCGATGTCTTCTGCCGGATCTTCACTGCGAGTCAACTCGTGCATCGTTAACGATTCTGGTTCCGGCTGAGGTTCTTCGGCATACCTTTCGTTCCAGCTACGTCGACTTTCAATCCACTCCAAGTGAACCCGTTCTGCAATCTCGTCTCTATGCGCAAACTCCCGATAACAGCCATTGATGATCGATCGCAACATTGGCTCGCCATAGAAGATCTCACGTACGTCAGTGATCGGCTGTGCGGCTCGCTCTTGCCGCCGCTTGCTCGCAGTCGCTTCCCAGTTCATTGCATCGTGCACAAACAGCCAATCCTCTGCGAGGCGATAGCGGAGGTGCATCGTCCCACCCTCGACGGATTCGATGTTGTAGCGAGTAATAACACCCTGTGGCTCCGGAGAAGAATACGAAGAGTCGATCACCACCAACCTCGCCGCCAGGTCAATCACTACCAGTCCCGCGTCCCATGGCTCGGCGTCCAGATAGTGTCGAAAGTATGAGAAATGTCCCCGCGCCGGCGATTCGAGAGCAAATCGATCCACGGCAGCATCCAGTTCCGTAAGCGACACCGGGTCCGCACTCAGCGCCGCAATAAACCAATCCGCCACCAGCCCATGTACAGTCCCAGATCGGTCTTCATTCGCGTCGCGAATAACAAGTTTGACTTCCGACATTTGCTGCTCCTCACTATGACATGAATCGAGTCGCCTTTTCAGCTACGTTAGAACAAAGATTTTCTCAAGCAGAAAGCATAACACGCTGCGATTCGCGTCTCTAGCGGCGATTAGCCGGAGACTCTATTGGCACGACACAGTTAGATAACCGCGAATGCGGTGACAGGTGATAGCCCGGGAATATTACTCTTGCAACGTCATGCTACATCGAATCCGATTCACGATTCCAGGTAATCAGAATTGCAGCATACATGCTCGAAATAGCAATAAAGACGATTGCCAGCATCGTAAACACGGCTGTCCGAGCGATAGGATTAGGTTGGTAGAGTTCGGGAAAAGCGATCGGAAAACTGCTGAACGCGAGGAGCGAGACGATCGCGCCGCCGAAGGATGCGGCGAATCCAATGGCTGCGGCGATACGCGAGCCGCGGCTTAATCCGCGTCCTGCAAGGGCCAATGGTAACGCGACGGTAAAGGTGAGCGCGAGCGTGTTCTTAGCCGCATACGCGAAACTGACTTCGAACTCTCCAAGCAATTGCAAAACGCCGACGCATACGATGGTCCACAGAGTCACTAAAACACCCACCACGACAGAGATGGACCCGAGTTCTCGTTTGCGCATCGGGGCTTGCAACCACCCCACAATTCGTTGGGGACGCGTCTTGAGTTTCGCTTGCACTGTCTGTCCAGCCAAAAAACGCTTTAAGTCCTCGCCCAACTCTGAAGCCGATGTGTACCTAAGTCCCGGTTGCTTCTCAAGGCACTTCATACAAACGGTATTCAAGTCTTTCGGCACCTGGTCACGAAGAGTCATCGGAGCCTTGGCAGGGTCCTGACTAATCATCCGCAGCAAATCCATCAAGCTGTCACTCTCGAATGGTCGCTTACCAGTCAAAAGTTCGTAGAGCACAACACCGATCGAATAGATGTCTGTCGAGGCGGAAGTAACCGAGCGAGCGAGTTGCTCCGGTGCAGCGTAAAGCAGCGTTCCCCCAAGTAAGCTCGACGACGACAGACCTGGATCGACGCTCGCCACTTTGGCTAAACCAAAGTCGGTCAATGTCACGCGAAACGGAAATTCGTCTTTGTGGTCCGGTGATGGAAACAGTAAGACGTTCGCTGGCTTGATATCGCGATTTAGCACACCTGCAGCATGGCTGAAAGCAACTGCATCAACGAGCGACAACGTGATTTCGGCTGCCAGCTGTGCAGATATCGGCGTTTGCTGCTTCGAGATCCACTGCGCAAGATTGGGCCCAGGGCAAAACGGATAGACGATATAGGGCTGCAAATCTACGATGTCGGCGTCGAGCGGATTTAAGATGCCGGGATGGATGAGATTCGAGACCGCCCGCGCCTCAGCCAAGAAGCACTTGAGCGACTCCGGAGCCGAAACCAAGTCGGCTTTGGGAAGCTTGATCGCTACACTGCGTTGCAGGATCGAATCTTCCGCCTCAAAGACCAACCCAAAGCCGCCACAACCGATGAATCTGTTCAAACTATAGCGACCGACCTGCTGCGGGATTCCCGGTGGCAAGTAACCTGGCTTACCCACTCGATCAATTAGCGTTTGCAAAGATGAGGAGTATTCGGCCTCTTTGCTAGTCGAATTGGTATCTACAGTCAGTGCCTTCAGTGCCTTCGTCGTTGGGTCGCTCGGGTCTGTGTGGTTCAAGATGAAAGTGCTAGTTGCTGCCAAGCGTAGGGTGACCGCAGGCATAATCGACGGCTTTAAGTTAAAGGAACAGTACACCCTATTAACACCATCCCCCTAAGTCAATCCAATCCGCCCCAATTAGAACAAAGCCGCTGCCAAGTCTCGTAGAAAACGCTTCACGATCGGCATAACCGCGAATGCGGTGACAGGTGATAGCCTGGGATGAAGCTTCGAACGAGCGTAAGCGAGTTCGAGCGGAATCCCAGGTTAGCTGGTGATTCATAACGCGGACGAGTCTTAAACATGGCGACGAAGAACGCGTGACCGAGTCCGCAACATCGGTAGCGTGGCTATTTGCTGGATCTGAACTCTGTTGCGACCTAAGATATGCGTTGCTTGACGTTGGGGTTGCTTGTTCAGTCGCGTTGCGGTTGCGACCAAAAATCAAGCACGACGCTTCTTTCCGTCTGGAGATACCTTCTTATTGGTTGAAAGTGAAGGCACCGGTTTCTCGCTCTCTGTCGCGCGTTGACTTCGAAGTTCTGCGTCTGATTGTGCCGTACGGTCAGCCAAGATCTGGAACAGATGGCTATCGCGCGCAATAGGATTCTGCGGCAATGCTAAGCCAAGTTTTCGATACAATGAATCAAATGTCATTTTTTGGGCCTCCGAGGAGTTTTTAAGTTAGCAGTTCGCGGCGGTTTCTTAAAGCCCTTGATCGTCCACAAAATCAACTCAAGCTCAATTCTTCGTGAAAACTCTCGGAAAATCAAGCCAAACGCGTTTTTTGTGGTCTCATTAATGTCATCGCAAAGGCACTTTCCGTAGGTTGCGAAGGTTACAACGAACAGCATGTCGCCCGCAGGTGTAGTCACTCGGACCGGATAGCAATAGATGCTACCGTCCGAATCGTCATTTGCACTCTTTCGATATCGATGCAAATCGCGGGCCTTAAACTTACTGGGAAAAAAACATGGTTGACCTGACGTGTGCGCATATAAGGCCGCAGAGTTTTCCGTCATCAGAACCTTCGCCGAGGTTCCGTTGCGATTGGGATTCGAGCGAAAGACGAAATCCCAACTCTTTGCGGTAGGCGAAAGGTGCAAAACTGTCGCGTCAAGTTGATGCTCTTCAAGCAGATGTTGGCGGCAGAAGTAATCGTTCGCTTCTTTCAAGATAATTTCGATCTGAAGATCTGGCATCGTTAGCTTTTGGAAAGCCTGCGTACCGGAAAATGTCTTTGCTACTGACCGAAAACGACCAATCTTTTGTTCGACGATGCGGCCTACGGAAATAAAGAGTTCTAAGATTGTCGAGCCGGATTCGATGGTCGACCCAGCACTCCATTCGCCAACCATTCGCAAGAGTCGCACCACGAATGCAAGATCCAGGACCACAACAACTCCGGTTCGCAGTTGCTCAATGTGGTTTTGCACCCAAGTATCTTGACCTCCAAAAACATCTAAATAGATCGGTACTCCACCAACCAACGAAGTGGCAATTAACGCCAAAAGCTTATGGTTGATCAAAGCACCAAAGCGACTTTTAACAAGCCAGCGATAACACCAGGACTTAAGCGACTTCTGCTCCATACACATGCGCCGTTCAGTATATAGCAACACTTCGCAATTAAGAGTGTATTTACGAGAGGTCGGCAATTGTAGCACTCAATGGAGCGTGGAAGCGGCAGTGTGCACGGAATGCCGATTGGTGCAATCTCAGCCGATTTCCAACTGAGATCTGAAGTTACACGAGATATGTTGTCGATCGCTGCTAAACCTGAAGATATTGGCTGTCACCACACTGTTCTAAAGGCCGTGTCATTGACAGCATCTACCAATTTTGTAAACAGAGTTCTGAAATATTCTTGACTGCGGCCTTTATTTACGGGCGGTATCGGCGATGTTCTTTTGGCAAGTAATTTCTGCGATTTGTGCTGTGATCGCAATTGGTTCATTCTGCGTAGCGCTATATTATTGGCGTCGATCTCGAACTCTGACGCGTGAGAAATTTGCATTCTGAACGGTTAGCGGGTTACTGGCATTCGCAGTTAGTTCAGTCGGCATGCTGCTCGGACGTCAGTTGCCGTGGACACCAATTGCCAATGCGATTGCCGCATTACTTCATATTGAGGTGAAGATTGAGGAGTCGCCTCCGTCATGGATTGAATACGCTTTTGTAATCTTAATTTTAGGTGTGCTGTCGTACGTTGTCATACAGATTCATCGAAACTGGACCGGTTCAATAAGCGTTGAAGACTACGATAGTGAGCAACGCAAAATCAACAACGGATTGATCGACGCCGCACTTCGCGAATTTCAACGTTATGTTCAACGTCGTCCCGTCGTAATTTGGGGTCCGGAATTGAGCTTTGGCAATGAGCATGCCCTCGCGAAAGTCGAAGACTCTCTAGCATGGCATGAGCAAGCTGCGGAACTCTTTATCCTATCAAGCGAATCTTATCGTATTGATTTGCAGAATGACTGGCGCGATAAGCCAGGCGTCTGGTTGGGTACGGCAATGAATGGCACGAAAACCCTGGCCTTGATTCCGCTTGACAGTGACGGACA
Organism: Planctomycetia bacterium; assembly: GCA_031412515.1. GTDB lineage: Bacteria > Planctomycetota > Planctomycetia > Pirellulales > Pirellulaceae > Aureliella. The sequence continues at coordinate 26,882 of JANODD010000025.1, read as the reverse complement.
ACTCGATCATTTACAGGCTGTCGTGAGTTGGGTCAAACAAAGCACTTTTGAAAAAGTTGTTGAAATCCACGTAGCATGTCGAGGAGGTGCAACCTCAAAGTTGTCCATAGATCCTGATGTGGCGATCCACTACGAGGAAGAGTTACTGGATAGGCTTGTTGATTGGACTGACTATCGATTCTATATAAATCGACGATTTGAAGCGGAACGGCTACTTGAGTCGAACCTGTCAATAAAGGATGTGTACGTGCATCCAAAGATTGAACCGGTCGATCGGAGGTGCGACGCAAATGATCTCGAGCAGGAGCTTGATGTGTGGCTAACCGAGAAGTCGGGACGCCAAATTGCTTTGCTTGGTGAGTACGGCATGGGGAAAAGTGTTTCTGCACTTGCAGTCACGTATCGCTTACTTAATTTGAAGGATGCAGGTAGGGTACCGATTCTCATTGAACTTAGGGGCAAAAGCCCGCGAAATCAAACACCGCTTGAGATACTTGGTGCTTGGAGCGCGCCGTTTAGAATATCCGCGCGCTCACTGATGAGATTGCATTCTGCAGGAAAGATCTTATTAATTTTCGAAGGATTTGATGAAATGGCGCTTATCGGAGACGCTGAACTTCGGTTGAAGCACTTTTCTTCGTTATGGCGATTTTGTTTTCCAAACGCGAAGATCCTCATCACTGGTCGGCCAAATTTCTTTCTTGATCAATCTGAGCGTATGCGCTCGTTGGGTATAGGTCGACCTGATGGCAACCGCGCTTTTTGCGTCGCATTTCGGCTTGTACCATTCGATTTATCACAAATTGAAGCAGCGCTTAGGAATCAACCGCTGAGCGTATCATCTCAAATCCTCGACATCGCAGGGAGAAACGAGCGTTTTTTAGAGCTTGTTTCTCGCCCTTCGATTCTGCATGTCGCAGCCTCACTTTGGGAACGTGAGAATTTACATGTGAAAGCAGACAAACTCACTGCCGCGGAACTAATGGAGCTTTTTGTGCGCAGTAGCTACCGTCGCCAAGGACTTAAGGAGTCGGACCTCTCATCGGAATTCATGGCTCTAACAGAGAGCGAGCGAGAATATTTTATGACAGGCATCGCCGCGTACATGATGGATAAGGGGCTTCCAAACCAAATTACATCGACGGACCTCGACCGATTAATCGAAGAGCTCGTATCCACAATTCCGGATGAGGTAACTGTTGGCAGTGGAGTGCTGACAAATCAATCTCGTAGTCCGCTCAAACAGCGGCTTTCGGAGTCAGAACAAGGTTTAGAACATGTTAAGACAGATGTAAGAACTTGCGGACTTTTGGTTGACGAACCAAGCCTCCCCGGCACTTTTCGCTTCGGACACAAATCGATCTTGGAGTTTATCTTTGCATCTTTTTGGTTCCATTCCGCAACTGATGAGGACAATGTTGGAAATCAGGCACTTCAGTCCATTTTGAAGCTCGGTCCACTTACGCTTTCACGTTCTCGCGAGGCGAGGCGATTCTTTTGTGAGTTACTATTGAGACAAGTTGAATTGGGTGCACAGAAGCGCGCAAGTGCCGAGAAGAATGACGGCAACGTCGGAGATTTAGAAAACTGGAATAAGGTCTCTGAGATCATCGTTGGCATGGCCAAATCGACAGTGTTCGAGTGGTACTGGTGCGTATTGGGCTTTCTTCATACGGATGGCTGCGTTGGATTGAGTCGCGTCTGACGCAGAGAAAAATTAGAAGTCTATTTCTTTGGCCCACGGATCCGCTACCAGAAACTTGGCCTACGTTAACTGAACCTCAAACCCTAATGTTACCCCGCGGTTTACGGTCTCTCCTTTTTGCAATAACGTTAGCTTGTGAGATTGGGGTTCCACGAGAAGTTTTTTTCAAAGCAATTTTGGGTGAAGCATATTGGTTAATGCCCCCGACGTCGGAACTAGGAGAGGAAAAATCGCAAATATCGTGAAACTTTTTACAGTTGACAACATGTAAACGTACGCCGCCAATTGCGGGAAATTGGGTAAAAGGGCATAATTCGGGGTTTACTTAAAAACCCCCTCTTGCATTTCTGAAGTCGTCTGCGGGGAGTTCGCTGGGGAGCCAAATGCGACCCAGACGCGACTTTCGCGGAGCGAAAGGCGACTCTTAATGCAACTGACCACAGAATAGGTTAACACGCCGTGGATGACAAACTGGCTTACAACGGCATCACTTTTGACGATGTGCTGCTCGAACCGCGATACAGCTCGTTCATGCCGGCTGACGTGGATGTTTCTACGCAATTGACGCGAAACATTCGGCTGAAAGTGCCTTTGCTGTCGAGCCCGATGGATACGGTCACGGAAAGCGAAATGGCGATCGCGCTGGCCAAAGTGGGTGGATTAGGCGTCATTCACAAAAACATGTCCATCGAAGCTCAGATGGAAGAAGTCACCAAGGTCAAACGGAGCGCTAATGGCATCATTCCGGACCCGGTGACACTGCACCCGGATGACGATGTTTCCAAAGCCCGGGAACTGATGGACCAACAAAATGTGTCAGGCGTGCCGATCGTCGAACGCGATGGACGGTTAGCTGGCATTATTACGCGACGCGATTTACGGTTTCTGGAGCAAGCGGTAACTCCAATCAAAAACGTGATGACTCGGGAAAATCTGGTCACTGCGACAGGAGCTGTAACGCTTGAGCAAGCTGAGAAGATTTTAACGGATAAAAAGGTAGAGAAACTTTTGCTGGTGGACGATGAATACAAACTGACGGGACTCATCACCATCAAAGACATTGACATGATGAATCGCTATCCCAATGCCTGCAAAGATCCAGGCGGACGGTTGCGAGTCGGTGCGGCGGTGGGAGTGTTCGATTTCGATCGAGCCGAGCAGTTGATTGGTCATGGCGTCGACCTCCTTGTGGTCGACAGTGCGCATGGTCATTCCCTGAACGTGATGGAGACTGTCAGACAGATTAAGAAGCGTTGGACGATCGAAGTCGTGGCCGGTAACGTGGCGACCTTCGAAGGCTGCCGCGACTTGATCGAAGCCGGTGCGGATGCAGTGAAAGTGGGAATCGGGCCTGGCTCGATTTGTACGACACGCGTCATCTCCGGAGTCGGTGTGCCACAGATCACGGCGATTTACAACGCGAGTAAGGCGGCTGAAGCAGCAGGAGTTCCAATCATCGCTGATGGCGGTATTCGCTACAGCGGCGACGTCACCAAAGCCATTGCGGCCGGTGCGAGCGCGGTGATGATTGGCGGCTTGTTTGCTGGTTTAGCCGAGAGTCCAGGACGAACGATTCTGTACCAAGGTCGAACTTTTAAAGTTTACCGAGGCATGGGATCCCTGGGCGCGATGATTAAAGGTTCAAGCGAAAGGTATCGCCAGTCCGGCAACGAAAACTTGTTAAAGCTCGTTCCGGAAGGCGTTGAAGGTCGCGTCCCATTCAAAGGGGCTTTGTCAGATTTTGCTTACCAGTTGGTAGGTGGTCTGCGAGCTGGAATGGGATACTGCGGCACGAAGAATATAGATGAACTTCGTAAGGAAGCGAGGTTCATAAAGATATCGCCAGCGAGTGTCAGAGAGAACCATCCCCATGACATTGCCATTACGCAAGAAGCACCTAACTACAGCCAAGAGTATTCGTCGCAAAACGACGGCAACTAAGGCTAGCCGTTTGTCCGAAAAGGGGTCCGACCCTTTAATGGCAATACGCTTGGATGGCGCTAGTGTCTTTACCAAAGAGGGTCAGACCCCTTTTCGGACAAACTGGCTGAGCATCGCTTTTAAAATAGCCGTGCTTAGCGGTTGCTCGATCTATGCAGCCGCTTCAATGAGCCCAGTTGCTGTGGCTCAGCAGCCCGGCTGGCAACCGACTCGCATGCCCAGTCAATCGGATGCGAGGCCACTGACGCCTTCTTCGCAAGGAGCGACCAATCATGGCACAAGCCAGCAAGCGGCTCAAAAAGCAGATCAAGGTACTGGAGTCGCCTTGCGTTGGATGTCAGTAACGACCAGTCCTGCGCCAGCCAGTTCAACAAACGAAAGTTCTGCGGTAACTACAGCAACCGCTAAAAGCTCAACGAATCGCCAAACCGCGTTTAACGCGCCGCCCATTCAAACGCAGACCAGTTCACAAGCTAACAGTTTGCGATCCGTGCAGCCGGCTGCCGCACAGTCAAACGGTTCCTCAAATCGAATGGTGAGCAACGCGTCGGGCTGGACCGCTAATCCGCTGCGCAGCGAACAAGGCGTTCGGACTGCGAATTATCAACAGCAGACGGGCAACGATCCATTCGGCAGCAGTCCACCTGCTTTGCCTGGTGACGCTATGCCTGCGCTGCCGCCCAACGATCTGCCAAGTTTTCCGCCCGCTCAGTTGCCACAAGATCCGCTTTCCAATATCGAGCCGCCACCTGCGCCGGGTCGTGAGGAAGTCAAACCGGAACCGATAAGCCCAAACGATCGTACGCGGAATCAAAAAGCAGATCCGTTTGGCAATCCCCCGACAGATGAACCTGATCAAGCCATGGATGAAAACTCGGGCGGAGCGGATCAGCGCGAAGATTTGAAAATGCCAAAACGCAAAAAGAATGCAAACATCATGTCTTGCAATGACATGCGAGACCGCGTTCGTCAGATGCGTTTGTCAGATATCAGTCTTAATGTATCGCCGGGGTACGGTGAGGGCCTGCGAGCTCGTGACGCGGTTGAGAAAGATCGTCTGAACTTTGCTGCGACCGCGCCTATTCGTGACTGGATGGATTACACGGGTACTATCGTTGCCACAGGACGTTTGATCGACTTGCGAGACGACCGCGTGGTGCTCGACTTGAATGGTCGCGAGCAAACGATTCCTCTTCGCGACTTGAGTGACGTCGATATCGCTTATGTTGCTGAAGCGTGGAACTTGCCGATGAAATGCGGAATCGGTTACGAAGCTTACGCTGGTCGCCAGTTCATTCCGAGTGCGATTGAATGGAAGGCATCCGGACTATGTCACAAGCCGCTGTATTTTGAAGACGTGCAACTGGAGCGTTATGGTCATGAAGTTGGACCTGTACTGCAGCCGTTGATTAGCTCAGCTCAGTTCTTTGGCAACATGTTGATTCTGCCTTACAAGATGGGGATTCATCCGCCTGGAGAATGCCAGTATGCACTTGGTTACTATCGTCCTGGCGATTGCGCTCCTTACATGATCCAGCCGTTCCCATTCAGTTTGCGTGGGGCAGCGGTTCAAGCTGCGGCCGTCGGTGGAGCTGCGGTGCTGATCCCATAACGGGAGAACGACGCGAACGACGCTCCTACGGAGCCGTTCGGTCGCGTGTGGGCTTTCGCAAGCGAGGTCGATCATTATGGTTTGACATTTCCAATTTGTTGTTTTTTGACAACCAAAGTTGGCATAAGCGGCGGGTGCATCCGGTTTTTTACAAAACCAGCTACCGAAGAACTTGCATTGGGTAGCTGGATTCGTGAGAATCCGGAGGCGGAACGTTTGAGTCGACTAGCAGGTGCATCCGGTTTTTTACAAAACCAGCTACCGAAGAACTTGCACTGGGTAGCGTCCGCCACGAGGGGAGAAAACCTATAAAAATTCGCAGGCCGCTTCGCAGTGAAATCCCTCAGTTGGCAGAGCTGGGGAGCCGCTTGTTTCAGCAAACGTTTGAGGGCTTGTATAGCGACATCGATCTGCACGCTTTTCTCGATAAAGCTCATTCGCCCGCGAGCGTCGCTTATGACTGGGATCACGGCTGCGAATTTTGGATCGCTGAAGCGGCAGGGCAGGGGGGTGAAACCGAAGAGTGGGTCGGTTACTGCAAAGCAGGGCCAGTGAAAGTGCCCACCGACATCGGCAATCGCCGGGCTCTTGAACTGCGTCAGATCTATGTTGATCGCGAGTTTCACCGACGTGGTATCGGTGCGCAGTTCATGCAGCGATTTCTTCAGCTCTGTCACCAACGCGATATCGAGTTAGCTTATGTAAGCTGCTACACGGAGAATGAGCGAGCGTTGGCCTTTTATGCGAGCTATGGATTCGAAGTGGTCGGTACTTATGATTTTGAAGTCGGTGACCATCGCGACCAGGATCATATCCTTTGCAAGCGTTTGTAGTCTGTAGCTAGTTTCGGGAGAAACCGGATCTTGTAGCTGGTTTCGTGAGAAACCGGAGGCGGTGGAGATTTCCGACGGTCGCATCAGGCCGAAGCGCCCCACAGTGTAAAGAAATACAGGGTGGTTAGCAGGTTCGTCCGGTTTCTTACGAAACCAGCTACTTCATATAAAGTAAGCATTGCATCCGCCGCTGGGAGCATCGGCCACGAGGCATTGCTCGCATTGGGAGCGACCTTGGCTGGGGAGACGGAATTTGCTATCGGTTCACGACAAGGACCGGTCGAGCATGTTTTGCGTTACATCCCAGCTTAAAAAATCTCTGCTTGTGATTTGCATCGCGGGTGGTGTGCTGCTGCTGGGTTGTAACTCGCTCACGCACCGAAAAGATACAGCTTCGAAACTCGACCAGCCGGCTAGCAAGTGGCAAGCGAAATTCGCGTCGACTCGGAAGCGAATCGCGAATGTTGCACTTCCTGAAAAAGTCGCTTCGCATCATCGAGATTGGCGGACGGATTTGGCTGTGTTGCCGTATGCCGAGATTCGCAATGACCGAGTGCGTTTGTTCAACATTCGCAACTGCAACTATCGGACAGAAACGGATTACGATGTGCGGCACTTTGATCGTGAGATCATGCTATCCGATGTTCGCACGATTGACTTTATTGTGGTGCCGTTTAAAGAAACTCCATTGCTCGCACATACGATGCTAAGCTTTGGGATGGCCGACGGCGAGCATATCGTTTTCTCAGTGGAAGCACGGTTGCAGAAGGGCCAAAGCTACGCGGCCATCGGTGGTGCGATGAACGAATTTGAATTGATCTATGTTGTTGGTAGTGAAAAGGATCTGATTCGGTTGCGGACCGACGTACGAAAAGTGGACGTTTATCTCTATCCGATTTTGGCAACGCCGCCGCAAGTTCAGAAGGTGTTTTTAGCTGCGTCCGCCCGAGTCAACGGAATTGCGCGGCAACCGGAATTTTATGACACGCTGACCAACAACTGCACTACCAATATTGTTGACTTGATCAATGAGTTAAAGCCGGGTGCGATACCGCAAGATATTCGAGTGCTGCTGCCGGGGCATTCCGATCGACTGGCATATGACTTGGGTCTGCTAGCAGTGCACGGGCCTTTTGATCAGATCAAAACATCTTCGAAGATCAACCTCGCGGCTCAGTTGAATCGCGATGCGTCCGATTTTTCGCAGCGAATACGAGCTCATTAGCGAAGGCTCTGTTTCTAAAGTCGTCTTTCGCTCCACCAAAGTAGCGAGTTGACGCAACTTTCGCGGAGCGAAAGGCGACTATTTTCGTGAGAAACCGGGACGCAATGGTGAACTTTCTAAGGCATCCGGTTTCTCACGAAACCAGCTACATTTTGTCGTCACATTTGAGGCCTGCTTTCGTGGCGATTGGCTGGGTTATAAAATTGGCGAAAGTGGGGTATGCTTCCAGCTTGCCGAAGGTCTGGATGTATTGAGTGTAGAAGTGCTTGTCCCAGGCAAGATGCCTAGGCTACGTTTTCCCCAGGCTGGAAGCCTAGGCTACTTAAACAAAGGCGACAACTGTGAAAGCGGCATACATCGAGCGAACGGGGCCAGCGGATTGTATTCAGTATGGTGACTTGCCTGATCCGACGCCGGAAGCCAATCAAGTACTCGTTAAGATCGGAGCGGTCTCTGTCAATCCGATCGACACCTACATTCGCAATGGCGCTAACTACTGGGAGTTGCCTAGTCCATTCGTTATCGGTTGTGATTTCGCAGGGACTGTGGCCGAAGTGGGCGCAAACGTGTCCGGCTTTAAAGTTGGACAGCGTGTGTGGGGCAGCAATCAAGGTCTAATGGGCCGGCAAGGTTGTTTTTCAGAGTTGGCTGCGATCGACAAGCAGTGGTTGAACCCAACGCCTGAAGGAGTGCGCGACGAAGATGCTGCGGCGTGTGCTTTGGTCGCTATCACGGCTCACTTGGGATTGTTGCGCGAAGCCAAACTGCGGCCCGGAGAAACAATTTTCGTCCGTGGTGGTTCGGGTGGTGTAGGGTCGATGGTTTTGCAGATGGCTAAAGCGATCGGTGCTACGGTGATTGCGACGGCTGGCGGCGAAAAGAAGGCTCAACTTTGTAAGCAGCTTGGGGCTGACCATACGATCGATTATCATCGCGGCGATATTAAAGAACAGGTATTGAAGCTGTGTCCGATTGGCGTGAATGTGTTTTGGGAGACGCTGCGCGAACCGGACTTTGATTTGGCAGTGGCTTCAATGGCCGAACGGGGGCGCATGGTGCTGATGGCGGGCCGCGATGCACGGCCTGCTTTTCCAGTCGGACCATTTTATGTGAAAGGTTGTTCGCTGCATGGTTTCGCGATGTTCAAAGCCACGCCGGAGGAGCAGCGAGCGTGTGCGTCGGACATTAACCACTGGCTGGCAAACGGGAAATTGCGATCGCTGATCGACCGCGTGATGCCGCTCAGCCAAGCCGCCGAAGCGCATCGGTTGCAGGAAAGCCACACACTGCAGAAGCAGAGCAGCCTGAGCGGAAAGTTGGTGCTCAAGCCGTAGGCTTGCATTCGAGTCTACAGAAACCCCCGGCCTTCGCGGTATTTTCGTACTCGTCCTCAGCCGTACTCGTCCTCAGCCGTACGGCGGTACTCGTACTCGTCCTCGATTTTCTGCTTCAGAAATCTCTGCTTCACATCGAGTACGAGTACAAAATAAATGAGATTGCGAGCAAATTAAAGTGTTTTGACCGCGGCTAGACCGGTCTGGGGTAGGGGAGGGGATTCGACTATAATCTCGCGATTCAATTCCGTCTCAGCAGGCATCTCAGCAGACTGTTGTCCATGCAGCTCCCGCCGACAATCGACCCGAACCGCCCGTCGCTTCATTTTCGCCGAATGATGTTCCTGCGTGGACCCAACGTCTGGTCTCGCAATCCCGTAGCAGAAGTCTGGGTGGATCTCGCCAATCTTAAGGATTGGTCCAGTGAGCTGATCCCGGGCTTTAACGAACGTTACAAAGCTTGGTTGCCGACCGTCGTTGAGCATCGCTGCAGTGTGGGCGAACGGGGCGGGTTCTTTCAGCGACTTGACCGCGGGACTTATTTAGCGCACTGCCTCGAGCATACGGCTTTGGAACTGCAGACGCTCGCCGGGTGCAACGTCGGGTTTGGTCGAGCTCGCGAGATGAGCGAAGAAGGTGTTTATAAAGTCGCCGTTCGTTACGAGGAGGAAACCGTTGTTGAACAGTGTTTGCTAGTCGCCCGAGATCTCCTTCTTGCGTGCGTCTATGACCAACCGTTCGATGTCGCGGCAAAGGTGAAACAACTGCATGAACTGGCGGATCGAAAGTGCTTGGGGCCGAGCAGCAAAGCGATCTTGAATGCCGCGATTGCACGCAACATTCCGTATCGTCGGCTGAGCCAAGGAAGTTTGGTGCAGTTGGGACACGGTTGCAAGCAGCGACGGATTTGGACGGCCGTTACCGATCGCACTGGATCGATCGCCGAGGCCCTGGCAAGCGATAAACAGATGACTCGTCAATTGCTTTCCTCGGTTCATGTGCCTGTTCCGGAAGGACGTTTGGTCGAAGACGAAAATGACGCATGGGTGGCCGCGCAAGAGATACCGGGACCCGTCGTCGTAAAACCGCGTGATGCCAACCATGGTCGTGGCGTGTTCGCGAACTTGACTGAACAGAGTGAAGTGGTCGATGCGTATCACGAGGCCAAGAATGAAGGAAGCGGCGTGATGGTAGAACGCTTCATTCCAGGCATCGAACATCGCGTCTTAGTGGTCGGTGGCAAAGTAGTTGCCGCCACATGTGGTCGCCCTGTAAGTGTCATTGGCGACGGCAAACACACGGTACTGGAATTGATCGAATTGCAAGTCAACAGCGATCCGCGGCGCGGCGATACCGAAACGCAGCCGCTATCGCCGATTACGGTCAGTCCTGGATTGCTGCTGATGTTGCGGCAGCAGAAACTGCTGCTTGACTCAATTCCGGAAAACAACCGCGAAGTCATTATCAAGCGTCACGACAACTTATCCGAAGACGTAACAGACAAAGTTCATCCCGAAGTCGCTCATCGTGTTGCACTGGCCGCGCGAACCATCGGTCTAGATATCGCTGGCATCGACTTGGTGCTTGAAGACATTTCACGGCCAATTGAAGAACAACGCGGAGCATTGGTTGAGGTTAACGCTGGTCCCGGATTGTTGATGCACTTAACGCCCAGCATTGGTCAGCCGCGGCCAGTTGGCGAACACATCATCAATCACATGTTTGGTTGTTCTGGCGACGACGCTCGAATTCCGCTTGTATGCGTCGCAGGTTCACATGGAAAGACTAGCGTCACGCGCATGCTGCACCAAATTCTCAAGCAGCAATACCCGGGCGCCGCGATTGCAGATAGTCTTGGCATCAAAGTGGGTGATTGGGAAGTTGCAACAACTCCCAGCGATAATGCTCAATGCGCTCGCGATATCTTGGCCAATCCGGATGTGACCGCCGCAGTATTCGAAGCTGGCATCGAAAGCACTCTTCGTGACGGCTTGGGGTTTGACAAGTGCGATGTCGCTATCGTTACCAATCTGACGCAAGCGGACCTTGGCGGCGAGTTCGATTTGTGGAGTGAAGAGAGGGTTTTTTCCGTAGAGCGGACGCCCGTGGATGTAGTGCTGGAACGCGGGGCAGCAGTTCTGAATGCCGCCGACCCGCAAGTCATGTTGATGAAACCGCTAAGCAAGGGCGACGTGATTCTCTTTGCGGTGGATGCGAGCTTAGATGCCGTGAAGCAACATCTAGCCAAAGGCAAGCGAGCTGTGGTGGTTGCGGAAAACGCGATCTGGTTGTGCACTGGTGAGCGTCGTGAACGGGCGATGGAAACCGGTGCGATTCAAAGTAAAGTTGCTTTTCAGCTCGAGAATACACTTCCAGCAATCGCGGCTGCTTGGCATTTAGGCATAACTGTCGAGAAGATCGTGGCTGCGGTTAGGTAGCTTGGGACCATTTGTCCCGAGCGTGTAGCCGCGTGTGTGCCCTGGCTTTCAGGGCGTCTCGACTGGGGTAAGATTCTGATTCCCTGGTTGGAAGAGTAAGGCTATGGAACTACCCAGGCTGGAAGCCTAGGCTACGAGAATACCCAGCTACTAAATAACCCAGGCTGGAAGCCTAGGCTACGAGAAAACCTAGGCTAATAAAAACAATTTGGACGGGACAAATGGTCCCGTCCTACGGTCCTTCGCAAAAGTTATCACCTATGTCATTCAAAATCGATCTACGCAGCGACACTGTTACTAAACCTTGCCAAGCCATGCGAGCCGCAATCGCGGGGGCGGATGTTGGCGATGATGTGATCGGATCGGATCCAACCGTAGAAGCTCTGCAAGAGTACGTGGCAGACCTGCTCGGCAAAGAAGCGTCACTGTTTATGCCCAGTGGTTCGATGACGAATCAGATTGCGATTCGCTTGCACTGCCAGCCTGGAGACGAGTTTCTGTGTGAAGCCGACTGCCATGTTTACAACTATGAACAAGCGGCTTTTGCTCAGCTTAGCGGCATCGTTGCGAGGACCATTCAAGGTGTCAACGGTGTTCTTGATCCTGAGCAATTGCTTGGCAAGATTCGACCGAGTGGCGATCATATGGTGCAAACAAAGTTGGTCTGTCTTGAGAATACGCACAACCGAGGTGGCGGCACGATCCAACCGCTCGAGAGCGTTGATGCAATCTGCACTTGGGCTCATGAAAATGAGTTGGCGACGCACCTCGATGGGGCTCGATTGTTCAACGCTGTAGCGGCTACTGGGATTGATGCCAAACGCTGGTCGCAGGGCTTTGATTCCGTCAGTGTTTGTTTTTCCAAAGGGCTCGGAGCTCCGGTGGGTTCAGCGCTGGCCGGCAGTCACGAGTTCATTAAGCGAGCCCGACGTGCTCGTAAACTTTTTGGCGGCGGGATGCGGCAAGTTGGAATTCTGGCCGCAGGCGCGCTCTACGCCGTACAGCACAATCGCGACAGACTGGTAGAAGATCATGCGAATGCGCAGTTGTTAGCCGAAGCGGTGCGCAAATCTCCAGGCCTCAGTCTCGATCCAGAGCCGGAGACAAACATCCTAGTCGTTCGTATTGATCCTGCATTGGGAAGCTCGGCGACTTTTAGCAAAGACCTGGCCAACGAGGGCATTGGTGGACTACCGTTCGGTCCAAATCATATACGCTTCGTAACTCACCTCGATGTATCGCGCGAGCAAGTGATTCAAGCTGGAAAAGTGCTTGAGAAGCTAACCAATCGGGTACACGCTTAAATCTGAAAGTTGGCTGCGGGGCTGGATATATCGGCACCAGCCACTAAAAAACACAGGCCAGAAGATGAATCTTCTGGCCTGTTAGTTTTTAAGAGCCCCTCTGTAATCGTTTCGTTTACATCGGTTTCATCGCGGCTTTCGCACTACTAGACTTTGTGCCCAAGCGGCCGGGCTATTATAAAAGTGTACTCGTCGCCTCGCGAATCAAGGCGGTGTTGCGGCGGGAGTAGCCTGACTTGGAGTAGCGGCCTGGTTGGGAGAACTTGCGCCCGTAGCGGATGGCATTGGGGCATCTTTTCCTACGGGCTTAAAGTCCTTATTAAGATCCGGTTCACCGCATCCCATTAACAAAGTCACGCCCATCAGAACCAAACCAAAACTTTTTAAATTCATTGTGATCTTTCAAAGATTGTAGAAAAACTCGCGAATTCGAACGAGGCCTATCCTCGATTTCAATTCAAAGAATCTTCAGGCAACACGACGCCATCAGACTTCGCACAGGCCTTTTGAATGGCATCCCAGCCTGTATTCGTTCGGTTAGCGATCTCTGCCGCACTTGCAGGAAGGGCGTTGCCGGGACGGATACTACGCACGGATCCGTCACCGAGAGCAGCAGTTATAATGCCCGTATGGAAACTGGAATAAGAAAACAGATTAGCTTTTCTTGTAGCGGACCAATACGAGGGCATCGCTGTCGCATTGAACCAACTGGTGGACCACGTACGACTTCCTAGCGACGCGGTTGTCGCGTCCCCCGATAACGAGAAATCACCGTTCGTTTCGGCGAAGAGGATTGTATTCGACGTTCCATCGGTTATCACGGCGAATGACAGACCCTGATCTATTGTAAAGGCGCCATCGTGGCTTGCGTAGAACGGCTGACTGAGGGAGGCAGTGTTAGTAATGTTATACTTCCCCTGGGTGCCAGCTGTTGGCACATAATTTGTCAATCCGGGGAGTCCACCTGAGGCTAGCAGTGACGCCGTAGTATAGCCATTGATGCTACCTGCAGCACGTATCGTCGCACCTCCGATGGGAGTGATGTTACCTTGACCAACGTCAAATGCTATGGCCGTTGAAGCGTCGTACAGGGAAGGGTCTGAAGGGCATTCGAATGTTGGAACGCGGAGCCTCATCGTGTTAAAGGTTGTAGGCCAAAACGCGACGAGTCCAGTAGTTGCTGTTCCTAGGGGGTTAACCGTATTGGTTACCGGTGTCACGTTATAAACCAATGGATTTAACTGATTATAGATATTGCCCTGCTCGAGGTACGGCAGCATTAGTACCAGTGGACCTGCGTGACTCCAGCGATGTTTCCCGAACGGCAATTTTTTCATTGCTGATTCAAAATTGTGAGCCGCTAGTCCAAGCTGCTTCATATTGTTGCTGCACTGCATCCGACGCGCCGCTTCACGAGCAGCCTGAACAGCAGGTAGAAGCAAGCCAACCAAAATTCCGATGATGGCAATTACCACCAAAAGTTCGACAAGGGTAAAACCCCTGTCATGGGAGTGAATCCTACGCATTCTTAAAACCTCACAAAAGAAAAAAACAAAACCAACACAACTTTGCTTATTAAGCCAAAGACGTTAAAAGGCGGCTAGCAATATGATTATTTAGCTATTTCGCCATAATTCAATCTAGATTTGTTAATAATTTACCAAAAATTCGCAGTGCAGTAGCTGTTTCGGGGGGTGTGACTTGTGGGTGTTGCTTAATGCTACGGCACAGCGTTCAAGGTTTGCTTAGCTTGTACGCAGGCCAGCTCAGCAGCCGCTTTAGTGACTATGCGGTCCCCTGTGGTGAAACGGAATAACGAGCTATACGATCTTGAGCCGGGACAAACATCCTGAAGCACGATTTGTAAGATGCGCTCTATCCGTTCACTCTAATAGCGTTGGACAGTTCTAAAATGGACTCTAAGTTGCGACCGTTTGCCACATAATTTAGTCTGAAAGCTTTCTTGGCTCGAAGCTCGCCGCTGCAGCACGGTAGTGGCTTTCACATTCCCAAACGGGATTCGTTGTTGCTAAATATTGGAATCAATATCGCAAAAAGAAAAGAAATCTGCCAAAAGCTATTGAATTTGGAGTTTCAAATCTTAACATAGGCCGAAGACAAATTTCAGTTTGTTGAGGTTCGCGAGACCTCTTGTGAAGTTCGATTTTACTTGTTGGCGGTAAGGAGGGTACTGAAGCCACACAAGGCGAGGTGTTTAAATTTATGCGGGTGGGGGTTTTCTTATTCTATCTTTCCTCTGCTTAAGGTGTCTACATGATGATCGTCTCTGTTCCTTTGGATCGCCGCTCGCGAATCGCGGCATTCACGCTCGTTGAACTTTTAGTAGTAATTGCCATTATTGGCATCCTGGTAGGTCTTTTGTTGCCTGCCGTTCAGGCAGCCCGTGAAGCCGCCCGTCGTACTCAATGTGTTAATAACCTCAAGCAACAGGCGTTGGCGTTACACAACCATCACGACACTTTCCGACGTTTTCCTTCATCTTTACAAGTAGGTTTTAGCAGTTCGGGTGCCCCGTGGTACACCAGTTACAAGTACAACAAAGCACCGGGTGGGCATGCGGCCAACGGATATCCAAACGAAGGTCCATTCTGGAGTTGGATGATGCGGATTGCTCCCTTTATTGAGCAAACCAATCTGTACAATGCAACGAACCGCTCGCCAGCTGGAGCTGGATGGCCTTGGTGGCAGCGGCCAAACGGTTTGGACATAATGGCTCAGCTATGCCCGACCTTTGTTTGTCCATCCGACTTCCGCGGTGGAGCAAAATGGCAATCCGGTCCAGATTCCGCTGCCTTAACCTCCTACTTGGGTGTTCAAGGTCGAAATCAATTCCAAGAAGCCAACGGCCAAGACGGGATCCTTTTCGTCAACTCCGGCGTGAAAATGGGAGGCATCACCGATGGTACCAGTAACACTCTAATGGTTGGAGAGCGTCCACCAGGCAGCACTCTTGAATACGGCTGGCAATGGGCCGGTGCTGGGGACGATCCTGTTTTCGGTACTACGGACGTTGTGTTGGGAGTTCTCGAGCGTCAGTATGTTCCAACTGCGACTCCAGACTTCTTCCGTCCTGGAGCTGTGCAAGATCCGACTGATGCACACCGTTACCACTTCTGGAGCTTGCATCCAGGTGGTGGAAACTGGGCAATTGCGGACGGTAGCGTTAAGTTCCTTTCCTATTCAGCTGGTGGCCCTCAGGCCCAAACGACTACGCCTATTCGAGCAATGACTGTGCTCGAAGCAATGGCGACACGAGCTGGCGGCGAAGTTTTCGAAATGCCAGACTGAGCCTAAAAGTTGATCGTTTCTTACCGGCCTGCTCTCGAATTTGAGAGCAGGCTTTTTTTAGGCACTTAGTTTTTTGGAAACCTGATAATGCAACGCTATATGTCAAGAATGTTGTTACTCGCAGCGGTTCTCATCGCCGGATGCGGCGCTCCAGCGGAAGTTAAGACAAACGCTGACGCGATTCCCACGATTCTTCCCGGACGTTCGGCGCCCAAAGGTAATGCCGATGCTGCGGCTGAGGCGCCATCGGGAGGACGAGTTCTGGCTCCCCCAAGGTAAACCCGACTGAATTTTTAACCTTCTGATAGCAGTACAATAAGACTGGTTTTTCGCAAGTCATCGATGGCTGGCGGAAGACGGATATTGGGCACTTCCAGCCTGTGATTAATTACAGGCTGGAAGTTGCACTCACGACTAATGCTTTATCCAACTGCAATTTCGGGTAGCGGAATGCGTCAAGCATTTCGAAAGCATTGTGTCGGCCCTCGAAAGCCTTGACGGCTTCCTCTACCCTGATAATCGACGAATCCCAAAATTAAAGCTGGATGAAGCACTAATAGTCGGTGTTTCAAAGTTGTACATTCCGTCCACGCAAAGTTCGATTGCGTAGAACGCAAATGAAAAACGCTCCGAGAAATCTCAGAGCGTTTCAATCGCGCCGACACAAGCTTAGCTCATCCCGAGTCAATTTTTACAAGTAACTTCACGAACCCGTCGCTATGCAGGTTCTGAGGGTACGGCAATGTTACCTTTAATCTCTTCTCTCTTCTGAGCAGGCGGCTGCGGCTTCGCAGCTGGCTCAGCCGGTTTTTCTGGTGCGCAACCCACCATCACTATAAAAGCCAAAAGTAACAAGGAAACGTTTCTTAAACTCATTAGTCAACCCTCATGCTTACTGAATAGCGCTACTATCAAAAACCAAACCATCGGCAACACCACCGAGACGAAGGGTGATATCAGCATCGGTGCTAAGGGAAATTGCTTTGACGGAACCGTCAGACAATGTCCACTGATTTATCCCTGTGTGCATGCTGCTAAATCGATTCCAAGCTTTCACCGAGACGTTAAAAGGAACACCAGCGAAATTCTTCGCATTCCAGTGGATCGGTAAAGCCGAGCAATTCCATCCGAATGACCAACGACGTCCCGTAGGCTTAGATCCGTCAGTCCAAGAGCCAGTAACTTCTCCAAAGCATAGGGTGTTAGAGGTGCCGTCAGTGATAGCGCCCAGCTTTGTTTCTCTGTTAAAGCGGAAAACTCCAGCATACAAGTCCACATCTTGAGCAGCCGTGCCAGTCAAGCCGTAAGTGGCTGCATTAACTGGCATACGACCAGTAACACCCAAATAATTTGTTGGAGCAAAGTCACGGGAGACAGGTCTTCCGAGAACGTCATTGCAACCGTATGCGCTGATGTAGTCGGGTGCTGCTACGCCGAACACATGAAATGCATACTGAAATCCACTGCCACCTGGCACGAAAGCTACATCAGCAAAATCGGAAGGGCAAAGAAATGCGGGAACTTTAGCGGTCGAGACATTCATGATGTCTGGGTAAGCAACAACACCACCGCGAACGGAAACAGTACCTGCACCGTCAAACCACCAGGCGCGGCGGCGAAGGTTCGGCGGAGTCGGCGTGGCGCTTTCGGACGCAACAGGGCCTGCGTAGGTCGCAGCGCTGAGGTCGATGTTGTTTGCGAACGGCTGATAGACTGAGCTCTGCTCGAGATACGGCAGTAGCATCGCCAAGTGCCCTACATAGCTGTAGTTCGTGTCGTTGTAAACGGCGGCATAGGTCGGCGAAAGCATTGATGGCGGTAGCTTTTTGTATGCCGACTCAAAGTTGTGCAGAGCCAATCCAAGTTGCTTGAGATTGTTCGAACACTGCATGCGGCGCGCCGCTTCACGTGCAGCCTGAACTGCGGGGAGAAGTAGACCAACCAAAATCCCAATGATTGCAATAACCACCAGGAGTTCTACGAGGGTAAAAGCCCTCTTTGTGGAGTTAAACCTACGCATTCTAAAACACCTCCAAAAGAAAGAAACAAAAAAACTAGCTTTTGGGTCGAGCGTCGGACAGTAAGTAACCAACGCCAAAGCTTAACTCGCATTTATTATTTGGGATAGGCGTTTCCATTTCAACAGAAAAAGTATCGCATTTCCAATATATTTAAGCATAAGTACCTAATCCAGGGGGTTTGGTGCAGGTTTTTTGCTTAATGCATTAGCAGTCTCCTTGCAGAGTGCACATCTTGTGAGCGTGTCTATCCATAACTCGTAAAACGGCAGCTCGAGTGTTGTTAGCATCCCGGTGGGGAGTGTGCTATCGGCGTGGTCTCCCGATCAAATACCTCGCGAAATCGATCAAACCAGCGAATCGAAACTGGCTGTCGACGTAGTGCTCGATGACGTAGAACGCGAAGTAATACAATCTGCAGAACGCCCAAACGCAGATCGCTAAGAGTAATGCGATCTTGAAGCTCGCGGCCTCAAGCAGAATCAAAGTAGCTGCACTAGTACCGATCACTAGAAACGCGAATCCTTTGGCGTAGATGGCTGTCGAACTTTTCAGATCACCGGTAGCCAAGTTGTTACTCCAGTCATGACATATTTAGCTTCATTGACAGAAAGCTGCTCCACTGCTTTATGGGATTGGGCTTTATGGGATGGGGCTTTATGGGATGGGGCTTTATTGTATGGGCTTTAGGGAATGGGCGATCGAGTTGAGGTCTCGTTGCACCGTTTGGCAAAAATCCTCAAGTGGCAAATCGTTTTCATCGCAACCAAAGGGATCCTCGATTTCAACGCCAATCTCTTCAATGCCAAGTAGGATAAACGATACTAGACTGGATACCGCAACCTGCCCCCAGCCAAAGCCGTCCAACGTCGCAAAGGGCAACGTCAAGCAATAGATTGCCAAGCAGCGACGCAAGTGGACGACATATGCAAATGGCAGCGGTGTGCGATGAATACGATCGCATGCACCTGCCGCGTCGATGAGGTTGGCGACTTGAATGTCCATCAACATCTGCTCGTGATCCGTTAATGCATTACGACGCCGCGCCTCCGCAATGGTTGAACTCATCTGAATGGATGCTGCTAAGGGTACATTACCCGATTGAATACTCGACGTTACTTCGTCCGTTGGCAATAAGACAGCCATCTCACCCAAGCTGGCTTGATCGCGAAGGCGGTGCATCACCGCATTCGCAAATCCAGCCGTCCACAATCGTAGCCGTTCACCTAATTCCGGAGTGTCTCGCATCAGTGCGGCCGATCCGCGAGCCAGATTGCGGGTCGCATTAATGATCGTTCCCCATTGGCGACGTCCTTCCCAAAAGCGATCATATGACGCATTGGTACGAAACACTAACAACAGACCAAGTGCCAATCCAACGAGAGCATGCGCCGTTGATGGAACGTTCACTTTGAAAAAAGTTTGATGGAACCATCCGACCAAGCACGCCCAGACCGCAACAATCAAAACACGCGGGAGCACTTTTCGGAGGACTGAGCCTCGAAAATCGAGCAGATGGTCTCGCCAGATATGAGGGTCATAATCGATCAAAAGGCATAACTTCCAGGAGCCCGGTGGTGCATGGCATTTGCTAACGAGATAACCGAGTTGGCTTACTTGACTTCGGTCGCGGTCATTTTGTAGATGGCGTAATGTTTGCCGTCAGGGAATTTGAGTTCTTCAACTTCAAATTTCCCTTTTACCGCTACCGGACGCGTTGTGTAGTTAGCGGATTTCCCCTTTTCCATCTTGATCATGATGCAGTCGTAAAGAGCAGCGCCTGGTCCAAAGCAGCATTCCTGGTTATCGCGAACCAATACGAACTCATCGATTCCCGATTGCTTGAAAACACTCGCAGGTAGAATCCAGCCGCGGATACGGATGGTCTTCTTGTTCAGCTCTTCGATCTCTTTGGGAAGCATTGAACGTTCGAACGGGTCCCCTTTTTCGATATCAAACTTGAGGTCATCAAACGTTAAGTCACCTTTAGCTCGGGCTGTCGAACGACTGGAGCGATCTTCGGCGGTCGGTTTTTGAGCAGCGTCGGGTACCTTAGCTGCGGTCCGCTCTTTACCCGCTTCCACCTTGGCTTTTGGCAATTCGTCAGAGCGTACGGTAACAGCAAGAACAATAGCAAGGCTTGTAATCGTCAAGCCATGGATGAATGTTTGTCGTAATGGAGTGAACACACGCGGCTCCAAAGATCATTAAGTGGCCCCTCAAGTGCATGTTGCAAAGGCAGCAGCAAACTCTAGCCTATCCGCAATCTGAGGTGGGTTGCAACCTCTACTCTCCTAAAGAGACCGAAATGGTGTTAGTAATTTGCGTCTCTGCGCTTCGCCAGTTACCGAAGCTTCTCAAATTTGCCTAAGCCAAAGGTTCATCCGCAACTTATGGGGGGCGGACCGACTTCGGTTGCGGGATTGAAGGGATGTAGTTCTAGGCTCGCGGATTTTAGGTACCCCCGCAACTATGCTCATTCAGAATCGACAATGTTTTTGCACCGCTCGGGAAATTGTAAGGATTCTCTTGCGATTCCTGCCTCCCCTTCTCCTCGGTACTCCGAGGAGAAGGGGCCGGGGGATGAGGAGTCGCGGTACAAAGTCGATTTGGGACTAATGCAATGAAGCCATTTGAACCAAAATCAATTCGCTCGTCACTTACGTCAGTGTCAGAACACTTACGAAACGCTGTTGTGGTAACTGCTCCGCAATCGACGTCGGTGCAACAAGAAGTTCCGCAGACAACATCCCATCGGGGTTTATACGGCAGACTTCTATTGCGCTGAAGAAAAACTTGTCGTCGAAATCGATGGACGCGATCACTTCACTGAGCAAGGTAGACTTCACGATGAAGCCCGTGATCGCTTTATGCGTTCGCAAGGCGTACGCGTCTTGCGCTGTACTGGTAAGAAAGTTGAGACTGAAACGGATTGGGTTCTTGCTCAGATCGACCAGGTGCTTGGCTCAACAACATCAAGCCCCTCATCCCCCGACCCCTTCTCCCCGGAGTACCGGGGCGAAGGGGAGTAGCGGGTATAATTGCCGCTGTTAAAATTCCAGACAAGGAGTTCTTCAGCATTTCTTTCCAAAAGCAGGATCTATGGACGGAGACTGGGTGCGCAGTGCTTTAAACAGTCACTGCGGAGGCGGTCCCCATCGTCACTCCAGGTGCGGGCAATATGCTCGAACCTTGTAAGAAGATGTCGATAGAACGAGCGGCTCCACGGCCTTCGTTGATGGCCCAGACGACAAGCGACTGGCCGCGACGGCAGTCACCGGCAGCAAACACGCCGGGCACGTTGGTTGTGAACTTACCATGTTCGGCGGCATAGTTGCTGCGTTGATCGCTGGTTACGCCCAACAGCTCGGCGACGTAATTCTCTGGACCCAAGAAGCCCATCGCAAGTAACACAAGATCCGCTTCAACGATATGTTCCGAGCCAGTGACTTCTTGCATTTGCATCCGTCCGTCGACTTTGGTCCAAGCAACTTTCACGGCTTTGATGCCCTTCACGTTACCGTTGCCATCGCTGATGAACTCTTTGCTAAGAATGTTGTAGACACGTGGGTCTTTACCGAATTTTTCACAGGCTTCTTCGTGACCGTAATCGACGCGATAAACACGAGGCCACTGCGGCCATGGATTATCATCGGCGCGATCGACGGGTGGACGGTCCATCAATTCAAAATTCACCAACTGAGTGCAGCCGTGACGCAAGCTTGTTCCGATGCAGTCGGTGCCGGTATCGCCACCACCGATCACGACTACTTTTTTACCCTTGGCAGAAATGTAGGCTTGATCGCTGTGAGCGCTATCGAGCAACGACTTGGTGTTCTTGCCAAGAAATTCCATGGCAAAATGAACCCCCTTCAAATCGCGACCAGGGATCGGCAAGTCGCGAGGCTTGGTGGCACCCGTCGAAAGCAGCACTGCGTCGTTCTCGGCCATCAATTGCTTGGGGTCGACGTTACGTCCGACGTCCGCGCCGGTAACAAAGGCAACGCCTTCAGCGGCAAGCAGATCCAGTCGACGTTGCACGACACCCTTGTCGAGCTTCATGTTGGGGATGCCATACATGAGCAGACCGCCAATACGATCCGCCCGTTCGTATACGGTCACGCTATGACCAACTTTGTTCAGTTGGTCGGCGGCAGCCAATCCGGCTGGTCCGCTGCCGATAATGGCAACTTGTTTTCCAGTTCGTTTTGGCGGTGGATTTGCGCGAACCCAACCCTCAGAGAAGGCGCGATCGATGATCGCGTTTTCAATGTTCTTAATGGAAACCGGTGGATCGGTAATCCCTAGTACACATGCGCCTTCGCACGGGGCAGGGCAGGCCCGGCCGGTGAACTCGGGGAAGTTGTTGGTCTTGTGCAGTCGATCGATCGCTTCCTTCCAACGACCTTGATAAACCAAATCATTCCATTCAGGAATCAAATTATCCACTGGGCAGCCGGTCGTCGACTGACAAAATGGAACGCCGCAGTCCATACAGCGCGCACCCTGTTCGCGCAGTAGCCCTTCGTCAGCGTCTGTATAGACTTCGTTGTAGTCGTTAATTCGAACGACTGGTAAACGCCAGGGCACCTTCTTGCGGTCGTACTCTTTGAATCCAGTTGGCTTGCCCATATCTTTTCCTTCGCTTCAAAAATCGTATCGGTGTTCGTTGTTGTTGATTCGTTGTTGTTGCTGTTGTTTCGTTCATTGTCGCCTTTCGCTCTGCGAAAGAACGGGAAAGAACGGGAAAACGCTACTTTCGCGGAGCGAAAGGCGACTATCACTTCGCTCTATTTAGCACCGACCGCAATGGGTTCTCGTTTGTTGCGAAGTTCTTCTAGGACTCGCTTGTAATCGAGCGGCATGACCTTAATACATTGGCTCATGAACGTCGGCCAATCTCCGAGGACCTCTTTTGCCATTTCACTGCCGGTATAAGTCGCATGACGCTGAATCAGTTCACGCACTTCAGTCTCTTCCTCAGTCGATTCAATCTTTTCGAGTCCGACAGTTCCAAGGTTGCATCGCAGGTTGAAATCGCCGGTGCGGTCCCAGATGTAAGCGATGCCACCGGACATACCGGCTGCAAAGTTACGTCCAGTGTCGCCGAGTACGACGAGCTTACCACCGGTCATGTATTCACAGCCGTGATCTCCTAGGCCTTCAACAACCGCTGTTGCACCTGAGTTGCGAACGCAGAATCGCTCGGCAGCCCGACCGCGCAAGAAAACTTCGCCACTGGTCGCGCCATACAGGCAGACGTTTCCGACCAAGATGTTCTCTTCGGCTTTGAACGAACTGTTCTTTGGAGGATAAACAATGATTCGACCGCCGGATAAACCTTTGCCGACATAATCGTTTGAATCCCCTTCGAGCTCAATCGTTACGCCGTGAGCCAAGAAGGCGCCCAAGCTTTGGCCGGCTGAGCCATTTAGGCGAACTTGAATCGTGTTGTCCGGCAAACCCGCTTGACCGTATCGCTTGGCGATCTCATGACTGAGAATCGTACCGACGGTACGGTTGACGTTGATGACTTTGGTTTCGATCTTCACTGGCGTTTTGGACTCAAGTGCGGCTTTCGCCGACGGCACGAGGACTCGCATGTCCAGCGATTGTTCCAGACCGTGCTCTTGCGCAATCGTTTGATGGGTAATGACGTTCGGGCGAAGTTTCTTCGCAGGAGTCAGCATCCCTGTCAAATCAAGACCGTCGGATTTCCAGTGGTTGATGGCCTTGCGTGGGTCGAGCATATCGACGCGACCGACCATCTCTGTCAAGTTACGGAAGCCGAGCTTGGCCATGATTTGACGTGCATCTTCAGCGACCATGAACAAGTAGTTAACTACATGTTCCGGCTTGCCCATAAACTTCTTGCGCAGTTCGGGATCCTGCGTTGCCACACCGACTGGACAAGTATTCAAGTGGCACTTGCGCATCATGATGCAGCCTAGCGTGATTAACGGTGCCGTTGCAAAACCAAATTCTTCTGCACCAAGCAATGCACCGATGACGACGTCGCGACCGGTCTTCAAACCACCGTCTGTTTGCAAGACAACGCGACTGCGCAGATCGTTCAGAACCAGCGTCTGATGAGCTTCCGCTAATCCGAGTTCCCATGGCAGTCCCGCATGCTTGATACTTGTCAGCGGCGAAGCACCTGTACCACCCACATCACCCGCGATAACGATGTGTTCCGCGTGGGCCTTGCTCACGCCAGAAGCAACCACGCCGATGCCTACTTCGCTGACCAGTTTCACACTGATGCGAGCGCTCGGATTGGCATTCTTCAAATCGTGAATCAGTTGAGCCAAATCTTCGATCGAATAGATGTCATGGTGAGGTGGTGGACTGATGAGCCCTACGCCTGGTGTGCTGTAGCGAATACGCGCAATCGTCGCATCGACCTTGGTGCCAGGCAATTCACCACCTTCACCTGGTTTTGCACCTTGCGAAATTTTGATCTGAAGTTCGTCGGCGTTGGTTAGATATTCAATCGTTACACCGAAGCGTCCTGAAGCGACTTGCTTGATCGCAGAACGCTTTGAGTCTCCGTTCGCCAGGGGCTTGAAGCGAACCGGGTCTTCGCCACCTTCACCGGTGTTGCTCTTGCCACCCAAGCGATTCATGGCGATCGCAAGCGACTCATGAGCTTCGGCACTGATCGAACCAAAACTCATCGCACCGGTGCAGAAGCGTTTTACGATTTCGCTGGCCGGTTGAACTTCTTCGAGCGGAATTTCTGCTTGAGCACCGAATTTGAAATCGAGCAGTCCACGCAACGTACACTTCATTTTGGTGTCGTTGTTGATATGTTCGGCAAAACGCCAGTAAGCGTTCTTGTCACCGGCGCGAGCGGCAACTTGCAGGTCAGCGATTGCTTGTGGATCCCAACCGTGACGTTCGCCTTCGGCTCGCCAGTGGAACTCACCCGGGTTTGGCAATGTCGGCAGCTTGCGGGAACTGTCGAGCGGGTACCCCAAGTTATGGCGGCGAAGCATCTCTTCAGCCAGCACATCGAAGTTCACACCTTGAATGCGGCTGGCGGTACCGACGAAGCACTTTTCAATGACTTCTTTGCGAAGGCCAAGAGCCTCGAAGATCTGCGCACCCTTGTAACTTTGCAACGTGCTGATGCCCATCTTGGCCATTACTTTTTCAAGGCCTTTGCCGACCGCTTTACGGTAACCGTAAACGATCTTCTCGTCAGCATCGAATTTGTCGCCA
This sequence comes from Planctomycetia bacterium, assembly GCA_031412515.1. GTDB lineage: Bacteria > Planctomycetota > Planctomycetia > Pirellulales > Pirellulaceae > Aureliella. The sequence goes on along the minus strand of JANODD010000025.1, from coordinate 1,939 downwards.
GGCAATAAACCATCGATTCGAGCTTGCCAGAGAGCTTCAAAGGCGAGGTACGGATTGATTGCATCGGCGCCATAACCGAGCAGCAAACAATGATGATGGACTTCGCGGGCCTCGCCAGTTTCGAGCACAATGCCGATTTGGGTTCGCTTGGATTGGGCAACCAAGTGATGATGGACAGCCCCAGTGGCCAGGAGTGTGCTGACGGCGATACGATCTTGACCAACAGCTCGGTCCGACAGAATCACAATAGTATATCCGCCGTCGATGGCTGCTTCAGCTTCGGCGCAAATACGATCGATGGCTGGCAGTAAACCTGCTTTGCCTTCGGAACGCGGGTAGGTGATGTCAATCTTCTTGGTCTTCCAACCACGAGTCGACATGTGGTCGATTGCAGCCAATTCTTCGTTGGTCAGAATCGGATGCGGAATCAGCAAGCGATGGCAGTGCTCAGGTGTAACTTCGAGTAAGTTCTTTTCTGGCCCGATGTAGCACTCGATGGACATGACCACTTCTTCACGAATCGAATCGATAGCAGGATTAGTCACCTGCGCGAACAACTGCTTGAAGTAGTCATAAATCATGCGCGGTTGATCGCTCAGGCATGCCAGCGCCGAGTCGTTGCCCATCGAGCCGACGGGATCGCGGACCTCTTTGATCATCGGCAGCAGCATGAACTGCATCGTTTCGATGGTGTAGCCAAACGCCTGCATCCGCGCCAGCAATGTATCCGGATAGAAACCGTGTGGCTCGTCTTTTGGCGTAAGTTCGTCTAGCGTAATGCGCTGGGCGCGAAGCCAACCCGCGTAATCGCGCTGTGCCGATAGATGGCTCTTCAGCTCTTCATCGGGGATCAATTTACCGGCAACAAAGTCGACTAAGAACATACGTCCAGGCTGGAGGCGACCTTTGGCTTTGACGAGCGCCGGATCAATCTGCAAAACGCCGACTTCACTGGCCATGATGACGCGATCATCGTGGGTGATGTAATATCGGCTTGGACGCAGACCGTTGCGATCGAGCACAGCCCCGATGTATTTGCCATCGGTGAATGCGATGGAAGCGGGGCCATCCCACGGTTCCATCATGCAACTGAAGTACTCATAAAAGGCTCGTTTGGCTTCAGGCATTGTGTCATGCTTTTGCCAAGCTTCAGGAACCATCATCAGAATGGCTTCCTGCAACGTGCGACCGTTCATCAGCAAAAATTCGAGGACGTTGTCAAACGTACCGCTATCGCTGCAGTTGGGTTCAACGACCGGAAAGAGTTTGGAAAGTTCATCGCCAAACAACTTGCTGGCTGCGTTGCCACGACGAGCGCGCATCCAGTTCGAGTTACCACGCAGTGTATTGATTTCACCGTTGTGACTCATGAATCGCAGTGGTTGGGCGCGATCCCAACTTGGAAACGTGTTGGTAGAGAAACGACTGTGGACCATTGCCAAGTGCGTTTCGTAGTCGGTGTCTTGGAGGTCAGGGTAATACTGCAAAACCTGAGCGCTCGTTAGCATTCCTTTGTAAATGATGACCTTTGTCGACAAGCTACACATGTAGAACATTTGAGCTTGCTTGAGCTTTTTATCGGTGCGCAGCAAATGGCTGGCTTGTTTGCGAATAAGGTAAAGCTGTCGTTCGAAAGCTTCGGGATCTAACCCCTCGGCGGCTCCAACAAACAACTGCTCAATCACAGGTTCAGCGGCCAGCGCTGCCGGCCCGATGTCCGCCTTCTTGGCCTCGGTTGGAACTTGGCGCCAACCCAACAGACGCTGCCCCTGAGTCTTGATCAGGCCTTCAACGGTCGCTTTGCATGTCGCCCGTTCAGCGGCATCGCGTGGCAGAAAGACCAACCCGGCGGCAAATTTTCCAGACTCAGGCAAATCGACTTTGAGGTCGTCCTTGGCTACCTTGCGCAGAAACTTGTGCGGCAAACCGGTCAGCATGC
>JANODD010000024.1:0-8180 GCA_031412515.1 Planctomycetia bacterium | reverse complement strand
CTAACGAGAGCGTCCCGCTTAGGAATGAACTTGAAAACGCGGATTTACAGGTGATCTATCAGCCGGAAGGCGTTAGCCTCCGGTTCAATACACAACCGGAGGCTAACGCCTTCCGGCTGATAAGACTATACCACCGTAATGATCAGCTTCAGTTCAAACTCCTAAGCGGGACGCTCTCTAACGCCTTCCGGCTGATTAGTCCAACCGTACTGAGGTGTTGCGATTTTGCAAAATCGAGAAAGTGAGTGACATTGGGCGAGCACGCCCGCGCTCCGAAAAACCGGTCATCCCGTTTGGCTAGCTTCTGAAAACTTTTGTGTATCATGACTAAGTCAACTGTCTCCGCTGTGCTGTTGGCAAGTTTCTTGCTATTCAAGGTAGATGCCTTCGCTTGCACGGGCAAACGCAAACCAGTGGCACACCAAACCAATCCCAACGCACGCAAATTCCGAGGAACCGGTTTTATATTAGCTCTGCAATAGGCTGTACGCCGTCGTCGACCAAATAGTGAGGCCGACCACTAAAATCGGCTACCGTAGTCGTGCAAGCGTTGATTCCCATGTTGTGATACAAGGTCGCAAATACTTCTTGGAACGTGACCGGCCGTGAGACCGCTTCTCCACCGTAACGGTCAGTCGCTCCGATGATCTGACCTGACTTCATGCCACCACCGGCCAGCAACGCACACGACACGTTGGGCCAGTGATCGCGCCCTCCGTCTTTGTTGATCTTGGGTGTTCTGCCAAATTCACCCCAAGCGATGACTGTGGTAGTGTCGAGCAGACCGCGCTGGTCGAGATCTTCGATCAACGCGCTGAGGGCTTGGTCAAAGTCAGGCAGGTTCTGCTTGGCAATCTTGAAATTCTGACCGTGCCAATCCCAGAACGAATAGCTGAGCGTGACCACGCGACAGCCTGCTTCAACGAGCCGCCTGGCGAGCAAGAATTGTTCGTTCAATCGAGGAGCGGCATCGCCTTGTTCTTTATCCGTCCCTTTCCCGTAACGCTCTCGGATTTTTGTGTCTTCAGAGGACAAGTCGAGTGCTTTGAGCATCTCGCCGGAAGTGAGCAGCTCAAAGGCTCGCTGCTGAAATGAATCGATGCCGTTCATCGCTCCGCTGCTTTCGGCTCCACGACGAAACTGGTCCATACTTGTCAGCAAGCTTTTGCGATCTGCCAGTCGATCCGTCGTGATCCCGTTGAGCACCATGTCGTCTTTGATCGCTCCGAGCGGCATGAACGGTGTGTGCCCAACACCGAGGAAGCTGGGTTTGCCAAAGTTGTAAGGCGAGTGTCGCATCTTGGGAGATAGGTTGACATACGATGCGAGCGTTGGGTTGGGCGAGCCTTGAAGTTTCGAAATCACTGACCCCATTTCTGGCCAACCGCCAGGTGGGTTGCGATCGTTGAGTCGACCGGTCATGCATTGAAACGACTCATGACGATCTTTAGCGCCGACCATCGTACGGATAATCGTGTATTTGTCGGCCAGCTTGGCTAACTGGGGCAAGTGTTCACAGATCTGTATGCCCGGAACATTGGTGGCGATCGGTTGGAACTCACCGCGGATCTCCGACGGCGCCTCGGTCTTGAGGTCATACATATCTTGATGCGGCGGACCACCCGGCATGTAGACCATGATTACGGACTTGTTCGATCGACCGCTTCCATTTTCTTCGGCTTGCAGCAACTGAGGCAGCGAAAGCCCACCGAATCCGAGTGCGCCAATTTTCAGGAAGTTGCGGCGTGCGAGTCCGTCGCAAAAATGCTTTGACTGGTTACCGCGAATGGTGATCATCGGTTGGTCTATTTAAAAGGCGGGATGTAAGGCGGGTGAATACCCTCATGATCTTGCCAGCTTTGGCGCTAAATGTCAAATCGGCTTGACGCTAGCCCCCGAATTAGTCCGATTTGCCAACCTCAACAATACACCCCTTCTGGAGTCGGCATTTCGATGTTTCGGGATTGTCAAGTTTAGGACTCGTTTGACCCATAGCCAGCGGCGCCGGGAATGGCTGGCAGTTGGCATGAGGAGCGGGACCACACGGTCCTAATTACCCCGCGCAACCTGAAGCCGCTCTGGTAAAATCCTTGGGCATAAAAATGCATTCATCCGTGGGTAAACGCTTTTCATTGTCCCACGGATGGCATGGCGGTCCTGCGGATAAAACCAAATCTTGAGTAGTCTTGCCGTGCAGGGGTGAGCTGCAGACAGATAGTACCGAGTGGTCCCGCTCGTGATGCCAACTGCAAGCCATTCCCGGCGCCGCTGGCTATGGGTCAAACGAACGAGCTTCCTGCTTGCCAATACGCGGCGTCAAAGCCCTTTTAGCACACTCCACTGCCATACTGACTTGGAATTCGCGCTGGTCACCATTAAAGGGCAATTTGATTACAATAGGACGTGCTGGTCCCACGCCTCCCGGCATTTTAACCCGCCTGCCTCGATAGAAAATTTTCATGCGATCTTTAGTGTTTTGCATTTTTCTTGTTTCGAATTGCATTTTACAGTCTCAAGCTAAGGCCGTTGACTATCAGCGCGATGTCCAGCCGATTTTTGCCGAGCACTGTGCCCAGTGTCACGGCGTCGATGAGAAATCGCGAGCCGCGGAATATCGTTTGGATATTGACGAGATCGCGCTAAAGGGTGGTGAATCGGGTAAGCCCGCAGTAGTACCTGGCAGACCCAACGAAAGTGAACTCATTCGTCGTATCACGGCACTAGATGCTGATACGATTATGCCGCCACCAGATCACAAGATGCCACTATCTGTAAAGCAAATTGAAACGCTTCGTCAATGGATCACCGAAGGTGCAAAATTTGAAAAACACTGGTCATTCACTGCACCACAGAAAGTTAATTTGACTGAAGGTGCTGCGAATCCTATCGACGTGTTTGTGTCAGGCAAGCTTGCGGCGGAAGGATTGCAGCTATCCGAACGCGCTAGTTCAACTACGCTTTGTCGGCGCATTTACTTGGATTTGATCGGCCTACCGCCGACGCTCAAAGAACTGGCAGAGTTCGAAACTCAGGGCATTGAAGCGACCATCGACAAATTGCTGGCAAGCGAACGCTTTGGTGAAAAGTGGGCTCGCCATTGGCTCGACGCTGCTCGGTACTCAGACACCAACGGCTACGAAAAAGATCTCAAACGCGAACAGTGGAAGTGGCGCGACTGGGTGATCGAAGCTCTTAACCGCGACATGCCCTATGACCAGTTCTTGATCGAACAGATCGCAGGCGACTTGCTTCCTGGCAGTAACCAGTCACAGATGATTGCGACAGGGTTTTTGCGCAATAGCATGGTCAACGAGGAAGGAGCGATCGTCGCGGAGCAGTTTCGAATGACTGAGATGTTTGATCGCATGGATTGCATCGGCAAATCGATCCTTGGACTGACGACTCAATGTGCACAGTGCCATTCGCATAAGTTCGATCCGCTCACACACAGCGAATACTATGGCATGTTCGCTTACCTGAACAATTCTTATGAAGCTCAATCATGGGTCTACACGCCTGAGCAGTTGCAGCAGATCACGGACATCAAAGCGAAGATCGCTGCCGTGGAACTACGCATTCGTGATTCACGCCCTCAGTTGCGAACAGAATTGTCAGACTGGGAAAAGCAATTTGTGCAGACCCAAAGCCAAGTCGTTTGGGAACCGCTGCAAATGATCGAGCTGGGGAGTGTTAGCGGCTTGAATCATCCGACTCAGGAACGAGATCAATCGATCTTGATGAAAGGACACACGAGTGCCGATGTGTTTTTTATCTCGGATGCAAAACTGCAAGGCGCGACTGGCCTGCGGTTCGAAGCACTGAATCATCGCGACTTGCCCTTTAATGGCCCAGGACGCAGTGGTCTGGGAACTTGGGTTGTGCAAGAGCTGGAAGTGCTTGTGAATTTGCCGGGGACCGTCGAATGGACTAAACAGAAACTCGTCAACGCAACCGCTGATTTTTCGGAGCCCGAGCAAAAGGATGCTGACGGAAAAAAGGGGACTGGGCCGGTTGCCTTTTTGATCGATGGAAAAGACGAATTTAAATGGAAAGCGGATCGAGGTATTGGCCGCCGCAATCAGCCTTCGGTAGCGGTCGTCCAATTCGAACAGCCGCTTGAGTTCCCCGAAGGGACTCGTATCAAAGTGGTCCTGCGAATGGGCGATATGCTCGGCTGTTGTCGAGTTAGCTTGACGCGCAGTCCTACACCCACTGCTTTGCCTCATGATCATGCAGCCGTTCAAGCGACGCTTGTTCCGGCTGAACACCGAACCGCGGAACAAACGGCAGCGATTCTTGCCGCTTGGCGGTCGAGTGTTACCGAATTAAAGCCAGCCAACGATGAGATCGATGCACTTGTAAAAAGCTTGCCGCAAGCTCCGACATCTGTCCTGCATTATGTGGAACGCGAAACGGTCAATCATCGCGACACACAGCTTCTCGACCGTGGTGGCTGGGATAAACCGCTAGATGTTGTGCAACCGCATGTACCGGCAGCTCTGCATGCTTTTCCGGCTAATGCGCCGAACAACCGTTTGGGATTTGCAAGGTGGTTGGCGGATCGACGATCGCCACTGACGGCGCGAGTTGCCGTTAACCGGATTTGGCAGTCAGTCTTTGGCGTAGGTTTGGTTGAGACTTCGGAAGACTTTGGTACGCGGGCTCCCGTGCCCGTTTATCGCGAATTGTTGGATTGGTTGGCTGTTGATTTTATGGAGCGAGGCTGGAGTCAAAAGCAGATCATTCGAACGCTGTTGACCAGTAAAACCTATCAGCAGGCGTCGAACGTCACCCCCTCACTTTTGGAAAAAGACCCCAAGAACGTTCTGCTTGCTCGTGGCCCGAGATTTCGTGCCGATGCAGAAGTCATGCGGGACATCGCTTTATCAGCCGCTGGATTGATGACAAACAAGTTCGGTGGCCCCAGCATCATTCCACCGGTCCCACAAAACGTGCTCGACTACAACTACGTTTATCCCGACTACTGGAAGCCGGCAGAAGGACCAGAGCGATATCGCCGAGCTGTGTATGGATTTCGCAAGCGATCCATGCCTGATCCAGTCATGTCAACATTCGATTCGCCTAACGCTGACATTCCCTGTGCACGCCGCGTTCGCTCCAACACGCCGCTGGCTGCGTTGGCGGGAATGAATGAAACTGTTTTTGTAGAAGCTGCGCGAGCCATGGCGGTGCGTGTTCTGAATGAATCAAGTCAAACCGAGAGCGATCGAATTGACTATGCGTTTGCGCTTTGTACCGGACGCAAACCGGGAGAGAGGGAACGCAATGAAGTGCTAACTTTGCTCGACAAGCAGCGCAAACGATTGGCAGACGGTTGGATGAATGCAAAAGAAGTCGCGACAGGTGACGCTGCGAAGACTCCAGATCTGCCGGCTCACGCGACGCCTCAAGATGCAGCGGCATGGACGCTGGTGTCGCGAGTTATTTTGAACTTAGATGAAACGATTTCCAAGAACTAAATACCATGAATACGCAAAAAGCAATCCTTGACGCTCAATCGCTGCTAACGCGTCGGCGCTGGTTTCTCAGTCAATGTGGTGTCGGCTTGGCGGGTATCGCTGCCAGTTCGTTGATGGCTGAAGAAGCGCCAGTCAAGTCAGGTTCTTCGGATCCATTGGCGCCGAAACCATCGCACTTTCCTGGCAAAGCCAAGCGAGTCGTTTATCTGTTTCAAGCGGGTGCGCCGAGCCAATTAGAACTGTTCGACAATAAGCCTGAGCTGACCAAGTTAAGCGGCCAGCTTCCGCCAGCGGAGCTACTCAAAGGCTATCGTGCGGCGTTCATCAATCCCAACTCGGCCTTGCTGGGGGCAAAGTTTAAGTACGACCGCTATGGCCAAGCTGGAATGGAACTGAGTGAAGTCCTGCCTCATACAGCCAAGATCGCTGACGAGATTTGCCTTATTCGGTCTATGCAAACCGACGCTGTCAATCACGCTCCGGCGCAGATGATGATGAATACAGGCTCGGAGCAATTTGGACGGCCAAGCCTTGGTTCATGGACTTTGTATGGTCTGGGCAGTGAAGCGGCGGATCTTCCTGGATTCGTTGTGCTCACGAGCGCTAAGGGAACAAGCGGAGGTGCGAGTAACTATGGTTGTGGTTTCTTGCCGACCATGTACGGAGGCACTCCGTTTCGCAGCGCGGGTGATCCGGTACTTTACCTTTCCAATCCCAGAGGCGTCGACAAAGAGGCACAGCGCACCAGTTTGGATTCGTTAAATCGATTGAACGAAATCGCCTTGCAGCAGATTGGTGACCCAGAAATTGCGGCGCGAATTCAAAGTTACGAGATGGCTTATCAATTACAATCCAGTGCGCCTGAGTTGATGGACTTGAGCAAAGAAGGACAGGAATCGCTGGACCGTTATGGTATCAAGGATGCCAAGCAGCCAAGTTTCGCTCGCAATTGTCTGCTGGCCCGGCGACTGCTCGAGCGCGGCGTGCGCTTTGTTCAGTTGTTCCATGAAGCCTGGGATCAGCACTCTGGTCTGGTGGCTGGAGTAAAGCAAAATGCACTGGACACCGATCAAGCCAGCGCGGCGTTAGTAAAAGATCTCAAGGATCGCGGTTTGCTTGAAGATACCATCGTTATCTGGGGCGGCGAGTTTGGTCGCACTCCGATGGTTCAAGGCGGTAATGATGGCCGCGACCATCACAATCGCAGCTTTAGCATTTGGATGGCTGGCGGCGGTTTGAAGCGTGGTTATGTGCATGGTGAAACGGATGAATTAGGATTTAATGTGACCAATCATCCGGTGCATGTGCATGATTTGAATGCTACGTTGTTGCACATGCTGGGATTCGATCACACTCGCTTGACGTATCGCGTTCAAGGCCGCGATTTTCGTTTGACCGACGTGCACGGCAGTGTGGTGCGAGATATTTTGGCTTAGTCACTTGCGATGGTATCGCACGACTGAGGTCAGGCAGAGCCTCTCGACATCCCATCCGCTGGTCCGGTTTTCTGGCAAGACGGATCCGGCTTTTCAGACATTCCGCTGGGGGCTACGTGCACTGCTGGCCTATCGCGGCGGCGATGCACAGAAGGCGCTGGAATATATACAAAAAGGTGAAGAAGCCAACGGCCCGGTGCTCGCCAAAGCACAAAACCTGCTGATCCAAGCAATGGCCCAGCACCATCTGGGAAAACATGACAAAGCCAAAGAGTCTTTCACCGCTGCCACAAAGCTAATCGACATGGCGGAAGGAGTTCCGTCCCTCAGAGCCCATGCCGACCTGTTGATGACCCGCCTGATGACAACCGAGTATCGCCAGCTTGCAGGTGACAAAGAGGCAGTGAATATCGACAAAGAATTGCGAGTACTCGAAAAATTCCTCGGTACTCGGGATACGAAATACGTCGGGCTAGAAGATTTAGCGACAGAATCCACGTACGAGCGGATTCTCGGTGGACGATACATCCAGCGAACAGGTGCAATTCGCGCCGCCGGTACCGATAACCAAATCCTGGAACTAATGACTTACAGTCCAGGCGAGAAATGCTATCGCATGTGGACGCATTTTTCTGATCCCAGAGGGCCTGCAATCGAACATCGAGGCACTTGGGATGAGGTGACGCAAACTATGACTTGGGAAGCAAAATTCAAGAGTGGTGCAACTAGAACCACGACAACCAGGTTCGAGAGCGAAACGATGATGAAGTCAAGAATCTCTGGAAAGGACGCCAACGGGAACTTGAGAGCGGACGTAACGGAAACCGTAACCGTGGCTACTCGTCGTTAAAAACCTTAAAGGATCGAACAACAGTAATCCTGAGTGACCTTTCTTCGTGGTCGTCATTGAAAAGGCTAAAGAGGCTCTGCTGATAAAAAATTGTTCATTCTGTAAGCATTGTTTGAAATAATACGTTGCGTGGCAGTCATTAATTGGCAATGTGATTCGGTTAGCTGATCAGTGAGCCGACGGCGCTAGTGCAAAATACCGGAAGTTCCTTCCGGTGTTTTGTTTCGATTTCTATTGAGCCTGAGGCTTGCCTGTCAAAAAAACTGGTATTGCGGCGTTTGGAGCATGCGCGAGTTTTATTCCGGAGTCTAGAGTGGTTTTCAAGTAGGTTACGAAAAAGGTTTCCGCTGGCTTCATGCCAGCGGAACCACAATTGGCAGCTACACATGCAACGGAACGTTCGTCGCTCTCCGT
>JANODD010000023.1:0-10199 GCA_031412515.1 Planctomycetia bacterium | reverse complement strand
CTGATCGGGACGCAACAACAGACAAAGGCAGTTAAAGTCGAAATTGTAAGTAGCACGCCTCTCTCGTCACTCGAATTCAATCGTCTACCCTAAAAAATTATTTCTTCAGCCAATCTTTGCGTTGACGGCTGCTGGCGATGCCCATTTTTTTACGATACTTGGTAATCGTACGCCGAGCGACAGTGAAGCCGATCTTGGACAGTTCACCCACTAGGTCGTCATCGCTATAAGGCTTTTGCTTGTCCTCTTTGTCAATCAGCTCGTGCAGCTTGATACGGATCGTATCCCAAGCCACATCTTCGCCGTCTTCGCTTCGAGTGCCGCCAACGAAAAAACGCTTCAATGGAAAAATGCCGCGCGGAGTTTGTATCCACTTATCGTCGACCGCACGGCTGATTGTGGTGACGTGAACTTTTACTACGTCAGCGATCTGTTGCATTTTCAGCGGTTCAATGAACTCAGGGCCATCGTCCAAGAATCGTTTTTGATAATCGACAATCGATTGCGCGACCTTTAGCACCGTGTTTCGGCGCTGCTGAATGGCTTCGATCAACCAGTTTGCCGATTCAATCTTTCGTCGAATGAAATCGCGTTCTTCTTGAGTGGCGGTGGGATCCCCGAGTCGCTTGCGGTAATATTCGCTAATCCGCAACGATGGCAAACGATCGTCCTCAAGTCGGACGGTGTACTTGCCATTCTCATCCGTTTCCACGATCACATCGGGTGCAACGATGGGTACATAGGCTTCGAGGAAAGCGGCACCCGGTTTCGGATTAAGATGATGAAACTCTTGTTTGGCCAATTGAATTTTCTCGATCGAAATTCCCGTCTTCTTTTCGATCAGGGGTAACCGATTTTCGGCCAAGTCTTCAAGATGCTTGTCGATAATCAATTGCAGCTCTTCATACATGTGCATGTCAGGTGACAACTGGTTGAGCAGGCACTCGCGAAGGTCGCGAGCTGCGATGCCGGCAGGCTCTAGCGACTGAACCAAGTGCAAGGCTTCTTCAGCTCGCTGCATTTCTTCGGCACTATGACCGGCAGGCAACAAGTCACGAAGGCTGGACTTGAAATAGCCACCGTTACGTGCATCGAGAGTCGAGATGATGCGTTCAGCGATCTGTTCGTGATCGTCGTCAATTTCCATTTCGGCCAACTGATGAATCAGATAGTCGTTTAGCGACTCTGGCCGTTCGAGCGCATTGGCCATCAAGTCGTGCTGGCGGTCCTGAGCTTCTTGCATGCGGTTGCTTGACGTGCGAAAGTCGTCAAAGCTCTCTGGCATTTCGTTGTCCATATTCGCCAGTCGCTCGAAGTCTTCTTCGTTCGTCTGGTTATCTTTGACAACAAGCTCTTTTTCGTCCTCGGTCTGTCGATTGGGATCGACTTCTTCTTCCTCAGGTTCGTCGGGAAGATTGGGGTCGACGTCTTGGACTTCGAGCATCGGGTTTTCGGAGATTTCTTGTTCGACTCGTTCTTGCAGAGCCAAAATCGGCAACTGCAGAATCTCCATCGACTGGATCATTTTTGGGGCCAGCTTTTGAGTCTGCAGCTGGCGAGCTTCCATTCCGAACGATAGTCGCATCATATCACCTTGAATGACAAGCAAATTTCCAGTGAACGGCCCTATGCAGTTCGCGAATTTGTGGTCACGGTTCTCGGGTTCGTGTTACCAAAGCGTAAACATGAGTTCGCCTCAGCAGCATTAATTGTACCATTTCGGCGCGCGTTGGGCAGTAATTTTGCAGAAAAGGAACGATGTTTGCTGTCGCGACAAACGCTCCAGGTAACACGTTAAAAACCGGTAATGCTGGAAAGATTCGCTTCAATAGAGGTTAGTGTTGCTTTGTTGGGCAAGAGAGCGGTTTGACTCACTCGGTGGCCGCTTCCAGGTGAACGATGACTTTTTTCGGTTCCACCGTCTCGCACTGGAAGATAATTTTCTGATTCGGTACTTGATCCTTATCTGCTTTCTGACGCATGCCTTCGAGGACCACTGATAATTCTCCTAGCTGCTGTAGAGGAATGCCGGACAGCGTAGCCTTACCGTGAGCATCCGTTTTTCGCTTGAAGGTCGAGGGCTTTGGATCTGAAAAACTATCATCAAGAGGCACGCCCGAAATTTGCGATTCAATCTGTGGCTTCGTTAAATGCGAATCTCCGATGGTTTCCAAATTGCACAAATTCAGTTTTGTATACCACCAAGAAGACACAGTGGCTCCGACCAGCGGTTTGCCATCTGGCCCCAACACTTCGACTTCGATGGAACCCGTAGGAGACATCTCTAATGTTATGTCATTTACACGATTGTCAGCCAACTGCTGTTTATTGACTTCGATTGTCTTTCCAACGGTAAATACTCGTTCTCTCCCGGTTATTAGCCAACCTTTGGAAACAGCGATCAATTGAACTTGGCCGCCGCGTGGAAGCGAAAGAAACTCGAACGAACCGTCCTCTGTGATTTCGGTCTCTTCACACCAACCGATGGTTGGATTAACTCTGTCCCAGACGGTACCCGCAGGTTTGGGCAAGCACCATGCGATGACCTTACCTTCGACAACTGGGCGTGGAACGTTGTCCGATAGCGAACCGCTCAGCCGCATGCCAGGCCGCAGTTTAACATTGCGAATCGTGACATCCTTTCCCCTTGCGTAGCGCGCCGGCAACACTCCACTGAACAGATGCACTCCATCGTCGCTAGGAGCTACGAGCATCGTTTGCCAGTTGCCTTCGTTTATGGCATTGGAATGCAGCTCGTTGTTCTTAAGCCTCCATGTGTCAGGAAATCCATGTCTGGCTAGCACACAGCCGAATTTATTGATCACTTTTCCATTTTCATCCATGCAACTAAACACGGCTCGGCAACCTGCTACAAACGGGTGCGTTGCATGCCCGTCGGTCACGTTAAACTCTGCTCTAGTAAAAATAAAGTCAGGATGTCGAAGACAGAGATCGATGACGGTGGTTGTCTTCCATTCGTTGGGACCACCAAATTTCGCTGGGTACTTCAGTTCGACTTTACCCGAGCTGTCCGAAGTTAGTTCCACGTTTGGAGCGTTCTCTTCGGGCCAAGCAAACCGATTCTCAGGAGTTTCTTTGCAGCGGATGAGACATGTGGCTACCGTTACGCCTTTAACCGGTTGCCCCTTGTCGTCCACGATTGTTAACGTGAACGGCTTCATCTCGACCGGAAATTTGATCGACTTCGCAGTAGCTTGCTGAGCGACTAGCAAACTAAGCGGACAAAATACCTCGACGAGAACCCAGATCGCGGTCATGAAAAAGTGGATGTGGGGTTTCATGGCTTTACCAGTGTAAAACGCTCGGGACAAGTGGTCCCAAGCTACGGAATGAGTTCCATGCAGATCAGGCGGTCGTTGCCGCGAAGGTAAAGCAAGCCGTGCGATAAGACTGGTGCGGCCCAACATGGATACTCGAGCAGCGCTTGTTTGTCGGTCGCATCGCTGATCTGGCTTAAGTTGGCTTGGGCGACGACTTCGAGTTTTTCCGGAGTCGGTTTGACTAAGTCCAAATGACCGTATTCGCCGAGCACGATCAGATAGCCATCGACCAGCAGTACGCTCGAACGCTCGTGACGTCGCTCGGTCCATTGAACTTTCCCGTCACTAATCCGAATGCAACGAAAGTCTGAGTCGGGTGGATTCCGACCGCTGCAACCGTATAGATAATCGCCAACCATGACCGGCGTTGACCAGTGGGACCTGAACGCATGCTTGCGCAGAGTGCTGCCTGTGTCCTGCCAAACGGGTTTGGGTTTTCCACCGGCAACCGATAACAGTGCGCTGCCAATTTCATAGGCTTCGGATATGAAAATTTTATTGTCGCGAGTTATAGGGAGCGCCGCGTTAACGCTATCTCTCATGCTTGCACGCCATGGAAACTTGAAAATCTCTTTGCCTGAATCTGGATCCCAAGCCATCAGACCACTGCGAAGGAAAGCCAAGCCGGTTGCTTTGCCATTGATCTCACGAACGGTCATGGATGCATAACTGGCCAGGTCATTACCAATGCGATAGACCTCTTTGCCCGTTAGCTTATTGAAGGCGAGCACAGCGCTTCCGTTTGGCTTCACTCGATCCAATTGTCCAGCGGGCACCTGATGTGATTCCGGCGGACTGCCACCGATCATCACCAGTAGTAGGTCTTTGTAAATGTAAGGTGTGCTTGCGACGCCAAAGAAATTCTGGACAACGCCGTATTCCTTCGTCGTATCTTTTTGCCAAATCTGTTTGCCGTCAATCAGTTGCCAACAGGTCAACTGGCCGTTCACGCCGAAGGTGTAGACATGATCGCCATCAACCACTGGACTGCACCGCGGCCCGTTGTTGTAGCCGAGCAGATCTTCGTAAGCGACCTTCGTTTCGGCTCGCCACAGTTCCTCAGCTGTTTCTGCATTGAAGCAAGTTAATCGTTCGTCGTCGCCAAAGCGATCGAACTGTAGCAAGCGTCCCTTTGCAATCGTCGGCCCACCGTAACTCACCCCGAGCTTCATGGTCCATTTGATTGGTGGATGAGGTTTCCAGAGCTGCGGATTGACTCCCTTTTCCGCTGAAGTCCCATCTCCCCGCGGACCAAGAAACGCAGTCCAATCTTCACCTGTTTTGCGAGTCCCAATCGTCGGCGTATCAGCTAGAACTGCACGAGTGAATGAGTAGTTTAAGGCAACGGCGGCGCAAAGTAGAAGCGTGTTTTTCAACTTGTTTAACAATCCGAGTCCATGCATGTCAGATAATTCCAGATTTTTGAGCGTCCACGATATGCAAAAGTCACGCATATTTCGCCGAGCGAGTAGCGATTCTCTCGACTTAGAGTGTACTCGTTGCCGCGGCGAAGGCGAAGACTTCTGAAGTTGCAGGGGTGCAGAAGCTCACGCAAAGTCCCTAAGCATGTGCTCGTTCGACCGCGTCTCATAGAAACTACTGGACTAAAGCGCACCTTTTGCTTCGAACTATCGTGTGACTACTAGAGAAATCGTTTAACCGGGTCGCCCGCGAGGACGCATGTACCTGCAGTTATACAGACTCTACAAGCTATGACACCTGCAAGAAGAACAACGGTAAGAAAATTAGTGGTAAGAAAATTTTTCCTCAAATATCAAGTTTGTAGAATCTTCTTACCAACAATTTTCTTACCTTCTCTATGCAGTATGCCGTGGTCGTCTTGAGCAGGTTCAGGTTGGATCGAGCTTGTTAGGACCGTCAAGACCCGCTCGTGATGCGGACTGCAAGCCGGTCCCTTCGCCGCTGGCTATGGGTCAAACGAATTCGAAGCACTGATAATCTCGCAAATTAGAAATCTTTTCACTCCTCTTCATCGGTCGTCGTTTCGTCCGCGACTGTTGTTTCGTCCGCAGCGGATCCTGTCTCAACTAAGTCGGGCGGCAGGGCTGGTGGTGGGGCCATGCGGGCGACGGCTTCGACTTCTTCGTCGATGTTGTCTTCGACTGGCACAGGAACAATGGCGATCAGTTTGTCGCCTTCGTCGAGGGACATGACGCGAACGCCTTGAGTGTTGCGGCCGATGACATTGATGCCTTTGGCGGCGATCCGCTGAATCTTGCCGCGGGAAGTCATGAGCAACAGCTCGTCTTCATCGGTAACTCGTACGATTGCGACCACCGGGCCGTTGCGTTTGCTGGTTTTGATGTCAATCAAGCCACCCCCACCACGCCGCTGTGTACGGTACTTGTTGCTAGACGAAAGATCTTCCGACGATTCAGCTTCCGACTCAGGTGCGTCGGCTGGTTCTGGTGTCTCTACAAGCTCTATGGCGTCTGCTACAGCGTCGCCGTCGTCACCAGCACCTTCTCCGGCAACTTCTTCGATTGGTGCGAGCGTCTCGCCGGGGCCGAACCACGTTCGTTTACCGTAGCCTTGTTCGCATACTGTCAGCAGGGTGGCTTCGGGATCGGCGACGACCATACCAACGACTG
This sequence comes from Planctomycetia bacterium, assembly GCA_031412515.1. Taxonomy (GTDB): domain Bacteria; phylum Planctomycetota; class Planctomycetia; order Pirellulales; family Pirellulaceae; genus Aureliella. The sequence goes on along the minus strand of JANODD010000023.1, from coordinate 4,246 downwards.
CGTCACCCTTACGCAGTCGAATACCTTTCACGCCGGACGTATTGCGGCCCATCGAACGCGCGTCGGACTCGGCAAAACGAATCGCCTTTCCGGCAGCGGTCGACATCAGCAACTGGTCATTGGGTTTGACGACGACGACGTCAACCAATTCATCATCTTCGCGGAGCTTGATGGCGATAATGCCACCTTTCTTCGGTCGGCTGTAGGCGTCAAGAGGCGTCTTCTTGACTAAGCCTTGGCGTGTGGCCATCACCAAGAAATGTCCTGGCAAATTGAAATCGCGAACCGCCACGCACTCAGCGATGCGTTCATCGGGTGCGAGGTTCAGCAAGTTCACGACCGCGCGTCCGCGACTCTCGCGACTCATCTGCGGAATGTCGTAAACCTTTTGCCAGTAGACTTTGCCTTGCGTCGTGAAGAACAGCAGGTAAGCGTGCGTGCTTGCGACGAACAGGTGAGCGATTGGATCTTCTTCTTCAGACTTGGCGCCGGCAATACCCTTACCACCGCGACGCTGAGCTTTGTAGGTGGTTGATGAAATGCGCTTGATGTAACCGTTGTGACTGATGGTAACAACCATCGTCTCTTCGGTGATCAAGTCTTCCATGTTATAGTTGCCGAGTTCCTCGTGGCTGATCTCGGTTCGCCGTGCGTCACCGAAGCGACGGGCGATCTCTTCCATGTCTTCGCGGATGATGCGATAGATATTTCGAGTATCGCCTAGAATTTCGATATAGCCTGCGATCTCGTCGAGCAAACTGTTGTGTTCTTCGGCGAGTTTATCTTGCTCGAGGTTCACCAATTGCCCAAGTCGCAAGGCTAGGATGGCATCGGTCTGAACGCTGGTTAGCGAATAAGTATCCGAGATACCGCGATCGCTTTGGAACTCTTTGTAGCCGCGTTCGCCCAGGGCTCGTTCCATCATCGATGCAGGAACTTCGACACCCATCAGTCGCTCTTTGGCTTCCGGTTGCGTTCGACTGGAGCGAATGATTTGAATGATTTGGTCGATGTCGGCTTGAGCGAGCATCAAACCTTCAACGGTGTGCTTTCGCTTGCGAGCTCGACTGAGCAGGAACTGAGTGCGGCGACGGATGACGGTCACGCGATGTCGCACGAACTCTTGCAGCATCTCCTTGATCGTCAACTCGCGCGGCTTCCCATCGACGAGTGCGAGGAAGATGAGCGAAAACGTATCTTGCAGCGGCGAGAATTGATACAGCTGGTTGAGAATTACTTCAGGGTCTTCGCCCCGTTTGAGTTCAACCACCAGACGCACAGGCTCCTTCAAATCGCTTTCATCGCGAATGTTGGAGATACCCTTGATCTTGCCGGTCTGCGCCAGCTCGGCGATCTTTTCAATGACGCGGTCACGGAACTGTTGGAACGGGACTTCGTGGATGATGATCCGCGATTTGTTTTTGACTTCTTCGATTGTCGCGCGAGCCCGCAAGACAATTGTACTGCGACCGGTTCGATAGCCTTGACGAATACCATAACGACCGCAGATGATGCCGCCCGTTGGGAAGTCGGGACCAGGGATGATCTCCATCAGTTCATCGATGGTGACGTCCGGGTTGTCGATCAAGCGAATGATGCCTTGGCAGACTTCTCGCAAGTTGTGCGGTGGGATGCTAGTGGCCATACCGACCGCGATACCGGTAGCGCCGTTGACGAGCAAGTTTGGGAATCGCGATGGCAGAACGGTTGGTTCGGTGCGAGCATCGTCATAGGTCGGAACGAAGTCGACGGTGTCCAGTTTCAAGTCGTCGAGCATCAAGGCTGCGGCGGCGCTCAAGCGGGCTTCGGTATATCGCATCGCAGCCGGTGGTAGGCCAGCGATCGAACCAAAGTTCCCTTGCTTGTCGATGAGGATCTGCCGCATGTTCCATTCCTGAGCCATGCGGACCAAAGTCGGGTAGATCACCGCTTCACCGTGCGGGTGATAATTACCGCTAGTATCGCCAGAGATCTTCGCGCACTTGACTCGCTTTGCCCCTGGCCCGAGGTTGAGGTCATTCATTGCGACAAGGATGCGGCGCTGGGACGGTTTGAGCCCATCGCGAACGTCGGGTAGCGCGCGGCTAACGATGACGCTCATCGCATACGTTAGATAGCTATCGCGAAGTTCATTTTCGATCGGCTGGTCGATGATTCGGGTGCCATCGCCGTCACCGTTGGGATTAGGGACCGAAGGAACGATATCATCCGAGTCGTTTGGGGGTATATCCGACAAGCGAAAAGTCCTTAGCGAGTAGCTCGAAGAGCCTCAAAAACTGCTCATTCGATTTTCAAAATTCGAGGTCCAAAAACCCATTCCTGAGAAGGTCCAAATTGTACCACTAATGCCCCATTTCAACAACGGCCCACCGCCAAAACCAACGCTTCGCAAGTCATTGCACAATAGCAACTTACAGCGACCCGAAAGTTAGCTTCCGGCGGTGAGTGTGATGTAGCTGGTTTCGTGAGAAACCGGAGGCGATCGTAGGATGGGATCATTGTCCGGTCCTTGATTCCGCATCAATCAACCGATGGGCGTTAGCCCCGGTTCTTGCGAAGTGGATGCAGCGCTGGGAAACCGCGGCTAACGCCGTGCGGCTGATACAACGCCTACGTGGTCGATAGCGTGTTTAATCTGCATCAATCAACCGATGGGCGTTAGCCGGCGTTAGCCCCGGTTTTTGCGTCGCGGAAACCTCACAGTCAAAACCGCGGCTAACGCCGTGCGGTCAATAGAAAGCTAACACCGATATTCAGTTGTCATCACTATCCTTCCGATCCTGTGCCTCGCCAGCGTATAAGATGACTTGTTCCAGCTCCTCCTCTGTAATGACACATTGCCAGTCGCCTCCTACCGCCCAGACAGGTCTATCAACGAATAGTGGCCAGCTTTCTCTTAAGACTCGCGTACAATTTGCTTTAATCTGATCTCGCACTTTTGCTCCGTTGTAACTCTTTGCTGTGACGACAATATGCACGTGAGTGCTGCGTGGGTTTGCCACCCACATTTTCCAACTCCGCCGAATACAGAACCTTTCAATTTCGCCCTTGACTGCAATACGCAGTTCATCGTTTAGCAACACAACGTCATGATTCAATCGATCTCGGTGCCACCTTTCAAGCAGCGGCGCTGGAGGCTGAGTACCTTTTCCCCGCAAACGCCATCCCCGAACATCACCTTGTAAGTACGTGCCGTAAACGGTAAAGGTGATGAAGTAGGCCAATGGCTCGTCATCCATATTTCCATTCCTCATAGATAGATCAAACGCTGGGCGTTAGCCGCGGTTTTATACTGTGTAAACCGCGGCTAACGCCGTGCGGTTAATGGAGCGCAACCGCGGCTGACGCCATGCGGTTAAATGCCATGCGGTAAATGGGCTAGCAGTTTGACCTTACAATTTTAGACTTTTCATTCTGCATAAATCAACCTACGGGCGTTAGTCCCGGTTTTTGCGATGTGGAAACGGCGCTAGAAACCGCGGCTAACGCCTTGCGGTTGATAGGCGTACAATCTCGTGAGAAGTACCAGCGCAAGGGAGAAAAAACCTGATCCAATTATATAAATGCGGTTTCTCGTCGACGAATGCACGGGTTCGCGAGTTGCTTCGTGGTTAGCAGAGTTAGGGCACGAAGTCTTCTTTATTTATAACCAGGCACGCGGTTCAACCGATGATGAGATTTTGATAAAGGCTTTTGCCGAAAGTTGGATTCTGATCACGAATGATAAGGATTTTGGTGAACTGGTGTTTCGTGAACTGTTTTGGCAAATCAACTTGTCAGGCAATCTTTATGACAAGCAACGCATCGCCTGGTTTACCGTTGCAGCAATGGCAATCGCATTCGTAACGATAGTCATAAACCAAACTCTCGTGCGCAAAACGAGACTACTTTATCGCTGTGCACCGATCATCTTGGTAACCGATCACTTATCAATCTTCTCTCGCAGCGGCAGTTCTATTTGCTTCTGATCTTCTTGCCGTTCATTTTTTTTGCCAGGATCTTCGATCGCCGGGTCTTTAGCGAGATCCAGTAACTAGCCATTCGGATCGTCGAGTAACTCTTGCAAGCGCGCTCCCAATGCAGCAGGAAATCTTGCGGGCCAGCTGGCATCGATCAAGCCGACTTCGATCATGTCCCGCAAATGAGTTCGATCCTTGTCGCGGAACGAGTTCAGTTTCATCTCGACGAGGGCGGGCAAGCTGATCACCTGGAAATCGGTTCCGCGTTCCGAGTCGCTGACGTCGGG
>JANODD010000022.1:0-39861 GCA_031412515.1 Planctomycetia bacterium | reverse complement strand
TTTGCGAAGGGCGTGGTGAATGTCGCTCAGACCACGCCCTTCGCAAAGCCTCAGAGCGTGCCACCCAAACCCTTATTTCTCTTTTGAATTAATGGTGAAATCGAAAACAGTGGGACCTTTGTCAGGTACTTCGATTTCGTGCTTACTTTTTGAATTCCATGAAGCAGGTACCAATTGCTTCTTGGGTGGCATGATTTCATCGCCAGGCATCTTCCCTTCAGAAACTCCGAAGTTAACACCATCATCACCAGTGATTTGAACGCGATACTTGCCGGGCGGTAAACCATCTTTTTGCGCAATGGCATAGGCGCCATTTGTGATCACTGCACCGCTGCCTACGCCACCTTGGTAGAGCGGCTCGAAATTGATGGAGCCGTTGGGGACTGACTTGCCATCAACGGTGATCACTCCTTTGATGGGCTTGCGGTTTAATCCATCGTCGCTGCCACAGCCAACGGTAACGGCCATCACGATTAGGCTCGTTCCACTCACCAACCGCTGGAGATTTTTAACTCGGGAAGAATTGAGCCTACGAAATACCTCACTACATGTCATATAGACCTCTGCATCGAGAAAGCAATATTAGAACTGGCAGAGAGGATCACATTGGACGCTAGGCTCAAGGTGTTGACCGTCAATGTATGTCAATAGAGTAGCCGCAGTCAACGTAATTCTTGAAAGATTTTTTGAAGCTTTTATTGTTGTGTTGGACATCGTATCGGCGAGTTGACACAATTGCTCTAGTGGTGCAATCCGCTGAATCGATTTATTCTCTACGACCTTCTGCATTTCGAATCGCATCGTTTCGGCGTAGGTTTGCCAACTTGCCCGCGCCGAGCTAAGTTTCGGCGGCATTGGATTTTGAAACTTCGAAGTGCAGAGGCGACTGTGTCACCCAAGAAGATTTTCGTTTTTGGCTTGCTTCGATACCGCATGTTACTAAAAGGATGGTGGACGGTATTTAAAGGGCTTAGTCCCATCACGCCTGATCCACTGCCCAGTGTCCTATTTTCGCCCACAACACTGTTTGTACTTCTTGCCACTCCCGCATGGGCACTTTGCGTTTCTCGGCGTTCGTTTGTCACCCCTTATCGTGCCGACGGGTTCGAAAACAGGCGCGCTCTCTGTAAAACTCTTGGCAGGGCGCACGGGCATGGCGAAGTTGCTTTTTAGGGCGCGTCTGGGCTCTGAATGATTAAAGGCCCCCCAATCACGCAGAACATCCAGGCAATCTGTTATGCGAGTGGGCGAAAGCTGATTGAGTTTAACTTGCACTTCTGCTGCCGACAGTTGTCCAGCTCCCTCAGCATCGATAATCGAGGTTTCAACAAAATTCCAGGTCTTTTTGTCGCCATGCATGAATTGCATTGAGCTGCCAAGTTTTTGAAGCACATCAAGAATTCCTGCGCTTAACTCGAAGCAATGTCCTTCACCTGGAAAGCCATTTTCGTCGCTCACTTTCGTTGCGTCAAAGATGCGTTCCAACCGAACGACTGCGTCCTCTGCGGTGATTTTTTCGTCGCGAACCAAATAAGGATAACTGTTAACAGCACCCCAACGCACATAGGTATCTACGGCCGGATCGCAGATGATCGAGTCAATTTGGGCAACATCTTGCGATAGAAACTGAGCAAGGTAGAGCGGCAATTGTTCATGAACACTATCGCCGAGTATTTCGTATGGACCATCGTCAGGAAGGTGCAAACCTTTCAATACGACTGGTATGGATTCGACAGTATCCCATTCGGAAAACAGATATAACGCAAAGAATGGCACGGAACTGTGCGCGTCGACAGTCGATCCAGTGTCGCCTTCGTATCGCTGCTTTAATCTATCGATTTCATCGCCGAATTCTTTTATCAAGTGCGGTATAAACAGCTCTCGATGTCGCCGCATCTCGTTGATTTCAGCCTCTGGCAATATGCCCCTATGATTGCGAAGGCGACCCAAGATGCGTTCGGTCTCCTCATCACGAATCACTTCAATCGTTTTGCTCAGTTTTGCAACTAGCGTGGCCGCATCCGATTCACTTAAATCGACTCGGTCCGCATGGATGGCATCGGCAGGATAGTTTTCACAGATTGAGTTGTAGAGAAGTCCAAACTCTTCAACCGCTTTCTGCGTTTCGTCGCTTGCTCCAGTTAACAAAATTCCGTCCAGCGAAGGCATCGCGGCAGATAACCGATCCAAATCTGAGCCCGGTTGGCTTAGCGCACGAAGGGCCGACATGGCGGCGTCGAGCCGATTGTTTTCATTCAACATCTGAGTAATTTTCGTTAATTCGTATCTATTCAGTCGCTGGACGCACCTTTACGTCAGCCACATTATAGGTGTTTTCACGCAAAGCGGATAAGAGTTATCGGTATGTGCAGCACGGCGGTTTGTTTGAACTCGACGTGCATCGCAAAAGGCGGGAAGGCCGTGGAGAAGCTCGCGGCAACGATTTACTCAACTGTCCCAATCTCAGATCAAACCTTTATATGCCTTGTCGTTTGTAAATCGCATATACTTAAGCTCTCTTGAACTCGTTCGTTAGTTGGAATCTGGTAGCGCCCCATGAGCCGCGAGCCGAGGAGCCAGCGCCTTATGGCATCCAAGAGGACATCTACACGACCAAGTCGGCTGCGCTAACGGAGTCGCAATTCAGTACTCGACAGATGCTGAAGTCAATTCGGCAGTCGATGAACTTAAACCACTTATGCAGAGGACTCGTCATGGGGCTCCCTATTCAGTTTTGACGGATGCGAGCATTCGCTTTGTTTTTGGAATCGATGATGCGGAACCGGTAGTCACCGGCATACCCTATTTCTTCTTCTGGGAGCCTGTGAATCAAATGGCTCGTGTCATTCCAAAAAAAGCATTCAATGATTCACTTAAGCAAGCTTGGACGCAGATCAAGAGAGCCAATCCCTTGGTTATCGAATCGATGGAAAGGAGTTTTTCGGGCCGTTGCCCTTTTCCGATTTCAAAAACAAAAATCGCCCGCCAATTGGAATTCTTTCGTGCAGCAATTGAGCAAAGCAGCCCTCCTTCCCGTCGCAACACCAGCGTTTTTAACAAACTGAAAGGCTCCAGCAGATCTCCCGTCCAGCTCTGTAGGCACTTTTCCCTTAATTTGAGCGGGCGTTGTGGCGGCTGGATTCCCAGCTACAATTCAACTATCGGGCTGTAGCGCAGCCTGGCTAGCGTGCTACCTTGGGGTGGTAGAGGTCGTGGGTTCAAATCCCGCCAGCCCGACTCCAATAAACCCTGCAATTTCCAATGGAATTGCAGGGTTTTTTCGTTTTCTGGTTTTGCTCCGCGACTATTGATTTGGACAAATGCACGTAACGCGGAACAAGCCACTATCGCGTACGCGTTCAGCCATGTCTTGCAGTCTGGTGTTACAACTTCAATGTGAGCAGTTGCCAGCCTTTCAAAATAGCCAGTAAATGCGGCAATTCTACTTATAGGTATTGTTATCGGAAAACATCATTTGTAAGCTCCAATTGAGAAGCCCCTTTCGTTTCGTCCTCAATGTAAACATCCACTTGTTGACCTGGAAAGCCTTGGATGGCGGATGGGGCGACGGAGTAGATGATCTGGAGGACTCGCGTGTCGACTCGTTCGCTGGTGCCTCCGGTAAGGGATTTCTTTGGGGTTACGTACGGTTCGGATCGGACGTACGTCAATTGAACTCGCTTACTTGAATTGCCGCGGAGTGAAGCGACGGCGATTGAAGTGGGGCGAAAGCGACCGATTTCTGTTTCATCAATGTCGACGCGAACGTGCAGCGGATCAATTACGCCGAGAGTGATGACTGGGCTTGAAAGGATGGCTGCCGGTACGAACTCTCCGGCTCGGATTTTCACTTGCAAGATCGTACCTGATTTTGGTGCGGTCACAACATGCTGTTCAAGAGTGGTTTGGTTCAGCGTCAGCGATACTCTGGCCTGTTCAACGACAGCCTTTTGAACTTCGATCGTCGGGGAGTTCGTCTTGCCATCGAGCAATTCGAGTGCTGCTGTTGCTTCTCGATGCTGGGCTTTTGATTCGACTAGCTTGCCTTCTGCCAGCAGCTGGTTTAATCGCTTCTCCTCGAATTCTTCGAGAGCCAACGCGTTAGTTTTGAAGAGTTTCTCTGATCGTTCGTAGGAGAGTTTCGCGTTGGCTAGAGTCGCGTTGGCTTGATCCACTTGTGCCATTGCCGCATCGACGCGAGCACGTGCTGTGGGTACTTGGCCATAGAGTTCGGCCAATCTTGCCTCTTCGGCGAAGAGTTTTGCCTTTGCTACATCGACATTCACCTTCGCGATACGATCGACCAAAGAAAATAGCGGCTTCCCCTTCTCTATGTGGTCGCCCGGCGCGACGTACAGTTGCTCAACTATACCGGAAATTTCAGAACCGATTGTCACCGCTTCTCCGGCGGGTTTGATGATTCCGATTCTGCCTAGATAGCCGCCTGATGCCTTCGAGGCTGCGGGAATATCGCCCTTTGATCTTATCGACGCGGGGCTCAGCGGCGGTTCAAATCGGACAGTTGTATCGGAAGGCTGCGGCGAGTTCTTTCGAATCAAGTATCCGCCAACAACGATCGATAAGATGGCGGCAACGATCGTCAAAAACGGGATGAACTTTTTCACAGTTAGGATTCCGTTGAAATGTCGTTAGGATCGCTGGCGGAAGGTCGTTCGACGCGACTGATCTTGCCGTCGGCCATGTATGCAATTCGATCAGCGAAGGGGTAGATTCGGTTGTCGTGGGTAACCACGATAATGGCTCGATCAACTCCTGACGCTAACTTCTTTAGCATTTCCATCACTGCCTGTCCTGTGCTCGCATCGAGCGAAGCGGTAGGTTCGTCGCAGATGATCAATCGCGGATTGTGAACCAGTGAATGAGCAACTGCCACACGTTGTTGTTGACCGCCAGAAAGTTGATTAGGGTACTTTTTAGCATGCTTACCCATTTCAAGTTGTTCGAGCGTGGTGGTCGCTTCCGCAACTGCTTTTCGAAATGACATTCCTTGTCCAACTAGCGGTACGGCCGCGTTCTCTGCGGCAGTCAATGATGGTAGGAGATTGAACTGCTGAAAAATGAAACCGATATTCTTCGAACGGAAATCAACCAATCGAGAGCTTCGCATGGCGCCGATCTCTTGTCCAAAAAGATGGATGGAACCTCCGGTCGGATTTAGAGAATGCAACGCCGATAACTAAGCCAAAGTACTTGGCTAAGTCATGGAAGAGCATCTTGAGAGCGATCCGATTCATGGTTAAATCAAATTTGTTTGTTCTTCGCGGTGACAACTCGACTTGATTACTGCATGGCATTGTGCAATAATTATGTGCGTCTGTCAAGTCGCTGGTTTTTGCGAGGAAAGATCATGGAAGGCTATCAACCGAAAGCCCGCGGCCGTCCAAAGGATCCACATCGAAGAGCCCGCATTCTCGAATCGGCGAAGGAATTATTTCTAGAACATGGAATGCAAGCCGTTTCGGTCGAAGCAATCGCCGAGCATGCGGAAGTTTCCAACCGTACCGTTTACAGTCACTTCGCAAGCAAGCAAGAACTGCTGTGGGCAGTAGTTGTCCAGGCTGCTGAGCCGAATCGACCGGTTTTTACTGACGGTGAGGCGACGAAGGTTGCCGACTTGAGAAATCAGTTGATTGATTTCGGGATTGCTTTAGTTACCCTACTTACCAGTCCCACAATTATAAAGCTTGGGAATTTGATGGTTAGCGAAGCGGCACGGCACCCTGATATGGCTCGACAGTTCTATGATTGGGGACCACGCAGCGGACAACTGGCGATGGAAGGGATGCTGGCGTCGGCGGTGCGCCGGAAGTTAATTGCCGACGATGTTTCGCCGCAGATGGCTCAATACTTACTTTCAATGCTTCATGGAACTTGGCATCACGAACAACAGCTTGGACTTGCGCCTCCAATGACAAAACCTAGAATTAAGAAATACGTCGTCGACTGTGTCGATTTTTTTCTGAAAGCAGTTCAACGATAGTTGTGTGCAAAACGGACATCCATTTGGCTCGAAGCGTTGGCGCGATCAGCTTTCAATCCGTTCGTTCAGTCATCTGGTAAGTGGACGGCTTGGGTCGAGTGGCGAATCGTCCAAGAAATGGTAGATGCCGATTTTGTTCGAAAGTTTTCCGAAGAAGAAAAAATGCACTAAACCAACAAGATCTCGCATCTTTCCATTAATACGGATCGAAGAAGAGCTAGACGATCTCAGACGCAAGCATCCTACCAGGGGAACGGGAAGAGAAAGCGGATGGGGAGGATTCGAACCGCATGCAGATCCTCCAGGGAATTGTGACTTTTGCAAGTGCCGTGGTACAAAAACGACGCGCGCTGAAAATGGTAGGATTACTAATTCAATCCTAACGCAACATTTAGGACTATGCGGTTGGCGTCGTCGTCCACAAACTTGCACCTTCTGCGAGTTAGACATAGAGCTCGAAACTGTGGTTCAAAGTAACTATTTTGCTGCGATCGGACGTTCTTCGCACCGCCCTAATCTCCGCTGCCGTCACTGCAAGACTGATGCGAGATCGATTCCGTTAAGCGCCAGAAACCCGTCGTGGGGTTGCGACCGGGATCGTTATCCATGTCCGCGTGTTTATCGAGCTTTTTGGCACGTTGATGGGCATCGACGTAGCCTTGTGCGTACAATGAAAAATCGATGTGCTTGTCGTAGCCTGGGACTACTTTCTCAAGCAACTTTTGCAGGTCATGTCGGTGTTGTATTCCCGGTTGGTCTTTGAAGTGTAGATAGAGCCACAGCTCGACACACGGATTCGAAACAGCGACTTCGATCCCGTTGTCCCGAGCCATGACTCGGGCTTCAGGAATGTTGGGGTGTTCGTCGACGTCAAAGACGGCCCACACAGCATCGTATCGAAGGTTGTCGTCTTTCTCTCGAGCTGCTGCGTCCTGATTTGCGAGCTTCAATTCCTTTGCTTCTCGTACAACTGACAAGCGAACGCCCGCATGCCCGACCGGTTTGACACGAACGCGAGGATTTTTCTGAGATGCCGCGAACGCTTCGATGTACTCTTCTTCCGTACCGCCTTCGCAAACCACTAAGATGACCGGCAAAGGATCAACATATGGCTCACGACGCGCAGGACGCCTCGACCGATTGCGCTTTCCCATTGCCGCTACTCCGCTTCAGCAACCAATTGCCCAATGAATGGAATAGCTCCATAGCGGCCTTGAAGGTATCCTCGCTCAAGGTTCTCGACATTGCGAGGTTTGTAGTCCGTAAGCGGATACAGTCGTGTGCCGCCAGTCGCGTCCTTCTCCGTGAACCAGACTTGGTCGCGACGCAGCATCGGTTCGCCAAGTGTCGTCCCCAGTAAATTGGTGTCGTGCGTCGTGAAGATCAGTTGCGCATTTTGGCTATTGGTGTTTCCACAGCAGAACAATTTAAGGATCTGCATCCCGAGAAGCGGATGTAAACTCGCTTCGAGCTCATCGACCACAAGCACACTGCCGTAATTCAAAGCCTGAAATACTCGTGGTGCTAGTCGAAACAAGGTCTTCGTTCCTTCAGATTCTTCACTCAGGTCGAGCCAGGAATTCTCATCGTTTGGTTGATGCTGAAGGAGGATTCGATAGTCTTTGAATTTGCGGCTGCCAACCGTGAGTTCTTGCTCCTCGCGTTTGATCTGAAAAATGCCCACATCTGCGTCACGAAATAGATCACGTACGCGGTCAACCAAGCCCGTTTCAAACATATCAAGCGTCAATTGACGATCGTTGGCAAAAAGTATTTCTGAAAAAGGGTTGCGTGCATTGAAGCGAATGTTGGAACGATCCGCCACCGACATTTTGCTGAAGAAACGAAATAGGGGCTTGAGGTGGGAGCTGCCAAACTGCATCGCCGTCGACAAATATAGCGCATTGTCACGGGTGGCCTCTTGCACAAGCTTATTGGGACCGTCTAGTTTGTCTCCAAAATTGAATTGGTTGCCTTCGCGTTCATACCACACCTGCTTGCGATTGTTCGGCCACGCATACAGCCATTCTTCTTCGACTTGTTGGTCGGAGACGACGAAACCGTATTCGTACTTCACTGAATCGATAACGCAAGTGACTTCATACATCGAGGGGGCAGCTGCTGAATCTCCCCAAGCAAAAGGGCTGCGAGTAACGCCGCCTTCTGGGTCCCAGGCGCGGTGTGACAGCACAACTGCGTCTCGCATGTAAGCCATCGCGGACAAGACGTTGCTTTTACCACTCGCGTTTCCACCGTAGATAACGGCTGACGTTAGCAAACCATTTTCGACACCATGAACAGTACGAACACGGCTATCGGCAGGTATGCGGTTGCTGGCGGTAAGTGTTAGAACCTGCTCTTCTTTCAAAGAACGATGGTTTTCAGCGCGGAATTCAATAAGCATGTTTGTGGTCTTTAATAACCTAAACCTCATTAAGCGCAGTTTGTCTGCGCATAATGCATTTTAGCTCACACAAAAGCCAGTTGGGTACCGCAAATATCGCAGTTTCGCGTATTTCCTGGTTAGGAGGCGAAAATATGAGAAGTGACCCATGCACTCCTGGGTACTCGATGCAGATAGCTGTCGCCCTTTTAGGAGGTTATTCTAGAGGAAACCTACGCAGTGCGGGACGGAGAGAAGGACGGCGGGTATATCGGTATATCGTAGACAAGCCAGTCTATCGAGCAGCGGCAAATACCGGCGTAGGCTGGCGGAACTGCAACCTACGAAGTTCCTCAAAAGACTCGCTCGGGCGAAGGTGGACCCCTGGCCTAGGCTATTTCACAGTATGAGGGCCTCGCGAGAAACAGAGTTGGCAACTCGCCCAAAGTAGCCCAAAAAAGCTACATTCTCGTGACCGAAGATGATTTCAAGAAGGCTCTAGGCATCGCAAATTACAGCGCAGACACCGCTCGCAAGGCAAGGCACCCAAGCGAAAAAAACCTGGAAACTGAGTTAACCCAGCTTGTCAAAGAAGAAAAAGCGGATGGGGAGGGATTTGAACCCACGGTACGATCGCTCGTACGCCGGTTTTCAAAACCGGTGCCTTAAACCACTCGGCCACCCATCCGTCGTTGTTTTTTGCGGGGCAAAGTGAGATCGTGGTTAACTCTCTCTTCGACACCAACAACTGTCCAACAACTATTTGACAGTGCGCGAAACTGGGGCTTATGAGAACCCAGGCGACTACGCACTGACGAAAGCTGTTGTGAACACCCGAAAGTCTAGCAAAAACGCCAGTCGGGACAAGCCATACGCCATTTTGCCTCTAACTGCACTTGGTAACGGTCACTGGTGCCGCAGAATGGCCAGGGGAGTTCACTGCTGCTGTCCGTGGATGGGAGTAAGATGAATTGGAATTAAGTGACGTTCGGGCTTCGGCAAACCTTGCAAGCGTAGATGCAACAATTGAGACAATTGTGCGACACTCAACCAACTGATCGAATAGTGCCAATAAGCTTGGCGAATCGGCGAATGGCTTTATGTCGCCGAACTTTAGGAACCGCCAAAACATGCTCGATGTTTCAATCGCAATATTACTTAGCTTGCTTGCCATCAGCGCTTGGGCAGCAAACATCTTGGGGCTTCCAGGCAACTGGGTGATTGTCGCCAGTGCGATTGGTTGCGCGTGGTGGGTTCCGGAAACTCGCTTCTGGAACTTGAGTTGGTACTTGGCGGTGGCAATACTCGCCGTTGCGATCATCGGTGAGGCACTTGAGTTCGCGGCCAGTGCAGTTGGAGCCAGTCGACTGGGTGGGAGTAAACGAGGCATACTTTTGTCAATGGTTGGGTCGATTGCAGGAGCGATTGTGGGTTTGTTTTTTGGCTCGGCGATTCCAGTTGTTGGCAATGTGATCGCCGCACTGCTGCTCGGAGCGTGCGGAGCTTTTGCAGGAGCGCTCTTGGGTGAACGATGGGCGGGAAAAGATTGGAATGCGAGTATTGAAATCGGCGGTGCAGCTTTCTGGGGACGACTTCTTGGTACCGTTGGAAAAGCAGTTTGCGGTACCGTCGCTTGCGGATTATTTCTAGCAGGACTATGGCTGTAATTCTAAGTTGCCGATAACTCAGCTTGCGATTGCTAGACAATTTGCGGCCTGCTACAACGCACGTCCACATTTGCTTTCGAGCACTTCCCCGGCAAACATTTCTGCTGAAGGGTTGCAATCTCTACTCAACTCACATTAGGATGGAATTTAACTTGGAGCCGACCGCCCTCAGCAACGGCACCAAGCACTTCCGATAGGTAAGTTGAGGATGTCTCTCCGGAGTTCGACCGACGATGATCCATTACAGTTGTGACAGGTGCAGTCGGCCAATTTCCGCCTGCGAAACAATGCGCTACGTTGTGAAAATGGAAATTGAAGCAACGATTGAACCACTCGAACAGCAATCGGCAGACGATGAACACGATTGCTTGCTCGAGATGGACAACACGCTCGAGCGAATTGAGCAAGAGTTTGGCGACGACGACGAATCGATCGTCTTTGAACGCAAGCGATTTGACTTGTGTCCAGAGTGCTATCGCAAGTTCATCAAAAACCCAGTCGGTCGCGAAAAAATGGTTCCATTTGGTTTCAGCCACAATTGAGCCTTCCCCCAAAGCTGCGGTAGTGTTTTTCTACCTGATGCGATAGAATTCTTCTTCAGCCCAAGTGAATTTTGATCTGTGGCCGATAGCAAGGGAGTCCGGGCTGTGAATTCATCCAATCGACGCGAATGGCTTAAGAAGACAGCTTTTGCAAGTGCTGCACTCACGGTCGGTGCAAGCGGACTGCGGGCCGCTCTTGCTGCTGGCGCAAACCAACAATGGAATCAGTCGATACGCGCTGGACTCGATTGGCTCGCACAACATCAATCGT
This sequence comes from Planctomycetia bacterium, assembly GCA_031412515.1. Taxonomy (GTDB): domain Bacteria; phylum Planctomycetota; class Planctomycetia; order Pirellulales; family Pirellulaceae; genus Aureliella. The sequence goes on along the minus strand of JANODD010000022.1, from coordinate 28,997 downwards.
CTCGCGGCCAGTGGAGCACACCGGCTTACCCAGTTGCAATGGCGGCTCTCGCCGGAACGGCATTGATCGGATCGGGCTCGACCACAACGCAAGGTCCCTACGCAAAGCAGATTGCGCGCTGCACGGATTACCTGATCAGCAAATGCCGCAATAACGGCTTGATTGGAGATCCGGATAGCGACAATCGCTACACCTATGGTCATGGTTTTTCCATGTTGCTGCTCAGCCAAGTGCTAGGCGAAGAGGGTTATGAAGATCGTCGCAAAGAGTTGATCGATGTCCTCAATCGTTCCGTCGATTTCTGCTGCAAAGCTCAGACGGACGCAGGCGGTTGGGGCTATATGAGCGCCAAGGATGGAGCGAACTACGACGAAGGCTCCACCACGATCACACAGGTGCAGGGCTTGCGCGGTTGTCGCAACGCAGGCATTGCGGTCCCAGCAGAGGCGATCGATAAAGCCAAAGACTACATCTACAAATGCAAGAACGAGGATGGCGGTATCAGCTACTCGAGCAAGCAGATGGGAACATCGCGCCCCGCCATCACTGCCGCAGCACTTGCCGCACTTTACAACGCAGGCGACTACGACGGAGTGCATGTTCCCGCCATGCTCAAGCACGCTCGCGACAATCTTCATGAACTAAGTAATGAGAACGCCGCCTTCGGACACTGGCACTATACGTATCTCTATTACAGCCAAGTGGTCTACCGGCAAGGTGAAGAGCAATGGCTGCCATTTCGCGATCGCCTCTACGCTCGCATTGTCAATGAACAAGAAAGCGACGGTTCCTGGAAAGGCCAAATCAGCCCGGTCTACATCACCGCTTGCAACTTGATCATGCTGCAACTCGACCAAGGTCTTTTACCGATCTACCAACGCTAGTGCTTTGCCCAGATTGATTTTAGGGCAACGGTGTGAAGCGTTTTGGTGAGCATATGAAAGCTGGTTTCGTAAGAAACCGGGCGTACCGGTGAGCTGTTCTATGCATCCGGTTTCTCACGAAACCAGCTACCTCACTAAGAAAAATGCTTCACAGCGTTTACAGTTTACTTTAGCGGTTGGCAGTTTGATTGTCGCGAGAGTGTCCCAATCGCAGCAGCAACAATTGAGACAATTATGCGACACTCACTTGCGAAAGTCCCGAATCTCACTGGCAACGTCATCCCAATTGCCTCGGAACCTTACTGCGCGGTCATCGACATAAACAGTCGCAGGCGGTTTGTGCTCACAAACCTCATCGACTTCGATGTGGTTATTCTTCAACCAAGCCTCGACGGCATTGCGACCTTCCTCAGTCGCACAGCGGGCCGAATGCACCACAACCCGGTATTGCTTGCGCAGTTTGCGAATCGCTTCATCAGTACCATGAATGGGCGGATCCGAAATCACTTCCATACCGCGCCAGCCCGAAACGTACGAGTGAATGACGCCGTCAAAATCCAAGCAAATCGTTTGCCGAGCTGGTTCGATGCCATTTTTCGCGCACGTGCTCACATCCGCGGTTCGCGTACTTAGCAACCGGTCAATCGCGTCGTGGCCGTCCAGCCACGCGTTCTCCGCCCAGGGTTCATCATTCCAGATGCGTGTGTAGTGATCATGCGTATGATGTCGTCCAGGTAATCGCAACCAATCGCCGTAATGATGCCATTGAGGTTTGCCTGGGAACACTTGCGGCATCTCATCCAAACCGCGTTTCGCAAAATCGCTCACTAGCTCTTTGACAAACCGATGCACCGAGTGAGTGCTCATCGGTGCTTCGAAGACAACCATCAAATGCAATCCTCCGCGGCCATTCGAGTCGCACAGCAGTGGATCAAAGCCTGCTTTTACGAGCGAATCGTACCAGTGCTTGGCCGCCGCAAAATTACCTTCAGCGGAAACCGATAGCTCTTCTTCACTATGCAAATCAATGTCGATAGCGAACCAACGCGATGTCAAATCGGAACTGGTACTGTGCACGCCCAATACGCCGCCCACATCGCGCGTGCGAAAATGTTTTTCTAACGACGAGGTACCAAGAAATACTTTGCCACGTTCATCGCGGAAAGGAGCCGTGATCGCATGGTTCACTTCGCGATCGGCACGCTCTCGGCTGCGTTTGGGCAAGTACCGCCCCCACACATCGGTGCGATTGACTAAGTGTTTTAAAGTCCATTCCGCCAACTCTGGCGCCCGTTTCCGCCACTGGTCACCAACGTTTTGAAAGTAATTCATAGAGGGCTAAGTTGTTCGGAGAAATGTGTATGGTTTTAGCACCTCTTATTCTAACTACACTAAAAGCACGCGTATTTTTACTTTTTACTCCGTCGCAACTTGCTGGGGCTCGTCCTCATAACTGGAAACGGGCGCACAGGAGCAAACTAAATTGCGATCTCCGTACACATTGTCAACTCGACCGACGGGCGGCCAGTATTTAACTCTGTAGTCGACCGCAGGATCGGGACAGGCGGCTTCTTTACGCGAATAAGCCCAGCTTGGCGAATCGTTCAATACAGCGTCGATGGTGTGAGGAGCGTTGTGCAGCGGATTGTCGTCGGCGGGCCAAATGCCTGTGCGAACCTTCTCGTACTCTTCAAAAATCAAATTCATCGCACGACAGAATCGATCGAGTTCAAACAACGATTCGCTTTCCGTCGGCTCGATCATCAGCGTTCCTGCAACTGGAAACGACATCGTAGGCGCATGGAAGCCGTAGTCGATCAAACGCTTGGCAATGTCATCGACCGATACGTGCCCCTCGTCGCTCATCGGCCGCGTATCGATGATACACTCGTGAGCCACCAAGCCTCGGTTGCCCGTGTAAAGAATAGGAAAGTTTGCTTTCAATTGGTCAGCTACATAGTTGGCGTTGAGAATTGCCACCTGAGTCGCTCGGCGCAAGCCGGCAGAACCCATCATGCGGATGTACATCCACGAGATCGGAAGAATACTGCCGCTGCCAAAAGGGGCCGAGCTGACAATAGGTCCTCTACGTGTCGCATGTTGACCATCCTTTGGCAAGAACGGGGCTAAGTGGGCGCGGACTGCGACTGGACCAACTCCCGGCCCGCCACCTCCGTGCGGAATGCAGAATGTCTTGTGCAAATTCAAATGCGAAACGTCACCGCCGAATTTCCCGGGCTTGGCGACACCCACGAGCGCATTGAGATTTGCTCCGTCAATGTAGACTTGACCACCCGCCGCATGCACCTTTTCGCAAACTGCCGTAACCCCCGCTTCGAATACACCGTGCGTTGACGGATAGGTAATCATGATCGCTGCGACGCGACCAGCATTCGCTGCGATCTTTGTATCCAGGTCAGCTAAGTCCACGTTGCCCGATTCATCGCATTTCACAACGACCACTTGCATGTTGGCCATCTGTGCGCTGGCGGGATTCGTCCCGTGGGCACTGCTTGGGATCAAGCATACATTGCGGTTCACGTCGCCGCGCGATTCATGGTACTGCTTGATCGCCAATAGGCCCGCATACTCGCCCTGGGATCCGGCATTAGGCTGCAAAGAGATCGAATCGTAACCAGTGACCGCGCACAGCATCGATTCGAGTTGATCGATCATTTCACGATACCCTTGCCACTGCTCAGTCGGTGCGAACGGATGGATGTTACTGAACTCGGGCCAAGTCACGGGCGTCATTTCTGTGGCCGCGTTCAGCTTCATCGTACACGACCCCAGTGGAATCATAGCGCGATCTAGGGCGATATCCATCTCGGAAAGCCGTCGCAGGTAACGCATCATTTCCGTCTCGCTGCGATACTGATGAAACACAGGCTGCGAGAGATAGTTATCGTTGCGAAGCCAGTCTGCCGGCAGAGTTGATTTACCGTCGACATCGACCGTTTGTCCGCCGAACAGTTTTACAAGCTGCTCGATGTCGGTCTCAGTGGTGGTTTCATCGAGCGAAATTCCAACTTGCGATTCACTGACGGCTCGCAAGTTGTAACCTGCTGCCACCGCGGATTTCAAAACACTTGCAGTGCTTGCACCCGTTTCAACGGTCAGGGTATCGAACACGCGATCCGATTCAACGCGCACGCCGAGTTTCTTTAGCGATCGGCATAGACGCATCGTCAATCCATGAACGCGACCAGCGATTGCTCGCAAGCCTTCTGGTCCGTGATAACACGCGTAGAGTGTCGCCATGATCGCCAGTAGAGCTTGGGCGGTGCAAATATTTGATGTTGCTTTCTCGCGACGGATATGTTGCTCGCGAGTTTGCAGCGCCAATCGAAACGCTGGGTTGCCATGTGAGTCCACGGACTGGCCGACCAAACGACCTGGCAGTGTGCGTTTGAACGCGTCTTTGGTTGCCAAGAATGCTGCGTGTGGTCCACCGAATCCGAACGGGACACCGAACCGTTGAGTGTTACCAACAACAACGTCTGCACCGAGAGCGCCCGGCGACTTGAGCAATGTTAGTGCGAGTAAGTCAGAAGCCATAACGACCATCGCTTTATGTTGATGAGCCGCTTTGATCAACTGCGCGAAATCACCTACTGAACCATCCGTCGCTGGATATTGAACGATCACAGCGAACACGTCGCTCCAGTCAGCCACTTCGCTTCGCTGATCAAATTTGACAACTTCGATGCCCAGTGGTTCGGCGCGAGTTTCGATCAATTCAATCGTCTGCGGATGACACCCTGTCGAGACGAGAAAACGATTCGCGGCAGTCTTGCTAGAACGTTGACAAAGGGTCATTGCCTCTGCGGCTGCGGTCCCTTCGTCGAGCAACGATGCACCGGATATGTCCATGCCGGTTAGTTCGCAGACCATCGTCTGAAAGTAGAACAGTACTTCTAAACGTCCTTGCGATATCTCGGGTTGATAGGGTGTGTAAGCAGTGTACCAAGCGGGGTTCTCAAGCACGTTCCGCTGAATGACTTTAGGTGTGTGTGTCCCGTAGTAACCCTGTCCGATGAAACTTCGCAGTACTTGATTCTTGCCTGCGACCTGTTTTAACTCTGCTAAAGCTTCCTCTTCGGTAGCACCGGGCATTAAATCCATCGGCGAATCGTCAGCGATATTGCCAGGGACGACGGCTCGGGTTAGATCGTCGAGCGAATCGTAGCCAAGACGCTCAAGCATCGACTGAATCTCAAGGTCACGCGGTCCGATGTGACGAGCAACGAATGGCGAAAGTTTGGAAGACGAATTGGATGAGCGCGAATTGAGCATAGCTGCACGGACTTTCAAAGAGCAAACGAAATGGAAGCCGGGAAGTGGGTGCGTAATGCGATCCCCATTCTCAACTTTGTTTGCCCCTCTGTCCTTGTTACCTGAGAGATCTCGGCCAACGCGATTCACGCTCGTTCCAACTTCAGCGTTTCACACATGCCTTTCCCCTTCGGTGGATTCCATCGCGGTCGCCTAGTCCATGATGACTTAGGTCCATCATGACTTAGTTCGAACACTGAATCGCTCTCCAGAGATGATTGTTTTAACAGCGGTTCTTTGTGCCTGAGCGGTTCAGGGCCTCTTTTGCGCCTTCGGCGTCTCGAAATGCCTGGACGGTCAACGTCCTAAAGCAAAACCAGATCTCTCCCTCTGTTTACCATCATTTACCTATTATATTCCCAAAACAACAGGCGGTCCAACCTAAAAAAGCCTTTTCCGCCCTTGAAGCGCCAAGTATGCTCGCGTTTAACATTAATGAGGAGTAGTCTGCCATTGCGTGCAGATAAAGCTAAGTGTCGCACAATTGTCTTAATTGTGGCAGCTTCGATCGAGACAATCGCCTGACCCGCAAGGCTGCAACCCTATTAGACAGCGCTGTAAAGCATTTTTCTTAGGAAGGTAGCTGGTTTCGTGAGAAACCGGATACAGTAAGAAGGTCACCGGTGCGCCCGGTTTCTCACGAAACCAGCTACCTATGCTCGCCAAGATGCGTCACAGCGTTGCCTATTTGAGTTTGACGCTCCATCAGTAGAAAAAGGAATTTGCAATGCGACCACTACTTGCGATACAATAGGAAGTCCTTCCTTCCAAGTGGGATTCATTTCTGGTCGCCCCGAAAGTCTAATCATGAATGCGACATCGACTGTAATACTGAGCGACGAAGAGCTGGTGCGGGCGTTCGCCGAAGATGGTGACCGAGCCAGTTTTGAGTTGTTGGTTGAGCGATATAAAAGTGAGATTTACAATTATCTGCGTCGTTATCTAGCTGACGAGGCAATGGCAGAAGACGCATTCCAGACTACGTTCATCCGCGTTTTTCAGAAATCGGAGCAGTTCGATGCTTCGAGAAAGTTCCGTCCTTGGCTGTATGGCATCGCGACACATCAGGCCATCGATCTTAAGCGTCGCAGCAAACGCCGGTCCTTCCAAAGTCTCGATATTCAAACCTCAGGCGGTGACTCGCGCGAGTCGACACATGCTGCGAATATTGCTGATCATCGACAGTCGACCGTCGATCCGCTTGAGCGTGCTGAATTGCGTTCGCGGATGGAAGCGGCGATTGAAGAAGTTGGCGAACCGGGCCGCAGTGCTCTGGAATTAGTTTACTTGCAAGGGTTGCCCTATCGGGATGCCGCGGAGATCCTCGATGTGCCGGTGGGGACGGTAAAAAGTCGAGTTCATTCTGCAATTCGCAAACTTTCTGCCATTTGGCAGCGTACCAATTAGTAACAGCTTTAATGATTCGTTGTCCAGCCGCTACGTTCCTTCCTTCCAGTTAGAACCCATGCCGATTTCTGACGAAGATTTGATTGCATATTTGTTGGGCGATGCAGATCCCCAACAATGCAAACGTATCGAGACGGGCTTGGCCGAAGATGAAAGCCTGCGAGCCCGGCTGAGCGAACTGCGAATGGTTCTTGGGCAGCTGAATACGCTGAAGACCCATTACGAACCGCCCGCCGATCTTTTCGACAAAACGATGGCCCGCATTGATGAAGCTTGCAATCCGGCGGACAGCGAAAAAACAGGCGATAGCCATCCTCCGATCGTCGAGCCAGAAGCGCCTGCCGTCCAGCTCGCCGCGTGCAGTGGTACTTCTGAACATCGCGTTCGGCGTAGCGTTTGGGACTCGGCGGCGCTGACTGCTTGCGTGGCAGTATTGTTTTGCTTACTTGTACCTACCGTGCTTCGTGCGCGCTTTGAGTCACGCAAAGCTCAGTGTGCTTATCGACTGAGTTATCTAGGCCGCGGACTGATTGACTTGGCTTTGACGGATCCTCAGCGACGTTTTCCCGCCGTCGCCAGCGAAGGTCCTGAATCATTTGCCGGGATGTATGCGGTCCAGTTAAGTGGCATTGGGTTAGTGAATTCGCCCGCGGAAGTACGCTGTGCAAGTCTCGAAGGATGTCGGCCGTTGCGAGGGACGCTCGAATATATCCCTACAGTGACTCAGTTAAAAACCTTCGAGCCTGCCAAATTGGAATTGTGTCGAAACGAAGCTGGTGGCGACTACGCTTATTCGCTGGGTTTAGTTGATAACGGGCTGATCGTTCCACCTCGCTGCGAAGGTCGTACTCGATTTGCAGTTCTAGCCGATGCACCGCTCATTCAAGACGGACGCGAAGAATTCGTGGCTCATGATGGCCAAGGAATGAACATCTTTTTTGAAGATGGACATGTTGCTTTTGTGTTGCCGCAATATTGGCAAAATGAGATTGGCGACAATCCTTTTCGCAACATCAAGTTTGACCATGCCGCCGGCCTGAATGCTAACGACGCAAGTCTCGGGCCGAGCTACTTCCATCCGCTTGGCAATTGAGCGCCTGGGTGAAGCTGAAAATAGCTTCCGTGTAGCTGGTTTCGTAAGAAACCGGCAACGCTAGTCTTGATATGTTGCGCACTTTGATTTTGTGTGCCACTGGTTTGCCAGTGTATCGAAGCGTGTTAATTTGAATCGCCTAAGTCATTCCAATGCCTGGGCGGTTTGAATGATGGTCGCCGAAGTAATAAACGTCGCACACCGCGGCACTTTTGACGCAGTCATTCGCCACTTACTGCTAGTGAGCCGTCGGCGGTAGCCGCGGGTGGGCGGAGTCGCGGTCTTGCATGACTACTGGTCCATCTCATGCCTGCCGCCGATCGTTCGGCACTGGACAGTCAATGAATTGTTTTAAGTCAACCACTTCGCTCGCCCGCGGCTAGCGGTGACGGCTCACAAAACCAAAACGTGCTACATCTAAAGGCGCTGGCGAGTCATCTAGGGCACCGCCGGTTTCTCACGAAACCAGCTACACGACTACAAGTTGGTGTCCTTTCTATTGCTACTTGCGTAGCGACTCGTGACACTGAACGCATCGAATGGTCATCTGCACGTAAGCGAGTGTGGCGCGATCGACGTTTTTGTCCTCGGCTGCTTTTTGCAACTGTTCAACGATCGCACGGAATTCATTGCTTTGCCGGCGATAGTCCTCGGATTGAATCACCATCCAGCTTTCGTCTAACATCAAATTGCGAATTGCACCCGCGTGCTTGGCGATCATATTGAAGTCAGCCAAAGCAATTCCTTCGAGTGCCCCCTTGGCCGGCTCAAGTTTCAGTCGCATGAAAGTTGATTTCTTCACCTGGCCTGGCTCTTGACCGTTGATGAACTGGTTGCGAACGACGGCGAGAGAAATACAAAGCAGCGCGAGCGAAAGAAGCAATTTTGACTTAGTCATAGGGAGCGCCTTGAAAAGTGGGAATGAGTCTGTGACGCAAAGGAAGGCAAGCTACTTCGCTACTGAAACGACTCGCAATATCTTGTGACACGCGATGCAGCTAGTTGTCAGTTGATTGAAAGCGAGAACAGCTCCCTCGACATTCTGTTCGTTCGCTTGGGCGGCAATCTCGACAAGCGAAGAATCAAAGGACTGTTGATGCCGGAGATAGGCTGGATCTTTCCTACGTACGAATCCTTCGATCTTTCCGAGTGTGCGCAATTGGTTCGCCTCAGCTTCAACTTTGACAAAATCCTCTTTTGTAAGTGCTTCAAGGATCTTCTTTGAGTGCTCAATCTTCTGAGCCATCCAAAAGCTCATCGGTCGCTCATTGCTGACCGTTGGAGCCTTTTCTTGAACCGGTGGCTTTTCTTCAGCAATAACGACATGGGCCATGCATAGCAAAGTGACCGCGAAGATTGTTCTCATAGTCGGACCCTAGGATTGTTTTGACGATTCGAATCTAATGATTGCGAATCGTTAAGCAATCCACGTGCCAAGGGACCCACATGCTATCGATAGAGTGGTCCGTATTGTCGCTGTAGGTTCTCTTGTTCAGTCACAGGGATGGGCGCTACCGGTGACTGCGGAACGACCGAAGCGACTCGAAGTACATTGCGGCAATACTCATGACAGCTGATACAGGTGGTCATCGAATGCATGTAAGTGTATGCGGCCCCGTCAAGGCTCTTTGCATCCGCCTGATTGATCAGCTTGATGGCACTGCGGCGAAGGTCACTGCGATAGTGCGCATAGACCTGGTCCTCATGAACCCGCCACTGCTGTGCATCACAAATCTTCATCAGGTCATCACCGCCCTTGCGGATCAGGTCGAAATCACCGGCCATAAGGCCTTCAACCACCCGCTGTGAGCTGGACAACTTGGCACGCATTAGACCGGTCAGCGCCTCGTGGCCAGGTTCTGGAATTCGGCTGGACTGTTGCCCCCAAGCCAGAACAGTAATGCCGACAGACACTGAAACCAACCCGACCATCAACTTCCAAGAACGCATGATCTTAGCTCGCTTTAACCCTGGTAATAGATGTACTTACCAGTTGGTTTCGGCCTGCTCACTCAAGATGCTTTAGCGCAACTTAGGTGAGATTCAACAGTTCTCATCGTTTCGATTTTCAAGCACAACAAAAGTGTGCTTGAATGACTCACTTTGCACAAATCCGTGCGAACAAGCACGGTTTGCACGCGATGAGAAGTTGTTGAGTAGCTGATTGCGTAAGAAACCGGATGTGAAAGTAAAACGTCAAAGGCAAGAACCGGTTTCTAACGAAACCAGCTACGTGAAATCAACTACTTTTGCTCGCCAAGACGCTTCGCAGCGTTACTTTTGGCGGAGTCACCGGGTTTCACCGCCTCGGGATAAGTTGCAAGGATCGACCGCAAGCGTGTGACGACCTCAGATTGAACTGCTGCTAAGTTTCTGCTTTCGCTAGGATCAACTTGATAATCATAGAGCTCCAGTTCAGCCGAACTGGCTACTTCGCCAACGTTTTTCCATTCAACCAGGCGATACCTTGAGTCGCGAATGGCTCGTCCCATTTTTTCTTTTGGAAAACAATGGAAGGCATGATCGCGAACGCGCGCAGCAGGATCGCGCAAGACACTGACAAGGCTGATTCCGTCCATTTTCTGTGGTCCCTGAGGAGCTGGCAATCCAGAAAGTTCAGCGAGCGTTGGAAAGATGTCGACCGATTCCGTTAGTTGTTCGGTGACCGAGTTGGCTTGGGTGACACCGGGTGCCACGATGATTAAAGGTATTCGATTGGCTTGCTCGTAATTGGTGTGCTTGGTCCAGATTCCATGGTCGCCAAGATGAAAACCATGGTCGCTCCAAAAAACGATGATCGTGTTTTTTAAAAGCTCCAGGCGATCCAGTTCTTCGATCACTTTTCCGATTTGAGCATCCACGTAACTGGTACTGGCATAGTAACCGTGGATCAGTTGACGTTTGAGCTCGGGTGAGAACTTTGCGTCGGTACTTTCGGGAACGGGCTTGTAGGCAGCGATTTCTCCACCACGTTTATCAGCAACCTTAGGTGCACCCATCGGAGAAGTTTCGTCTGTGGGCATCGGCAGCTTTGTTGGATCATACAGATCCCAGTATTTTTTCGGCGCGGAAAAAGGGAGGTGCGGCCGAACAAAGCCGGCGGCAATAAAGAAAGGAGTGCCGTAGGTCTCTCTGCGTTGCTTGGCGTCTTTCAACCGCCGAATCGTTTCGTTTGCAACGCGGCCATCGGCGTAGTCCTCGTCATTCGCTTGCGGCGATTCAAAAGCGGCTCCACGCGGCAGCGATCGGATCTGATCGAGTCGCTGGTTAGTGAACAGTGCCTCTTCGCGAGTAAGCTGTCCGCCGTCGGTGCTCGCAGCATCGAGGTATTCGATGACTTTGTCTTTGAAGTGCGGCACGCTGAACGACTGCGGATCGCCTTCATTGCCGTGACCAATATGAAACACTTTTCCAAGTGATTCAGTCCGATACCCATGAGCGGCGAAGTGCTGCGGCAGTGTGATGGCATCGGGGATGACTTTGCGCAGTTGACTGCCTAGGCCGTAAAGTCCCGATGATGTCGAATGCGAACCGAGCATTAAAGTGAATCGTGACGGCGCGCAGACAGCCTGGTTGCAGTAGGCTTTATCGAACCGCGTCCCCATGGCAGCCAGTCGATCCATGTTCGGCGTCTTCGCAATTGCATCGCCGTAGCAACCTATCGTTGGCTTTAGATCGTCAACGAGGATCAGCAGTACGTTCGGTTTTTCAACCGTCCGACCTTGAACCGTCTGTCCTAGAACCGTCTGACCTAGAATAGAGTCCACCAAGGAAGTAAGCACTAAGAAAATTAGGGAAAAAGCACTCGAGTTTTGCGGCATGGCGTCACTTTTCCTTGACTTTCAGCTTGCCTAGTTGTTCAAGAACTTTTGGGTCAGTTGCGGTAGATAGAAATGAGACCGAACCGTCGAGCAAAACGAAATTGGCGCCGGAGGTGTGCGAGCTGCCAAAGCCGAGTGAATCGTTGGCTACGTGTGACCAATCGTGACGAATACCATATTTAAGCGGACGGCCGTTGTCGGGCATTGCCCATGGTGAAAAACCAACTTGGATCTCGCCAGCTAAAATCGTTTGACTTGTATCTTCAATATCACTTAAGCGTAGCTTTCTCCCGCACTCCGTTACTTCGAGATTACCTACCACATGCGTCAGCCCCAGGCCATCGGGTGATTTATATGGATAGCCCTGCGATGGGCAAAGCGCCTCAATAACAAGTCCTTTGACTTTGCTCTTGTTGAGTTCTGAATTCCACGGCTGGGAGCGGTCAATTTCTGGCCACATGTAATGAATGAATGGCAACGATTCGAAAATCCAGCTAGCGTGCGTAGTGGTTGCTACGAGCTCGGGGCGATACGGCGAACGCTGCGCGTCTTCTTCGCTTTGGATTTCGCCAACGTAAAGACTCTTCGGCGAGTTCATGATCCAACCGACTTGATGAACAATACCGGCCATCGAGATGCCAATTGCAAAGATCAATAGGACGATGGCAACCAAAGAAACGCTTGACGAAAGCCGCCATGGGACTATCGCTGCGGATCGTTTTAGCTGCGACTCACGCACCAGCCACTGCAGAAAACAGTGAGTCAATGCGCATGCCAGTAGAAAACCAAGGGTGAAAATGACCAGTCCATCCCATCGCACTTTCACCTTGGGGATTACTCGGACTGCAAACGTTAACCAGCCCCTTAGCAGTTCCATGCCGATCGAACTTGATAATGCCGCCGTAACCAAGGAAACGCCAAGTGCTGCCGCTATGAGAGTCGTCCGACTGAGCGGGCCGACCTCTTTATTCTGAATCATTCGGAGTTGCCTCTGTATTCAACTTATAAATCATTCCTTCCTGTTTCCAGGCCCCAGGCGTCAGCAGTTCGCGTGCACCGGAGATCATGGTCAAGACAATTACGAAGAGCGAACCCCAAAGCAAAATTAGCACAAACGCTTTGGTGAAAGAGAGTTTTGGAAGCCACGCAGAGTTTTTCGCAACAATATTCCACAGCCATTGGATGGCAAGTGTGCAGGCGAATAAACCTACCGTGAAAAACGAAATCGCTTGCAAACGCTCGGCCGTTACTTCAGTAAGTTTTGGAACTCCTTCCCAGCTTGTCGGCAGGACCGAAGGCATACCAGCTAAGCAGTAGTTCGCAAGCACCATGTCAATGACAATGAGGTAGAGCAAGGTACTTTTTGTGTTAGCCACCATTGCTTTTTGGCTTTTTCAACTTGATGCTTTTAATGCTTGGAAATGGCGCTACTCGGCTTTTTCAGTGACGACGATCAAGCAATTGGGGTTGAGGGCTTGAGAGAAAACTCCTTCGACCGCTTTGATGTCGCCCGTAAAACCACGTAGCAAAAATATGGGGCTCATCTTTTCTAACAGCTTACGCGCCTCCGCTTCGGAGACCTTGGTGCCGTCGAGCCGATAGATGCGAAGTTCGTCGAACGGAAAGGCAGTTGGCTTTTTGCCTGCGGGGACTTGCACTGCCTGATCAATTTCTTGAGTTACAGGAACCGATACGATGTACGTTTGCTCTACTTCCGTTGGTTTTCCGTCCGTGCCAGTGATCTTAACTTTGCGAGTTCTTTCCTCTTGCTTCATGATAGTAACGGTGACTTTCCGTTTTTCAGTACGCGATTGTTCTACCAGTGCAACCAACTGTGGTCCTTTGGAGGTTTCGTCGAACTTTGCGAGCACAAGATTTGAAAGCTCAAACGGTAGGCCTGTGGGATGTTGAATCCTACCAGCCATCGCGGGAAGAAGTCGAACTGCGGGTATTGCAACTCCGGCTCGCAACTGTGGCTGGTCAACCGCTGCTGGCGGTGGAACGGCTGGGGCAGGTTCGGCGGGTTTGGCATCTTGCGCCGCACTCATTCCTCCGAGCCAGAGTGGACCGCCAGCCAGAGTCACAATCAAGATCAGCGGTGCACGCATTGCGAAATCTCCTGCCACGGGCATCCAGCGAAAACTAACTCAGGTGGCAAGTCTCGCATAGTTGAAGGCATTTGTAAACTAAATCGCCTCGAAACCGGCAGGAGCGACCCACCCTGCCCAAGGAGCGAAAGTAGGGGATAATGGAGATTAACGGCGAAATTGCTGCCGAGCGATTACTTGACACTGAACGAAAATGTCCCGCAGAGAGCCTGTCCGAAAAGGCAACACGGTGAAGCATTTAACGAGCAAATGTCGCTGGTTTCGTGCGAAACCGGAGCGCTAGTGACCTTTCTGATGCATCCGGTTTCTCACGGAACCAGCTACCTTTTTAAGAAAAATGCTTCCCAGCGTTGTCCGAAAAGGGTCTGGCCCTTTGGAGGGTCAGGCCCCTTCTCGGACAGGCTCTCAGACAATTGACGTAGGATTTAGACACTATGGGTATTCACGACCGTTCATACTATCGCGACGAAGGGTTGCCGCCAGTCGCGCCGTGGGATCAACGGTCGATGGTCAGCATCCTGATCATTGTGAATGTGGCGCTTTTCATTGCGAATTTCGTTTTGGGGGGTGGTCGTAGCAACCCCATCACCGACTACTTAGAACTTGACTCACAGTTGATGCATCGACCGTGGCATTGGTACCGAGTGATTAGTTATGGGTTCGCGCATTCACCGCTCGATATCATGCACATCGTCTTCAATATGGCTTCGCTCTATTTTCTGGGACGCAGCGTGGAAGAACGCTATGGCAAGTGGGAGTTCTTGAGGTTTTACTTGGTTGCGATTGCTCTCGGTGGACTCTTTTGGACAGTAAGGAATTGGGTGGCAGACGGGAGAATGCTTGGTGCCTCGGGCGGAGTCACTGCTGTCTGTATGCTGTTCGTTTTTTGCTTTCCCAAAGCCGAAATTCTGTTGATGGGTGTTATTCCAGTTCCCGCTTGGGTGCTCGGAATTCTTATCATTGGAGGCAACATGTTGGGCGGTCGCGGCGGAGTCGCTTATGATGTTCACTTGGTTGGAGCCGCCTTTGCTACGCTGTACTTCTATGGCAATTTAAATTTCTCCTTCATTGAAAATTTCACCGAAAGCATGAAAACTTCGTGGCGGCAAAAGCAACGCGGCTTTAAAGTTCATCGTCCAGAAAAAACGGAAGCCCCCGAAGCTCCACTGACCAAAGATGAAGTCGAAGCCGACCGCATTCTGGCAAAAATACATCAATTCGGCCAAGACAGTTTGACTGCCGCTGAACGCAAATTTATGGAATCGTACAGTCGTCGAGTGCGCGAGCGTCGCGCAAAATCCGACTGATCGTTACTAATCTGATTTGTCTTATATCTTCACAGCTCTGTTTCTTGTTTCTCGGAACCAAAATTAAATGCACTGTCCTACAACGTTTGCAACCACTCGTGACTCGATCGCTGGAATTTCCGTTGTTGATCTTGCCAATCAATTTGGAACGCCTGTTTACGTTTACGATCTCAGCATCATTCAGCAACGAATAGCTGACCTTAGCGCTTTCGACGCGATTCGCTACGCACAAAAGGCACTTTCCAACGTGGCAATTCTCGACCGAATGCGGAAGGCAGGTGTGGTGGTTGACGCAGTCAGCGCAGGTGAAATCAAGCGAGCTCTCAAAGCGGGCTTTGTCCCCAATTCACATCCGAAGGGGATCGTTTACACAGCCGATGTCTTTGATCGCGAAGCCCTCGATTTGGTGGTCGAACACGACATTCATTGCAACGTGGGTTCACCGGACATGATCGGACAGCTCGGCCAGCGTGCACCTGGTCGAAGCATCTCGTTGCGCATCAATCCAGGCTTCGGCCACGGGCACAGTCAAAAGACGAACACTGGCGGCCCCCAATCAAAACACGGTATTTGGCATGAGAGCATCGTCGATTGCTTGCGACGCGCCGACATTTATGGATTGGTCGTTTCCGGCATGCACATGCACATCGGCAGCGGAACCGACATCGAGCATTTGGCTCAAGTTTGCGGTGCAATGGAAAAAGCGTGTATCGAAGTCGGCCGAACGGTAACGACAATCAGCGCTGGTGGCGGTCTACCCGTGCCTTATAAGAAGAATCAGTCTTACGTTGACCTTGCCAAGTACTACGATCTGTGGAATACAACACGCAATCGTCTGCAAGACAAATTCGGCCACGCGATTGAACTGGAGATCGAACCAGGAAGATACTTGTCAGCCGAAAGCGGTTTTTTGGTCGCTGAAATTCGTTCCGTGAAAGAGATGGGCGAGAACACATTTTACTTGCTCGACGCGGGTTTTAATGATCTCGCTCGACCAATTCTTTACGGTTCTTATCATCCGATTTCGATCGCTCATCGCGACCCCTCGGCGAGCAAGACCGAGCGCGAAGTCGTGGTCGGCGGACCGCTATGCGAGTCAGGTGACATCTTTACACAAGAAGAAGGCGGCTTTGTAGCCAAACGAATGTTGCCTTCAGCACAAGTCGGCGATTTGGTTGTGCTAGAAGTTGCCGGCGCCTACGGCTATGCCATGTCGAGCAATTATAATAGCAAGTACCGAGCGCCAGAAGTGATGATCGAAGGCGGTATTGCCAAGCTGATTCGCCAGCGTGAGACAGCTGACGATCTATTACGATTAGAAACAATTCCAGTGTGATTGGTTGCATGGAGCTTGGTAATGGGAGAGCGACGCTCCCGCGGAGCCCTTTCGGACGCCTGTTGACGTCCACAAGCAGTGGAGGTCGAGTTCGCTGCGGGAGTTGGTTCGACCGTGAGACCAGCTTCAATTGCTTTAGAGTTCACTCGCGGCCGAAAGAAGCTGCGCCCGAGGGTCGCTCTCCAGTTTGCCGCGTAGTGCTTTTCACTGAAGTTTTTTGTCCATTTATGATATCGTTTAACCGGTAGCCAGCGGAGACTGCTTACTTAAAATCCTAAAGTCAGTGCAAAATGACGTATTTATCCGTGGGACCGCTATGCCATCCGTGGGAAGACGTACTTCTCCTTCCCACGGATGACATGGTGTTCCCACGGATGGAAGAAAGAAAGGTTACCGGCTAGGCATGACGTTAACTTCTCGAGTTCTGTTGTGAATTCAGCAGTCTCCATAGCGGCGATGTACGCACCTGCACCTATGCTGACGTCACCCTCTGTCAGTTGACCATCGCGTGGCGGCAATACATTGGCACGAAAATGAGGGCGCGAATATATTGTTAACACTCACCCGAATGTATTAACGAGGGGAACCCGCTCTAAACTCTGCCTTAGGTAGCTACCCAATGCAAAATTCAAACAGTTCGTTAACGCTGACAAAGAAGGCGTTGTTGTTCTGCTTCCTCATGATTTACGCTTGTACAACTGCGATCGCTGACGAAGCCAAGCGACCGAACATCCTGTTTGCAATCGCCGATGATTGGGGCGTTCATGGCGGGGCCTATGGAACGACTTGGGTCAAAACTCCTACACTAGACCGAGTGGCCCGCGAAGGTTTGCTATTCAAGAACGCATTTACGCCGACAGCCAAGTGCGCACCTTCGCGAGCCTGCATTCTAACTGGCCGCTATCCATGGCAACTCGAAGATGCCGCCAATCATCAATGCTATTTCCCCGCGAAGTTTAAAAGTTGGCCAGAAGTGTTGATGGAACAAGGCTGGTTCGTTGGCATCACTGGCAAGGGCTGGGGACCCGGTGAAGCGAACGATGCGAGCGGAAAGCCGCGTCAGATTGCTGGGGTACCCTTCAACAAACGTCAAACGAAACCGATTGCGAGCGGCATTGGCAATAACGACTATGCGGCTAACTTTGCCGATTTTCTCGATCAAACCCCCGACGGAAAACCTTGGTGCTTTTGGTATGGTGCCCTCGAGCCTCACCGCAGTTATGAATATCAGTCCGGTGTGAAGATCGGCGGCAAAATGCTGAGTGACATTGAGCAAGTGCCGGACTACTGGCCTGATACCGAAGTCGTTCGGCATGACATGCTGGACTATGCGCTCGAAGTTGAATCGATGGACAAGCATCTTGGTCGCATGCTCGATGAACTGGAACGTCGTGGTGAACTGGACAATACGCTCGTCATTTTCACCTCCGATCACGGCATGCCGTTCCCGCGAGTCAAGGGTTACGCATACTACGATTCAAATCACGTACCGCTCGCAATTCGTTGGCCCAAAGGAATCGCTAACGCAGGTCGCACGATCGATGACTTTGTGAGCTTCACAGATGTTGCCGCGACCGTGTTGGATGTAGCCGGTATCAAAGCAAACGAAAGCGGTATGGCCGAACTAGCCGGTCAATCGTGGCGTCCGATTTTAGAGAGCGATCAAGCGGGGCAAGTTATCGCAAAGCGCGATCATGTGTTGATAGGTAAAGAGAGAACAGATGTCGGTCGGCCCAAGGACGTGGGTTATCCCATTCGCGGGTTGGTTCGCAACGATTATCTCTACCTCAAAAATTATGAACCTTCGCGTTGGCCGGCCGGTAATCCAGAGACTGGTTATCTTGATACCGATGGCAGTCCAACGAAGTCGCTGATTCTTGAGGTAGGCAGGAAGAATCGCAACGACCACTTTTGGCAGTGGAATTTCGGAATGCGGCCGAGCGAAGAGCTTTATGACTTGAAATCCGATCCCTATTGCACCAGCAACTTAGCGGCGGCTCAGGAACAAAAATCCCGATTGTCCGAGATGAACGACTCTATGACGCAGGAACTGAAATCGCACAGTGATCCGCGCGCCCTTGGCAACGGCGATGTGTTTGATTCGTATCCTGTTGCTGCTTCAGCGGCTCGCAATTTTTATGAACGCATGCTGAAGGGCGAAAAAGTCAAAGCCGGTTGGGTAAGTGAGACCGACTTTGAGAAAGAACCACTCAAGTAATCAACGTAGCTTGGGAGTACTTGTCCCGAGCTCACACACAAGGCTTAGAAGTAGGAACCGTAGCCTAGGCTTCTAGACTGGGGTAGCCTACCTTCTATTGTAGCGAAAGCTTCAATTCCCCCAGGCTGGAAGCTGGCATGGCGAAAGTCGTGGATTCATACCGTAGCGGAAGCCGTCAAGGCTTTCGGAGATTGAATTTGCGGGGGCAAAGTCGCATGAACGAAATGCTTGACGCATTCCGCTACCGCCTTTCTGCCATCCCAGGCAGGATGCCTAGGCTACGACGATACACGGTTAAACAGTGCAAACTACCATGAACTCAATTCCCTTTTACATCGGTACCTATACAGCAGGCAGCAGCCGGGGCATTCATCGCAGTGAGCTAAACCTCGCTGATGGTTCGATGAGTCCTCCGATACTTGTTGCCGAAGTTGCCAATCCGATGTTCTTGGCCATACATCCAACACTGGATATTTTGTATTCAGCCAGCGAAATCCGGCGAGACGGCAAGCGTGAGAATGCACGCGTGATTACTTACAAAATTGATGCTAGCGGCATGCTCCGAGAACTTGGTAGCCAACCAGCCGGCGGCAATGGACCTTGTTTTGTATCAACGGACTACGCTGGCGAATTTGCATTCGTTGCCAATTATGGCAGTGGCAGCATATCGGCTTTTTCACTCGCACCAACGGGAGAACTGCTGACATGCGTGAGCAACCTTCAGCACGTTGGCAAAAGCGTCGACGTGTCGCGTCAGGAAGGACCTCACGCTCACTGCATCCTCGCTGATCCTAGCGATCAGTACGTTTGCGCCGTCGACTTGGGAATTGATCAAATTGTCATTTATGCGATCGATCGCCGTAACAGAACAATTGCAAATACTCAAAAACCATTCAAGGCAACTCCGGGCTTTGGTCCACGTCATCTGGCCTTTCATCCCAATCGCAAGCACGCGTTCGTGATTTATGAAATGGCTTCGCAATTGTCTTCATGCACCTGGGATGCAGCGACTGGAACGTTGTCTGAGATTCATCACCTTTCCACGTTGCCGAGCGACTTCGCAGGTATTTCGATAACGGCGGAAGTGCTTGTCCATCCCAATGGCAAATTTGTCTACGGTTCAAATCGCGGGCACGATAGCGTGGCTGTGTTTCGTTTTGATGAAACCAGCGGCAAACTGACTTGGGTTGGCCACACATCAACGATGGGTAAAACGCCTCGCAACTTTCGTATCGATCCAAGTGGATCGTATCTGTTAGTTGAAAATCAAGATTCTGATTCGATCTATTCGTTCCGCATTGATGCGGATAACGGAACATTGCAACAGGTTGGCGAGCCGATTAGTGTTGGGTCGCCTTGTTGCCTTAAGTTCTTTCGGTGAGGGTTAGTGGTGGTCGGCTGTTAAGAGGGTAGCTGGTTTCGTGAGAAACCGGCGCGCACCAGATGACCCATATTTCGCATCCGGTTTCTCACGAAACCAGCTACGTAACTGAATTCCGCTAGTACCGCTTTAATTTGCGGTCGAGCGTGGATCGCTCAATACCGAGTATTTGAGAGGCCTTGGTCTTGTTGCCGTCGGCGTATTCGAGAGTCGCAAAGATGTGAGCCTTCTCTAAATCGTCAAGAGTAATGGGTAAATAGCCAGTGGTGACGCTTGGGGCAGAGACGGGAACAATGGGTGCGGCACCGAGACTGCTAAGCGAAAAGTCTTCGACGTCAAGTACGTTGCTCGCGCCGAGCACCATGGCTCGCTCGATCACATTTCGCAATTCGCGAACATTGCCAGGCCAAGTGTGGCGACTGAGCAACTCAAGCGCTTGAGGCGTTACGCCATCGATGCGACGATCGGCGTGATGTCGAAGCAACTGGATGAAGTGTTCGACAAGTAGAGGAAGATCTTCAAGTCGTTGACGAAGTGCGGGCACGTCAACTTCGATAACTCGCAATCGAAAGTACAGATCCGAGCGAAACTCTTTAGCCTGCACGGCTTCTTCCAAGTCGCGATTGGTTGCCGCGATAACACGAACATCCGTTTTGATCGATCGGTTGCCGCCAAGTCGCTCAAAGGGTTGGCCTTCGAGGATCCGTAAAAACTTGGCTTGCAAGTCAGGACTCATTTCGCCGATCTCATCGAGCAGTAACGTTCCACCATCGGCGGCCTCAAACTTTCCAACCTTTCGATCGGTGGCACCCGTGAAGGCACCTTTCTCATGACCGAACAATTCGCTTTCAAGCAACGACGGCGCGAGGGCGGCACAGTTGAGACAAACGAGTGGTCCGTCGCGTCGAGGACTGGCGGTATGGATAGCTCGCGCTACCAGTTCTTTGCCAACTCCGCTTTCGCCGCGAATCAGCACAGTGGCACTCGTCGGTGCGGCGCGTGCGATCGCTTTGCGAACCTTTTCTAATGATCCGCTTCGCCCTACCATCTCGCGAGTGATCTCAAGCTGTGCTTGCAATTCATCAATCTGCTTGCGAGTTTTCGCTAGGGTCCGCGATAACTGTTCGCTCGCTTGCTGACGCACTAATGCAATCGCTAAGTTGTCAGCAACTCCGATTGCGATTTCGAGATCGCGGTCGGTCAGCGTGCGTTCGTCGCCGGAAGAATAAATGTGAAGCAGTCCGATGACTTTTTCGCCGTCACGCAAAGGAGCGCAGAGGATACTTACCGCGTCGCGCTGTGCAGACTCGCGAGCGAATGATAGCTGCTCGTCGTTGCGTACATTGCGAGCCAGTATTGCTTGACGTTCGCGAACGACTGTCTGCACCAGGAAATCACTGATGCGATGATAGGACTGACCGGCAGGCTGCTTGGTCGCTAAGACAGCAAGCGTTGGGACGATCGATGGATCGCTGACAGATGTAGAACTGTTCGACAGTGTGACGACTCCGCCGCTGGACAATTCCAGTCTGGAGAGCAGCCGATCGAGGGCAACCTGAGCTTGCGCTTCGGCGGATTCACAGGCGACTAACTCGAAAACGAGGCGGTAAAAGAAACTGGCAGGATCCTCAAGCGACCCGGCCTCGATATTCCTGGACCACTGGGAACGATTTTGACGATGAGTGATAGTAGGTTGGCCGAAACCATCCTGAGTGAGCTGATCGCTGGATTTACCGACGGGCAAAGGGGCAAACGACGAAAAAGCACCTGCCAAATTGCTGGTAAAAACCATTTCGCAGTCGGCGACGGAAATCGTTTCGCCGTCGGAAAGCGAATGTTCACCTGCAATCGATTGTCGATCGACCTGGGTGCCGTTCCGCGACCCGAGATCCCGCACAATCCAGCCACCTTTTTGGTGCGATACTTCGGCATGTTTTCGGCTTACCCGCTCGTCCCGGACCACGATTTGGTTCTCCGAACTGCGGCCGACGACGACCGTTTGGCCGGGCATTAGCTTTAAAACGTCGGACCAGCGGCTACTGTGTCGGATAATCAAGTATGCTTGTTGTAAAGAAGTTTGTTGCATTAATGTGCCGTGGTGAGTATCCTCAAGGCTGTTAAGTTACCTGCTTGTCTCGATTTTAGCCCAAAGGCCGTGGAACGACCTGAGGGAAGTGTTGAATCTTCTCTGGAGTCCGAGAATGATTATCGGTCAAAACTTTCGTCCCAACGCTTCGTACGTTTTAGCATTGCTTTTCGGTAGTTTCCTCACGGTTTCTACGGTTCAAGCACAGATTAACAACAATAATAATGGTTTTCTTCAACGCGTAGTGGGTGGCGTATTAGTGGATTCCGACGGAGTTGTCCGTTCGGCCACGAAAGATGACCGCGCGGGATTGCTCCGTGAATTGCGTGAGCAGGTTATCCAGCCAAGCGGAAAAATCGCCACATCAACTCCAATGAGAATGATTTCTCTTGCAAAACTGCAAGCCGAAATCAAGAAGTCGATTACTTCCGGC
The DNA here is from genome assembly GCA_031412515.1 of Planctomycetia bacterium. Classification (GTDB taxonomy): domain Bacteria; phylum Planctomycetota; class Planctomycetia; order Pirellulales; family Pirellulaceae; genus Aureliella. Next base: position 6,588 of record JANODD010000022.1, on the reverse strand, counting down.
GAGCCAGTTTCGGATGAGGTTCGATTTTTGGCTGGTCTACAAAGAATTGAATACGTTTTTGTCTACCCAGAACGTAATGATATTGTGTTGGCGGGGCCAGCTGAAGGTTGGCGAGTACGAGACGATGCGAGTGTTGTCGGCGTCACAACCGGCCGTCCTGTTCTTCAGCTAGAAGACCTAGTCACCGCCTTCCGAACCGTCGATGCGAGCCGCGATAATGCGATTTCAGTTTCGATCGATCCAACACCAGCCGGCGAAGTTCGCCTGCGTAAATTCCTCAGCCAATTGAAAACAGGACCGGGGTTTGACCCAAGCCGAGTTGAAAGTGGTATGAAGGAAGCTTTTGGAAATCAAATCGTAACGCTGACCGCTTTGCCAACCGATTCACGCATGGCCCAGACGTTGGTTGCGGCCGATTATCGAATGAAGTGTTTGGCGATGGCAATTGAAGACTCACCTGTCGCTGGTCTGCCAAGCTATATGGAAATGATTCGTGACGGTGGCAAAACCAACGGGACTCAACCCCGCTGGTGGATGGCTTGCGATTACGATTCGATCCTCAAGAGCGAAGACGGAATGGCTTGGAAGTTGACTGGCTTGGGAGTCAAAGCAATGACTGCTGAGCAATTTGTCGATTCACAAGGTGGACGTACGAACTCAGAGCGTCAGAACAAGTTGGCTCAACGTTGGGCTGACCAGTTCACCGCTAAGTTTGACGAACTATGCACACAAAACGTCGCTTTCGGTGATCTCCGCAACGTGATGGATCTAAATGTGATCGCGACTGTGATCGCTGCGAATCAACTGGATGCTGCCGCCGGACTCGATCTCAGCTTGCTTAACGGCAAGTCGAAAGCGTTGGAAACACCAAGTCGCCCAGTTGCCAAGACCATTCCCGCGCACTGCAGCTTTGTCAGCGGTCGTGCTGGTTGGACAGTATCAGCTAGCGGTGGTGTAGAAATCAATCCATGGCGAGTTGTTAGCGAGCAGACCAAATCCGACGGTACAGTCTCACTTGTCCGTCAAAAAGCCGGTCAATACGACAATTGGTGGTGGAACTAGTGAAAAGCGGCTAAGTCGATTAAGTCGGTCCGTCAAATATGAATCTGGGTCGCGAAATCTTTTGAATTCGCGACCCAGTTTCTTTTTTCAGTCTGCGCTAGTGTGGCTGGTTTCGTGAGAAACCGGATTAACCCCCTATTTGTCTCCACCGCAGCCGGTTTCTCACGAAACCAGCTACTTTCAGCTTCTGCCGGTTTTTTACAAAACCAGCTACCCGCAGGCGCGCCCCGGGCATCCTTGAGGAAAATCAGTTTGCAAAGTAAGATGCTCGGTTCAAAATTCCAACAACGGTAAATCCGAAAGGTAAGCCCCATGCGGCACCTCATATCCGCTCTCGTCCAAAACGTTCCTGGTGTATTGGCTCATATCTCAGGTATGCTAGCCAGTCGCGGTTACAACATCGATTCGCTGGCTGTCGGCGCGACCGAGAACCCCGAATTGTCGCGAATGACTTTCGTCGTTGTAGGCGATGACCGCGTGCTCGAGCAAGTCCGTAAGCAGCTTGAGAAGATTGTCACCGTTGTCCAAGTTCACGATATTAGTTCGCAGGACTTTGTCGAACGCGACTTGATGCTGATTAAAGTGAAAGCGGCTCCTGGCGGTCCACGCACCGAAGTTCGCGAACTGGTCGAAATATTCCGAGGCAAGATTGTTGACATTGGTGCTGAGGAATTAATGATCGAGCTTTCAGGCCGTGAGAATAAAATCGAAGCGTTCATTGAACGCATGCGCCCGTACGGCATCACTGAGCTCGTTCGAACTGGCCGCGTCGCTCTCGTTCGTGCCGGTCAAAAGGTGACTGAGCAAGAACTGGCAACTGCCGAAGCTAGTGAATAACTAACCGATAAACAACCCAACTTCCACGTTTCTTCAATGGACGCTGGCCGTCCACGCAACAACCACAGAGAGAATTATGACCGCGAAGATTTATTACGATAACGATGCCGACCTGTCCCATTTGAAAGACAAGACGATCGCGATCTTGGGCTATGGATCACAAGGCCACGCACAAGCTCAGAACCTTCGCGATAGCGGTTGCAACGTGATCATCGGTCAACGCGAAGGCAGCCCGAATTATGATCTCGCGGTCAGCCATAAATTCAAACCGATGATCATTGAAGAAGCTGTCAAGCAAGCCGACGTAGTCAATATTCTTCTGCCTGATGAAGTTCAAGGCGATATCTTTCGTCAGAACATTCGCCCCAATTTGAAGCCTGGTAGCATTCTCATGTGCTCACACGGTTTCAACATCCACTTCGGGCAAGTAGAACCGCCGAAGGGACATGATGCTCTGCTCGTTGCTCCCAAAGGACCTGGACACTTGGTTCGTAGCGAGTATACCAAAGGCGGCGGCGTTCCTGGCTTGATCGCTCTCGGCGATGGCGCAAGCGAGAAGACTCGCCAAATCGGCTTGGCTTATGCTAAAGGTATCGGAGCAACACGCGGCGGTGTGATCGAGACCACGATTGCGGAAGAAACTGAAACCGACCTGTTCGGTGAGCAAGTGGTTCTGTGTGGTGGCGTAAGCGAACTGGTGAAAGCCGCTTTCGATACGCTTGTTGACGCTGGCTATCAACCTGAGATGGCTTACTTCGAATGCATGCACGAACTGAAGCTGATCGTCGACTTGTTCTACCAAGGCGGTCTGAGTTACATGCGTTACAGTGTCAGCAACACGGCTGAGTTCGGTGACTACACTCGCGGCCCGCGGATCATCACTGCTGAAACACGCGCAACCATGAAGCAGATTTTGACCGAGATCCAAAACGGCCAATTTGCTAAAGAATGGATTCTCGAAAACAAAGCTGGCGCACCAGCCTTCAAAGCAACTCGTCGTCGCGACCGCGGTCTACTGATTGAACAAGTCGGACGCCGTCTGCGAAAACTGATGAGCTGGATCGATTCCAAAGAAGTCGTCTAGTAGAGCGTAGTGCTTAAAGCATTTGGCGAGCATGTAGCTGGGTTCGTGAGAACCCGGTTGACGCGGTGATCTTCCTACCGCAGCCGGTTTCTCACGAAACCAGCTACCCTAAACGAGCGTGGTGAGCCCTAGTCACAAGGCTACCCTAATTCCTATAATCGGTGATGCCCGCTAAAAAAACGCTTAAGCCCAAAAGCTCTCAAACGCCAGTTGTCCCACCTGAACTAAGTGCAACACTTGGCGACTTGGAACCGATTCAATTACGTGGTGTCCGAGTTCATAATCTCAAGAACATTAACGTCGATGTTCCACGCGGCAAACTAGTTGCGATCTGCGGCGTAAGCGGTTCGGGTAAAACGTCCCTGGCTCTCGATACGCTTTATGCCGAGGGCCAACGTCGCTACATCGAGAGCTTCTCACCTTACACACGGCAATTTCTACAGCGACTCGATAAACCCGACTATGATTCGATCAATCATCTACCGCCCGCGCTCGCGGTAACCCGAACCGGCGCTCCGCGCGGCAATCGCAGCACCGTTGGCACCGCCAGCGAAACGCTCGATTACCTTCGCATTCTGTTTTCAAAGATCGCCGTGCTGCACTGCATTCAGTGTGGACAATTGGTCACTTCGCAAGATCCTCAAGCGGTCGCCAAGTTGGTCACCGATTTGCCGCCGATCAAGATCATGATTGGCTTTGAAACACATTGGGAAGACGCTGTCGATCGCGCGAGTGTTCTGGCCGATCTCCAAGCGATGGGTTTTGTGCGTCTAGTCGCCAGTGGCAAAACGCTCAGCATCGGCACAACGGTCCGCGAGGAACTCGCCGATTCTCTGCCGGTCAGTGGTCGCGTTCTCGTCATCGTCGATCGCATCAAGGGTGGTGACACTTCGCAACGTTTAACTGAAAGCCTTGAATCGGCGTTTCAGCATGGCGGCGGCGAAGCAATCCTCTTGATCGAAAACAATGAGTTGGTTGTTTCGCATGCCACTGCCGCAAACATCGCAACCACGAGTGTGGACGTCGATGGCGAGTCCTGGTTGGATGCTCGCTTCAGCAAACAACTGCGGTGCTCAGTATGCCGTATCGATTATCCATCACCCGAAGCCCGGCTGTTCAGTTTCAACAGCCCGCTCGGCGCCTGCCCAACTTGTGAAGGCTTTGGCGATACCGTCGATTTAGATATGCAGTTGATCGTTCCTGACGATACGAAGTCGATTCGCGGGGGAGCCATCGCGCCGTGGAATTCACCGAGCTACAGCCCATACCTCGATGAGTTCCTCGATAACGCCGGGGACTTGGGCGTAACAGTCGATGTGCCCTTTAAAAAACTCACCAAACGGCAAGTCGATCGTGTGATTCACGGCGATCCGAAAGTTGGCTACGAGGGACTCGACGGTTTCTTTGCGTACCTAGAGCGCAAGAAATATAAGATGCATGTTCGTGTCTTCTTAAGTCGCTGGCGATCCTACAATCAGTGCCCCACTTGCCAAGGTCGACGACTGAATCCACTCGCCTTGGCCTACACCGTGTCGGGAAACAACTTTGCTCAGCTGTGCGAATTGCAAGTCGATCAGTTGGCTGAGTTGCTAGATGCTGCGGATCTTGATGCACGACAAACGAAGATTGCGGCCAATGTACTTTCGCAAACACAGTTGCGGTTAAGCTGCTTGCAACAAGTCGGCCTGGGCTATCTCGCGCTAGCGAGAACTTTGCGGACGCTCAGCGGTGGTGAGGCTCAGCGAACTGCTTTGACGACTGCGCTGGGTTCAAGTCTGGTGCATATGCTCTATGTGCTCGATGAACCATCAGTCGGTTTGCATCCTCACGATGTCGAGCGACTCTCCGGTGCCATCACTGGTTTAGCGGACCGTGGTAATACGGTCGTGATTGTTGAACATGAGGAAATGTTGCTCAACCGCGCTGACCACTTGATTGAAGTCGGTCCGAAAGCCGGTGAGCACGGCGGCGAGATCATGTTCACGGGAACGGTAGACGAAGTTCGCAAGTCGCCGACCAGTTTAACTGGCGCCTACTTGAGCGGTCGCAAGCAGATCGCGGTCCCTGGATTGCGCCGCAAAGCCGATAAGGGCTCGATTGATTTGTATGGCTGTCGCGGCAACAATTTACAAAATCTCGATGCAAGCTTTCCACTGGGTCTGCTGTGTGTCGTTACCGGTGTGAGTGGCAGCGGCAAGAGTTCACTGATTCAAGACACGCTGGCTGCCGCCCTGTTATCAAAGTTGACCAAGCAGAAAGCCGTGAGCTTGCCGTTCGACAAAATCACCGGCGACGATCAGATCGAAGATTGCATTGTGATCGATCAGAGCCCCGTCAGTCGCTCGCCACGCAGCAATCCAGTGACTTATGTCAAAGCCTTTGACGAGATTCGACAAGCCTTCGCTGAAACGATTGACGCCAAGACTCGCAATTTTTCAGCCGGTCATTTCAGCTTTAACAGTGAGCTCGGTCGCTGCCCGACATGTTCGGGTGATGGACTGTTGCAAATCGACATGCAGTTCTTAGCCGACGTCACTATGACTTGCTCCGACTGTAACGGCAATCGATATCGACCAGAGATACTGGACGTGCGCTATCGCGATCGCAGTATCGCTGACGTTTTACGAATGACTGTCAGTGAAGCCAGCGCCTTCTTCCGCGGATCGCCCAAGGTACAGCAGAAATTGAAAGTGCTAACGGATGTCGGTTTGGACTATGTGCAGCTCGGCCAATCTGCGATGACGCTGAGCGCAGGTGAAGCCCAACGATTGAAACTAGCAGCGCATTTATCGGCTGCTTCGAAGCGCCGCACGCTGTTTTTGCTCGATGAACCCACAACGGGTTTGCATACCCACGACATAGCCACATTGCTTCGATGTTTCAATGCACTCATCGAAGCTGGTCATTCGTTGATTGTTGTGGAACACAATCTTAATTTGATCGCTGCTGCTGATCACATCATCGATCTCGGCCCTGGTCCCGCTGCTGAAGGCGGACGCATCGTAGCCCAAGGCACTCCAGAAAAAATCGTTGCCTGCGGAGAGTCTTTGACGGGGCAGCATTTGCGATTGCATCTCGGTTAGAATCGCAGTGATAGCCTTCTATTGGTGTTTAGTACCAAAATCGACGTGGGATACAGCTGCCCAAGTTCTATTGAGAAAATTGCGCAAATGAAAACTATTTGTATCGTCTTGTTCGGGTTGATATGCATCGCTTCTCTCATGGCGCAAGATCCGCATTACCAACCTTGATGTAAACGATCGAAGTTAAGCTTCGTTGAATTTGCCCATTGCCATTAGAGAGTGTTGACTTAATAGCAATTGCTCCTGTGTCGCATAAGCAAAATAGTTGACCGGTTTTTCGGAGCGCGGGCGCCCTCGACCAATGTCACTCACTTTCTCGATTTTGCAAAATCGCAACACCTCAGTACGGTTGGACTAATCAGCCGGAACGCGTTAGAGAGCGTCCCGCTTAGGAGTTTGAACTGAAGCTGATCATTACGGTGGTATAGTCTTATCAGCCGGAAGGCGTTAGCCTCCGGTTGTGTATTGAAAGCCGTCGGCTAACGCCTTCCGGCTGATAAATCACCTGTAAATCCGCGTTTT
>JANODD010000021.1:0-96464 GCA_031412515.1 Planctomycetia bacterium | reverse complement strand
CGGACGGAAGGCAATTCGGACTCCCTACCTGCGGAACTAAGATGGTCCGCAAAAACGCATGTCAATGCCGAAGTTTTAACAGCCCGGCCTGAGGCGCTACTCCAAAAACCGGAAGGAACTTCCGGTTTTTAGCACTAGCGCGTTCTGGCTGACGTTTCAACCTAGAATCAAAGCGACTGTTACTTCAAATCAAACATGAAATCATTCTTTTCACCAGCCTTTACAGTAGCGGATAACTGTGATGCCGTTGGATTCTGATACTTAGGAGGCAAGAAGGGGACTCGGGGTGGAGTGATGTCTTCCGGTGGAACAAATCCCTTCTCCTCCATGATTTTTGTTTCACGTGCTTGCATCTTCGCAAGTTCCTCCTCAGTCATCCCTTTTGGCGGAATGTACTTATGAACGCTCACTTGATGAGTGCCTTCAATGGCGCCATCAAGGGGCATGCTGGTTGGATCGATCGTTGTTTGGATCTTGAATCTGCCGTCCTTATCCGTTGTGCCCAATCCGATGACCGTTGATGGCATTCCATCCTTCCCGGCGATAATGAAATTGACCGTTGCATTGTCGAGCGGCTTGTCCTTGTATTTTACTGTTCCCGTCGTTGGAACGACCTTTACCGAGCTGCCACTACAGCCAATCATAAAGACTAGAAATAGATTGATACAAAGTGTGGCGTTGAAGTACGCCAGCGAATGAAGTCGATGCATTACAAATTCTCCCAATCATTTGTTGTCATGAGTGCCTAATGAACGACAAGCAGGCTTCGCACAGATGCGAAGCCCGCTAATTTCCAAGTCCAGTAAATGTCAACCTGCTTTAGTCAGCCAAGTTGCTGACTTCGCCGCCGGAACGTGATCCAAGCGCTCCCCAAACACCGTAGGGGCTTGGTCCGGCAGTTACCTCAGGCAACGCAACGTTCCCAGTGTCAATAGACTGGCTAATGAATCGCACCGAGCCATCGCCGTGGCAAACCTGTACGCCCCCAGTGTGATAACTGCTGGCTGACGAAAGCCCCCAGTTGTCTCCCCAGTTGTCATTCATACAGCTTGGGCTATTCGGTGGAAGAACTGTCTGGAAACCGATGAAAGGCGCAAGTCCCGTGTGCCACAAGGTGCCATGAGTTCGTGCGTCTTGAATGTCTGTTCCGCCTGCACTGCGGGGTATCAGAGTTGACAGGTAAAAACCACCGGCCGCTCTGGTAAGACAGATGGAAGGATTCAAGTTCAATCCGGCCACGTTGGCCGCTGCGAGCCCTTTCACGTTGCGTGCATCGACTGCGTTTGCCTTTTCACCGATGACAATCGTATTCGATGTGCCGTCAACGAACTCAGCAATCTTCACAAATCGATTGTATCCAAACGAACCACGAAAATTAGGAGCGTTATTAGTGGTTGAGGACGAGGAAAGACCTTGCCCGTGTGAATTCAAAATTGTATCGCCCAAACATAGCGGGTAGTTTTGTCGTCCCGAAAATGCCGGGGTGTTACTGTAGGGGATCCCGTCTGGTGCCGATGGGCATCGGAAAGAAGTGACGTTCGTAAGCCAAGGCGGATAGTATCCAAAGTCTCTCGGTGGACCATAGGGAAGTGATGGTGGATTACCACCGATCGCCGCCCACGGAGCCGCAATCGAATTGAAAAGTGCTGTTTGCTCAATGAACGGCAGTAGGCCAACGTACCCGTTGATCGATTGCTCGTTACCGCGAGGATTCGTACCGCGGTTTCCCGGAAAATTCGATGGCCCTTTCAGCCAAAAGAATGCCTTGTAGGCAGACTCGTAATTGTGCATGCCGAGCCCAATCTGTTTCAATTGATTGCCACACTGCATTCGACGGGCTGCTTCGCGAGCTGCTTGCACAGCGGGAAGCAATAGCCCAACCAGGATTCCAATGATCGCTATGACGACCAACAACTCCACCAGCGTAAAACCCACGCTTCGCCTTTGAAGACTCATGGTAAGCCTCTACAAAAAAATGGAAAGTTAATGCTAACGAAATACACAGGGAGCGAGTTGATCCCAACACGTGTGCAATTTAAGGTAGTCTCGGTGAGGGTGGGAGTCAGGCTGGGTAACTACGTGCAGCGCTTGAAGGTGGGATCACTGGCCATTTAGTGGTTATAAAGCTGTGTAAAAGCACATTCAAGCAAAAAGCGGTGAAAATAAAGAAATATTTACAAATATGCTGGGATCTGGTTCTGAGCAGGAATAGCAGCGTTGCAACATCGCAGGACAGGATGCGATAAAATCGACTTATTAAACGACCTCTTACCTTCCACTCCCAACTTTCTATATGCGACTACTCGCTGGTGATTACTCTCCGCAGGCAGCTGGATATGTAGCTCTTGTTCCTGAAGAAGACGTTCTACAGGTCCTTCAAGACCAATTGGATAACACTGTGGCTTGGTGGCGTACATTTCCTCAATCAGCTGCACACACCGTGCATCCACCTTACTCCTGGGAACTGCGGCAAGTCCTTCATCACATCGCTGATGCCGAACGTATTTTTGGATATCGGTTACTGCGTTTCTCCCGAGGCGATCAAACACCGCTTCAGGGATTTGATGAAAATCCTTATGCCGACACAACGCTCGAATTGAACTGTTCCTTAGCCGACATCGTCACCGAGTTCGCTTGCTTGCGACAAGCGAATCTAATCGTGTTGCGAAGTCTTCCTCATTCAGCTTGGGAGCGATGGGGAACGGCCAGCGACGCGCGCGTTACCGTCCGCGGTTTGGCTTATATCCTGGCTGGTCATGTTCGCCATCATGACGCTGCTCTAAAGAAACGTATGTCGAGTTAGCGCGAAGACTTTTGGCTGGTAGCTGGTTTCGTGAGAAACCGGTTCTTGGACGACCTTTTCAATGCATCCGGTTTCTTACGAAACGAGCTACAAGTGCAGGCCGCCATCATTCCGAACCGACAACCGGTGCGCGCAGGGTCGCAAGAAAAGTTAGGAGCTTATCTTTTTCGATTCGAGCTAACTCCAAGTAACGTTGCTTGACGGCTTCCGATTCTCCGCCATGCCACTTGATTGCTTCTTCGATCGCTGAAGCTCGTCCGTCGTGCAGATAGGGTGCTGTGTCGGCTATTCCCCAAAGCGGTGCGGTCCGCCATTCGCGTTGCAGTGAGTCCCATGTTACACAATTGTCGTCGATCGACTCACCTCGAGGAAATTGGGGCTGATCTGGCTGCGGAAAAACACTTGCGACAGGCGGTGATACGCTTGAAATGCCATAGCCAAATGGTACCGAACGTGACCTTATTAATTCCTCGACCACGAATTTTGGAACAGTCATGCGTTCTACAGTTGCTGGCAGCATTCCCTCCGCGGGTGAAGGTGCCTGCAATCCCTGCCCCATGTCATGCAGAAGCAAATCGCTAAATAAACCTCTCACCGGATTCATATCGTCAACGTGGCAGCTGCTACAGCCGACTGAGCGAAACAATCTCTCACCTGCCAGCAATTCGCTTCGCTTGTGGTTTCCGTCGGCTCGTTAAGTTCGCAATGGCGCAAATCTATCGACACTTCTCGCTGATCGCCACCATCCTAGCTTGGAGGGCTTCGCTTAGGAACCGTTAGAAAACTCACAATTGCCGGTGACTTATCAGCCGGAAGGCGTTAGCCTCCGGTTCAATACCCAACCGGAGGCTAACGCCTTCCGGCTTATCAGTCTAAGCCACCGTAGTAACCACACCTATTTCGATGTTTTAAGTGAAGCGCCCTCCTTGCTAGGTGGAGCGATGACTTATTAGCTATAAGCGAAAACGAAGAGGATACCCGCCGCCACGCGTTTGGTTGCGAGCGGAGCTCGCGACCAAACGCGTGCCGGCGGAAAGTAGTGTCTCTTGCTCGAACTTAGCCGCAAAAGTCATAAGCCCACCGAGTAAACTCGGTGGCGTTTAGCGAGAACTGTCAATTTATAGCTTTAATTCAGTATCTAACCTGCACAGGTAATTTCCTTACCATCAGCAATCTACAAGAAATAGCCACCACACTCAAGTCAGTTCATTGCGGCGCCGTCGATGTGCTGGTCCTGGTTTTTTGTTTGCGTGGGTCGCTCCTGCACGAGTCGTCTAGATTGTCGTAATTTCGCATCTAAAGATTGAGGGAAATGGTATAATTCTGAATGACAACGATTATAAAATTCTCCTAAAAGCTAAACCCTTTGTCCGACTCCGATTTACTGGCTTCCTTCAAACTTCTCTGGGCGGAAGCTGACGCGATTTGGGAAGCCAATGGCAACGCACCAGCATATGCACTGTACGTCAGTGCCGATTACATGGCGATCTTCGAAAAACTCTGCGAGCTCCGAGGTCGCGTTGACACGATTTTAGAATGGGGTTCGGGACTGGGTGTCGTGACCATCATGGCCAGTCGGTTGGGCTTTGACGCTTTCGGCATCGAAGCCGAACCCGAACTGGTAAAGCTGGCCGAAGGCTTAGCGGCTAAATACGACGCACACCCAAGGTTCGTCGTCGGGTCATTCATTCCAGCCGAATTTGAAGAGGACTATCAAGCCGGTGAAGAGTTTGGTCGCACACTGACAACTGCGACACCGGCTTACGAAGAGCTCGATATGGAACTTCGAGATTTCGATTTGGTGTATGCGTTTCCATGGCCCGACGAACACGGCATCTATCGTAGCATCATGAAACGTCACGCCAGCCGCAATGCACTTTACATGCGCTACGACGCCCGCGAAGGACTGTCATTGACGAGAGTTCATAAGCGTTCTTAGTTCTTAGTTCTTAGTTCTTAGTACTTAGGGCTTGATCGCAAGCTGGAAGCATACGCCACTTGGGACTAAAGGGTATCCAGCGGATCGACGTCAATCACGTACTGCACTTCTTTGGGTGGTTTGATATCAGCAATCGTCCGCACGAGCAGGCGATTAAGCGGTTCGGCTTGACTGGTCATCATCAACGCGTGAAAGCGATACTTGCCGCGCAGTTTCGCTAGCGGAGGTGGCGCGGGGCCTAAGATGCGACAGTCAATGCCTTGTTGCTTGCGAGTTGCTTGAAGTCGCTTGACAAACGACTCAGCGAACTCTTCAACTTCGGCCAGATCGGGACCACGCATGATAACTCGAGCCAAAAAGCCAAACGGTGGATAACCAAACTGCTCGCGCTTGGTGAGTTCGTCGGCGGCAAAGCCTAAAAAGTCATGCTTCGAAGCGGCGATGATCGATGGATGATCAGGAGAAAACGTTTGAACCATGACATGACCAGGCTTCTCACCACGGCCGGTCCGTCCTGCGACTTGGGTGACCAACTGGAACGTGCGTTCAGCCGCACGGAAGTCAGGGAAGTGCAAAGCGCTGTCCGCATTGATGACTCCAACCAGCAACACGTTAGGAAAATCCAAGCCCTTGGCAATCATCTGTGTCCCAAGCAGTATGTCGACTCGACCTTCGCGAAACTCTGTGAACACTCTCTCGTGACTTCCAGGCTTGCGCATCGTGTCACTATCCATTCGCGCGATCGTTGCCTTCGGAAAACGTTGCTGCACTTCGACTTCTAATCGTTGAGTTCCCAGTCCGCTAAATCGAATGCCATTGAAACTGCACTTGGGACAAGTCTGCGGAGTTGCGATTTGATAGTCGCAGTAATGGCAGATCGCTTTGCCGCCGTCTCGATGATGCGTCAACGGCAAATCGCAATCGGGGCAGGTGACGACGTCGCCACATGAAGGACATTGAATCGTCGTCGCAAAACCACGCCGATTCAATAATAAAATGATTTGGCCCTTGGCGTTGAGCGTTTCATGAATGCCTTGTTGCAGTTGCCGTGAAAGTGAACCGCGCGCGGGTTCAACCGAACTTTGACGCAGGTCGATGGTGGTTACGCTCGGCAGTGGACGATTGTGAATGCGGCGTGGAAGAGTCGCCAATCGATATTGCCCGAGCTGCGCTCGTCGCCAGCTCTCAAGCGAAGGCGTCGCGGACCCAAGGACCACTGGAATCTGTTCCAGGAATGAACGATGCAAGGCGACATCGCGAGCATGATAACGTGGCAACGAATCTTGCTTGAACGATTGCTCATGCTCTTCGTCGATGACGATCAAACCCAGCCGCGGCACTGGTGCGAAGATCGCGCTGCGAGGACCGATGACAACAGGCACTTGGCCCGACGCGATCATCCGCCATTGATGATGCCTTTCGACGGGGCTCATATTGCTGTGCAGCACTGCGACTTGGCCAAACCGCTGGACAAAGCGTTGACGTGTTTGCGGTGTTAGACTGATTTCGGGAACAAGCACGATGGCTTGACGACCGTAAGACAAAACTTCGTGGATCGCTTGCATGTAGACTTCGGTCTTGCCGCTGCCGGTGATGCCATACAGCAAAATCGTTTGTTGCTTCCCGGCGTTGAGGGCATCCAGTACATGCGCGAGCGCTTGACGTTGATCGACGCTCAACGCCAGGGGCGGTGAATGGGGGCGGGGCGGTCGTGCTCCAAGTTCATCGAAGACACGTTCATTTTTTGCTTCGATGTAACCGTGCTCGCGAAGAGAATTGATCGGACCTGTTGAGCACTCGGCAAGTTTTTGCAGTTGATCGATCGTCACCCCACCGCCGGCAAGAATCAACTGCCGCAAAACGCTTTGCTGTTTAGCCGATAGTTTGTTTAGCTTTGCGTCATCGTTGGCTGCGGCGGTGGGATAGAGCATCACGCGTTCACGACTACCGGCCGAAGCCCGAACACCGGCTGGTACGGCCGCTTCGAAGACTTGGCCCAGCGGCGCGATATAATAGCGACTCATCCACTGAAACAATTCAAGCAGTTTTGGCGTGCACAGTGGCTCAGGGTCAAGAACGTTAGTAATCGGCTTGAAAGCGTCGGCTGACTGGCGAATCATTTCCACCGCGATGACGTAGCCGAGCATCTCGCGATTGCCGCGCCCCAGCGGAACTTTGACACGCACACCTAACTGCACTTCTTGGACGAGGTTATCCGGGACGAGATAATCGAGCGGACCGTGGGGTTGTTCCGCAAAAACAACCTTGGCCACGCGACACTCGCCTTGCAGATCCAGCTCCCATGGGGGAATATCTGTGGAAAACAGTTCTGGTTGCTGCTTGGTCATGGATGTCCTATTTGTTGACCGCTTGGATTGTTGGTAATCAGTTTAGGAACTCGATCGCAAGCTGGAAGCATACGCCACTTACGGATTCGATCGCAAGCTGGAAGCATACGCCACTTAAGAACTTGCTCGCAAGCTGGAAGCATACGCCACTTATTGGATCAGTTATATGTCGGAACAAGCGATTCGTCAGGGTGATGGGAAGCCGCGTATTGGGATATTAGGTGGCTCTTTTGATCCCATTCACATTGGTCACTTGTTAATGGCTGAATACGCTCGCGAGCAGCTGCAACTGAGTGAAGTCCGCTTTATTCCTGCCGCCATCTCGCCGCTTAAGCAGGATAAGCAGCCCACCGACGCCAAGCACCGCGTTGAAATGATACGACTGGCGATTGGCGGAAACTCTCATTTTAAGCTCGACGAGCGCGAACTGCGGCGGGAGGGGCCATCGTACACGGTCGATACACTGACGGACCTAAAATCCGAATTCCCAGCGAGTGAACTGGTTTTCATTATGGGCGCCGATTCGCTCGCCGATTTGCAAGCATGGCGCGAACCAGAGCGGATTTGTCAGTTGGCGTTTCTAGCGATCGCGGCTCGCGGTGGGCAACCGGCACCGGATGTGGAGCAACTCCGCCGCTATCTTCCCCAAGATCAGGTCGCCGGCGCGGCCGAGCACATACTAAATCTTCCACAGCTAGAAATAAGCAGCACCGACCTGCGCGCGCGTGTTCTCTCGGGGCGTACTATTCGCTACCAAGTTCCTGCCGCGGTCGAGGCCTATATCGCTGCGGCCAAGTTATACACTTCTCCCAAAACGTAGCCAAAATCGTCGCCATTCGCTACGCGAAAGTAGCGTTAGTTTGCGCCACTTTCGCGGAGCGAAAGGCGACGATCAATTCCTCACAACGTTCTTGTGGCCCACTATTCGCGTTCGCCAGGAGGCAGAACGCAGCCGAGTTCGTGTAAAATTTCTAGTCCACGATCACGATCGAATTGAGCATTTGAAGTTGATAACTTCGAGCGATCGATCAGGGCGCGCGCCATTTCGTAACGAGTTCCCACGATTTCTGCTTTGGTAATCGCCTTAGTAAAGAGTGACACTGCTTTTCGCTTTTTGCCGGTTGCTGCTGCGAAGCGACCTCGAACACGTGTGCAGTGAGGAAGGAGGCTCGGAAATGTCAGGCCGATGCAGAATACAAAGGCCGCGTAGAAACTTGCCGCCCTAAGGTTTTTTTTCGGAATCGCTTGACGCCCCTTTGACCAACGATCTTGCAACAGGGCTTCAAGCAATATTGGGAAACTATCAGCCGCGATTTCCACAAGGACACAGCTTAGAAATTCTTTTACAGCCTTTTTGGCAGTCTGGGCAGCTTCTTGGTACTGCGAAGCGTTAAGTTGAACTCGTGCGAGCTCTTGCATGCAAACATGATGGGACGACCCTTCTAGAACGGGCTCCGCTTCCGTAGCTAGTCGAAGCGCTTCGTTGTACTCACCTTTCCTGGCGAGTCCATCAGCCAGACCATACTTGCCCCACGCGTCAATGACTGTGTCTTGTGTATGACTAGCGTTGGCACGTTCCGCAGTAGCGGTTTCAATAATCTTGCTTACATCACCGATGGCAGAGTTCGTGTGTCTAAGCCAATGGAGCGCCAACGAGTACTGCCAATCTCTTGACTTTCGGAATAGTCCTAATGAAGCAGTTAGCAACTCTTCAGCGCGAGCTAAATTGCCAGCGAACAGATGATATGACCCTAAGTTCTGGGCGACTGCAGCTTGCCACCATTCTGTTGGCTCAGCCACGATTTGTTGCTCAGCCCAAATGCGAAACCGCTTTCCCTTCCAACCCATTCCTCCCATCGAATTAAAGTACGCATAAGTAGAGAAGGCCATCGCGCGGGTTGGAGTATCGGGTACATACTTTTGAACAACGGCGTTTCTGGTCACCGCATAAAATGCTGCGGTCCCGTTTTTGTTTGCAATCGTAGTACTGTAGACATGATAAATCTTCGCGATCAATCGCTTCTCGTCCAAGGTGCGCGATCTGATTTGGAAGTATAAGTACTTTGGAGAAAGCAGAAACTGGAGGTCACTAACCATAATCCCAAACAGCTTTCCAATTAAAGTTCTCGGTTGAGTTTCGCCGAGTTCTGCAAGGGCGGTGGCTAGTGCTTTCTGGGCTGCTGGAATGTTGCCGACTTTCAAGTGAACATCGCCCAAGCCCGCCATACACTCCGCGCGTTCAATGGGTTCTCGTGTCAGCTCAATCGCATTCTGATAGTGGACAATACTCGCCGCAACTTCTCGGGTGCGCGCGTGCGCGGATGCGAGCAGAAATTGCAGTTCATAAGCCTCAGTCGGCGATTGTTCAACCTGAAGTTTGTCCGCTTTTTGTAGGAAGCCTGCTGCATCATCGAATGCGTAAGCCTTGAGGGCACGATTTCCGGCCTCTGTGGAATACGAGAGTGCCCGACTAGCTAAGTCAGCATCTTTCCACTCTTCACCTCCGCAGCCTTCGTAATAGTGATAAGCCAAATCGTACACTCGCGGATTATTGGAATTGGCTATTTCGTTCTGTGAGGATCTTTCGATTGTTCGTGCAATCGCAACATGCAACTCACTACGAGCCGCTTTGCTCAGATCTCGCAAGACCGTTTCACGCACCCGATCATGATAAGTGTCTAAGATAAGCGACTGCTCGTCACCAACCAATCGTAAAAGTCGCTCGCTGCGCATTCGATTAATCGTCGCTAGAGAGACAGTCTCTTGCCCTGCACTCCCTGCCGCTTCGTCCGCGATTAGAGCTTGCCCCGAAACACAAACGACATTAAGTAAACGCCTCGCATCATTCGGAAGTCTATCCAGCTTTCTGTCAATGACGTCTTTTAATTGAACAGGTTGATCGTCCAGACTGTTGGGGTCGTAGCAGCTTGCCAATTCCGAAAGCAAGAATGGGTTCCGATTGGTCTCCTCAGCGATCTCTGCTGCTCGACGTCGCACTTGCTCAGTATCCACTCCGACAGTTGCGACTACCAAATCAATGCACTGCTCAAGCGAAAGTGGCTTGAGTTGAACTTCATGCTGCGAAAAGCCAGTGCGATTTGCGTCGATGCGGCTCTTCCAAACTTGAAGAAACGGACTTCCTTCAGCTTCATCGCTGCGATAGGTGGCGAACATTAATAACGGAGGTGGATTGGGATGTTCCAAAACATCTAGAAGAAGTTCCGCGCTATCTCGATCTCCCCATTGCAAATCGTCTATAAAACAAACAACTTTTTTGATTCGAGTAAGCTGAAATAGCAACTCACGCAAAGCCCCGGCAGCAGTCTTGCGAACTTGTTCCGGTTCATAGTTGTAAAGTCGTACACCGCCTAAGGCCGCAATCGAGCCGACTCGTTGCAAGACGGGAAACAACTGAGCGAGTACCGCAACGTCGGGAGTCAGGAACTTCTTAACAGTTTGAGAGGGAAGGGTCAGTAACCGACCGCATAAAGCGTCGATCAAATTGTCTACCGCTTTGAAAGGAACAGACTCGCGATCATAGCAACGCCCGGCAAGCACATAGCAGTTTTCGTCTTTCCACATAGGCTTCAGAAAGTGATCGGCTAAGTAGGTTTTGCCCTCACCCGATCGTGCACTAATCATCACCAATTGAAAGGACGGATTCTCAACATAGTCTTTGACAACATCGGCGACTTGTTGCAGTTCTTGCTCTCGCCCTGCCAAACCGATCGATGTTGAAAGTTCGCTGTCGCCTGCGCTGCGTTCGTTTGCAGGTCGGACATCATCCAGTCCAACTACGGCTGCAATGTCTGCAAAGCCCGGACGATCACTTGGTTCCAAAGCCAGAAGACGCTCGCAGAGCTCAACTAGATCGGGACAAACGTCTCTACTTAGACGCGTAAACACATCGCCCTGCTTGGCATGAAAAATGTCCGTCAGCGATCCCGTAAATGGCAAACGGCCGCCAATCGCTTCGTACAGGATGACTCCCAGTGCGTACCAGTCGACTGAGGGCGAGGCGGAGTGCAGCTCAAACTGCTCCGGTGCCATATAGGGTGGAGTACCAGCAATTGCAATCTCGTCTTGGGATTTCGAAACGCGATCTAAATCAGCGACCAGTCCAAAGTCCAGAATCAAAACGCGACCGTCTTTATCAACCATCACGTTCGATGGCTTGAGGTCCCGATGTACGATATTGTTTTTGTGAAGAACATGAATGCCGCGAACCAATTGGGGAAGGACTTCCCGCAGGCGATTCTGATCCAACTTGCCTTGCGATCGGACGTGTTCGATAAGATTGGAACCTTCAACGAGGTCCATGGTAAAAAACCATTGGCCAGCGTCGGCTTGCAAGTTGTGCAGACCGATCAAGTTGCGGTGATTGATATCTGTTAGCGTTCGAAATTCCAACTTGAATCGGTGAAGTTCACCCGCCGAAGTCCCCGGAAGCGTTTTGAGGGCAACTCGAGTTCCAAGTTTTGCGTGGCGGGCAATAAAAACAACTCCCATCCCGCCTCGGCCAAGTTCGGACTCGAGAATGTAATCTCCCAACCGAAATCCGCTCGGAAGCGTTGGCCTTTTCGATTTGTGTTTCACCGGAGCAGAGAATGAAACGGTTTTGGCAGCAAGCGTATCTTGGAGCATGGTCGATGCAAGAAGTTCTTCCTGAATGATCGACGCGAGATCTTTAAGATCTAGCAAATAATCTTGCGTCGGAGAATTATCTCCCAGCATCTTGCGTCGGGCCAAGTCAATCGACAACAAGTTGCGCAGTAAAGTAGCTTGCTGCGCCGGCGCGACATCATTCAATAAACTCCGAATCTGCTTCGAAGAGTTCACGTTCCACGATTCAGCGAACTCATTGCAGATGCGGCTTATTTGCAACAGTGACACGCTCAAGGGCGATCCAGTCGCTTGGTTCCTAAGAGCCATTCAGTCATCCATCTCTTACGGTAAGGAAACTACTTCGCCGTCTGCAACGGATGACAAAAAACGGAAAGTTGTCATATCGATGGAGTCACTCAAAAACTGAACGCTGCCATCACAGAATCCAAAATTTGCGCCGCCAATATGGAAGCTTCTGAAATTCGAAGTGTGATGCGGACCACCTTGCCAACTTGGTGTTCGATTGAATTTTCCATTGCCGGTCACGTTGAAAAGCGAATCTGTGGCCGGGCTTTTATTGAGTCGCTCGACAGTGCTGACAAAGGCTCCGGCATATCTGAAGCCCGGATTGTAAAATGCCGGTAGGTTGACGCCGCCAACCAACCAGCCAAAGACGGAAGTAGCCTCACCCGCTGGCGGATTATTGGGTGTGCTGCAACCGATGCCCTCGCACATCTTGAATCCGGACGCGGCCTCGCCAACGGCGAACGAGTTACTTGTTCCATCGGTCATGACCGCAAGTTTCATCCAGGAATGCGGTGCGAATACGCCGACATGCTTTGCAACGCCCCGCCCTTGAAAGCCTGACTGAAAACCGATTCCATCATCATAGCCAACGCTCAGCCCATACGAGCATGATGCATAAGTATCACCCGATGGAGCACCTGCTGCTCCGATGAAGGGATATTTGTGCAGTGGTTCAACCGTATCAGAAGGACATAAATAGGATGACTCAACCACACGCACTGCTTGCTGTGTTTGCAAGTACCAAGGTGTTTCTGGATTGATCAATCTGAATGCGTTGCTTTGTTCGAGGAACGGTAGGATGGCAACAAACGCGGAGCCAACGGAATCGATGTCTCCGCCGCCGCGAGACCAGACTAAACCGGCTGGAAACTTGCCCGACGTTCCTTCGTAGTTGTGCATCGCCAGCATCGCTTGCTTCACATTGTTACTGCACTGCATTCTTCGAGCTGCTTCACGGGCCGCTTGAACGGCCGGAAGAAGCAAACCCACGAGAATGCCGATGATCGCAATCACAACCAATAGTTCAACCAGTGTGAAGGCTGCTGTCACGCTGCCTTTAGCTCGATAAATGTCTGACTTGCGATACGCTGCTGTGCTCATGGCTTTCCCAGATTCCTCTTAAGCCGCACGCGGAAAAGTCGCTGAGCGCATACTGCGGTCACAACAAACCCAACTAACAAAGCCGTCGAGGGCTCAGGCACAGCCGTTATGCCGCTTACGGTGAAGTTGTCGAAGGCCAAAGTACCCGCCGGACTATAACCAGCCGCCAAACTATCAACCTGCTGATAGGCTGAATTTGCACCGTAGTCGACAGCGTTTTCCGTGAAAGCGTTCGGTGAAAACACCGACACAAATCTAAGGCCAAACTCTGGGTTGTTGTTGGCAGCGGTTAGTGTTGAAAGATCCCGACCGATAAAGCTAAAAGTGTTAGCCGAAGTGTCACCAATTTCAAACAGCTCCACTTCTTGCCAAGAACTCCCGTCGTTTGTGTAGTCCAAACGAATCCACTTAGAAGAGTCTCCGCTCGACCGCATTCCCCAGCCGATTTGAATATCCTGAAATCCCGTGGTGTTGACCCTGAACTCAATACCACGTTCTCCCGATTGGGTTTGCTGAATTGCATAACCAGTCGTGAACAAAGCTCTATTGCCACCACCAAACGGCCCAAAGTCATAATCCCCAGTCACCCCGCCTAATAACTGGACTGAGCCAGTGCCAACATCGGGTGTTGTGGTGTCTTCAAAATTCCATTCGACCACCATATCGGCAAAGCACACTGCGGGAGCTAAGGCCACCCAGGAAATCAAAAGTCGTACAACTAAACTAGTCATTATGTTTTGGTCTATCGGTTCTTCAAACGAATGGATGCTACGAGACAATTCACGGTGCTTTACCAAGCCACTTTCGACGTCGCCCGAACGCAGTGAACCCTGCTCCAGCCAGCATCAATAGGGCCAAGCTACTTGGCTCCGGAACGGCAGTAATAGTGAGAAAGCGATCCTTGCCAATGACGACAAGAGGATCGGTCGCAGCGTTCCCAAGGTCAAGGTAAACGTCGAAGGCTGGCGCGCCCGATATGACATTGCCGACACTGAAGGGAGCACCTGTGATGGAGCCAAAGAAGGGGAGATTCTCTTTAGTGTAAAGTCGATTAGGCCCTAGATTCATTTCCCAGAGCATGCTAAGAGCTACGACGTTTCCACCAGTGATATTCCCTAAACCGTCACGCGTGATGCCCTGCAGTTGACCAGAGGTGAAGGAAAATGGTCGCATGGTCGCCCCAGCAAATGGTGCAGGTGTAGCCACAGTCAAATCTCCTGTTACGTTTTGGAAATTCATCGTGGTTGCACCCGGCACAGAATCGTCGAGCGTAAATGTTAAGGCGCCTAAAGAAACGAATGGCAACTCGGTTCCATCGGGCAATCCCAGCGTTGTACCTACGGTCGTGAACGTAAAGTTGGCTTGAACATTATTTGTGAAAACAAGTGCGCCATGACTTTGAGTGCATATCAAAGCTACAAAAAGGGTGACAACGGCAGGCAAAGCTCTCGGAAGAACTAGTTTCATGTGAATTTGCTCGAACTTGAAGAAAGTAGGTTGCGCGGCAACAAAGTGCTGTGGAGGGGAAGACGGAAAACGCGGCGTTGTTTTTCAACAAATTTCACGATTTTGAAAAAAAACCCGAAGGTAGCGTTTTTTTTAGGCACTTGGATCTAATATGGTGTTATCCCAATCGGAGGCGGATAGATTGAAAAATTGTGAAGAGTCATCCTTGCAAATCTCGCGCGCGCGGCAAGGAAATCAATCGGATCTAGGCTCGTTGCTCGATTCTTTTCGGCCGCTGATGTTGCAATTGGCGCAGCAGCGAATTGGTCTAAAGCTACAGGTTCGTATTTCTGGTTCCGATCTCGTTCAAGAAACTTTGCTTTCGGCAAGCCAGAACTTCCAAACGTTCCGCGGAGACAGCATCCATGAACTGCGCCAATGGTTGCTGACTATCTTTCAGGCGCGATTAAATGACGGCCTGCGGAAGCACTTGGTAGCCGAACGTCGGCGAGTTGGATTGCAGTATGACGAATCAGTCAGTACACACGCGGACGCAGCAGGATCGGCTTCGTCGATTGTCATGCTAAGAGAACAGACCTCGCTACTACTCGATGCAATGCTGGACTTGCCAGATACAGATCGCACCATTCTACTCTTACGCTACACTGAACAGCTTGGCTTTGAAGAGATCGCCAAGCGAGTTAATTTGCCGTTGTCCAATGTCTGGCGACGGTGGTCACGTGCCATTGCGTTTTTGCGAAAACACCTCGATCAATGAGCGCACCGCTATTCCCTGAACATCGCGATGATGACAAACAACCGACGCAAGACTTGGAACATCTGGCCGCACAAGATGCCGGTGAACAAGATGCCGGTGAATTGGATGAAAGCACGGCGCTTGAGGACAGCGAACTAGAATCCTTGCTCCGCTTCGAGCAAGCGATCTTCAGCGGAATCGATTCTGAGAACCGTTCAGATATTAAGGATGTAGATCCCTTTATCGCTAGGACTATTCGCCTCCTACATGAGACGTTCGGGCCACATCGTCTTTCGGATTTACCTAATGGGCCAGCTCAATTTGCAGATAGTAAGGAATGGCAGCTTCCGAATCCATTTGGCCGATTCCAAGTTCTCTCAAAGCTTGGTTTGGGATCGTTCGGTGCCGTTTGGAAAGCCTACGACCCGCTGCTCAAGCGTTTGGTCGCGATCAAGGTCTTGCATCCCGAACTGCGAAATATTCCTGAACTCAATCAACGCTTCGTGAAGGAAGCCCATGCCGTTGCTCGCCTGAATCATCCAAGCATTGTACGCATCCACGAAGCTGGAATGATCGAATCGATCAGTTACATTGCAGCCGAGTATGTCGATGGTCAAAAGTTAACACCCAGCGAATCCCATGCGAATCACAGTCACTTGGAAGATGTGGCACGAATCATTGCGCAGTTAGCCGATGCCATAGAACATTCGCATACCCATGGCGTACTCCATCGGGATATCAAGCCGGACAACATCCTGCTAGAGGTAACAACCGGTGTCGACGGAGTTCAATCTACCACTGCCAGACTAACGGATTTTGGCCTCGCACGAATTCAGGATCAAACCACGCCTGAAAGTACGGCTGGCTTGCTGGTAGGAACTATCGATTACATGGCTCCAGAACAATTGATGGGGCAAACGACGGATCTTGGTCCCCAAGCCGACGTCTATTCGCTGGGTGTTGTTCTGTATCAATTGCTAACCGGCGAACTACCTCGAAAGCCTGAAGGGAATGTCTATCTAGCCATCGAACAAAGCCGCTATATTCGGACACCACGCGACCTATGCCGCAACGTACCTAGCGATCTGGATGCCATCTGCATGCGTTGTTTGGAACGTGAACCAGCGAATCGCTTTAAGTCCGCACGTGAGTTGCACGCGGATTTGCAGAGATACTTGGACGGCAGACCCACACTTACCCGCCCACTAAATGTCGCGGAACGAACTTGGCGATGGTCACAAAATCACCGTAGCTTGGCCACGGCATTAGTCGTCATCGTTGCCTGTGTTGGATTGACCATAACAATTGCGTTCCGATCGGCATATCAGTTGGTTCGTCACAATGACGAACTGTCTCGAGCGTGGATGATCGGTAACCGTGCCAAGCTCGAAGCGCTCGAGCATCAAGAACAATATCGAAAACTGTCCTGGATCTCTGGAATTCAAGGCGTCTGTGCACTGAATGAGCAATCGAAGCTGCTCGCCGCTAGTCAATCACTAACCAAGCTAGTCGAATCCCATCCAGATGCTACGTCGCGACTTGAATGGAAAATGCTGAGGGCTGAGTTAGACAGTCAATTCGATGTACTGTTGGAAGTCGGCTACCCATTGAGAGAAGTGGTTGCCATACCTAACTCAACGCTCATAGCGCTGGCCGGCGATTCTCCGCAAGTGACTTTTTTCGACTTGAACACAAAGAAGGTTGTCCGCGGTGTGGTTGTAGGGGTCTCCCAGGTACATGCGATCGCGGCAAGCCATGACGGACGTTATCTGGCCGTTGGTGGGACAACCTCCAGCGCTGATCGAGCAAGGCCCGTATTAATTGACTTGCGAGACTACACTCAGACTCAGATCCCTGTTTCCGGTCCGACCACCATAGAGTCGCTGTCCTTCTCCAACGACAGTCAGTACTTGGCGATTGCGTACCGTTACGAAGGTGCCAAGTTAGTGAAGTTGCAGGACGTACTGGATACACCACCGTTCAAGGTGGTCGGCAGCCGGCGAGGACAGCAAGTGGGCTGGATCAATTCCTTGCAGGCAGCGGTTGTACATACCGATCATGGTGAATTTAGCTTGGTAGGACCCAATGTCGAATTGCGCCACTTCGATGCGATGCAGCATTTAGAAGCCTTTGCAGTAATTCCCAATACCGACTGGGTCGTGATGTTTGGCGACATTTCCCAGCCAAGCCTTGTCGTTGACTGTGTGCAGAACAAAACCCTTTTCAAACTGAATGGAAGAAAACGAGTGGTTCCTTGTTTGGCCGTTTCACAGGATGGTAAATGGGTCGCATCAGGCGGCACGAATGGAGAAGTTCTTGCCTGGCAACTCAATCCTCAGAGTGAATCGCTGGAAGTCGAGTCTATTTCTCCATTCGCCAACGCATTTTTACTAGATGGAGGCGTTACTTCAATTGCATGGGTCCAAAACGATCTAGTCATTGTCGGCGACGATGGTCGAGCGACGCGGTGGTCACCCGCGTCCGGCGAACGACAAATCAGCGACAGAGTTGTTTCGGCGGCGCAGTATACGCCCGACGGCAAAGAACTCATTTTTGGCTTTACCGATGGCTCCATTCGCGCCGCATTGTCCAATAGCCTGCCAATGGTTGGGCAAGGGAAGGACAGCGATCGCGAAATGGCTGATTCCCGACTCCTTTCACCGCCATGCGGCATTGCCGTTACAGCGATGGATGTTCACCCCGATGGCAACCTCATTGCGGTGGGCTACGCTGATGGGCGAGTTCAATTGATGGACATTGATGGTGCAGTGCAGGAGGTGCTTTCAATCGGGAAGGCCAATGAACCACAGCAGCGAGTATTTGTTGTAAAGTTCTCGCCCGATGGCTTATCGATAGCTTGGGGTAGTGAAGACAATGAAATCCGTGTGCAGCCAACCGATCGAAATCAAAAAACATTTAGCAAGAAAATGACCGCAAACGTTGAATGCGTGGAATGGCTTGATGGCCATGATATTGTCGCCATCGGCGGCGAGTTCGAAGGTATGAGGCATATTTCCGTGCCTGCCGGCGAGTCAATCCAGAAATTCGGTAGTACACCCACAAAGTCAATTTTATCCAGCCAGGAAAATCAGCAATTAATAACCGGAAGTGGCGACGGGATAATGCGAATCTACGATAAACGTACCATGGAACTCAAGAATTTTATTCGGGTACATGACAATTCGATTAATATAATAAGCCAATCCAAGGATGGGCAAATCGTTTTGAGCGTCGACGATTCTTCTGAAATTCGCCTTTCTAATCTCGCTGATCGTGAAGTATATGGGCGACTAAGTCAAAACACTCGCCTGCGTGACCTCGCAGGTTTCTGTATCGTAACCTCTGAATTTTCGGCCGACCAACGATTTGTTTTTGTGCTCATTGGCTACATGAAAGATGGCAAAATGGCAAGTTCAGTATTCCGGCAATATCAACTGCACACCGCCCCCGATTAGCACTATTTTGGCTAGCACTATTTTGTCGAGCGGCGGCGAAAGAATGAAGCCGCTCCAAAACCGCCAATCGATGGAAGCAGCCAAGGAAATCGGCTGTAGATTGTCTGCCCTCCGAGCAAGCCAACATCAGCAACCAGCCCGCCGTTTACCAGGTTTGATGACCGTCAGTGCGACATTCTCCCGCTATAGGCCTCGCTCAAAGTGCGAAGAAAAGAAAAGAGTGTATTCACTACCCTCACGAGCCTTGAGGAATCCCTCTGTGGCCCTCGCTTGCCGAAGCCAATGCAGCGAATCAAAGGGGATTGATCTCTATGCATGATCGCGTAGTTCGCCGGTTAACTCACAGAATATGGTTTTCAGTCAGCGTCGTTTGGGTAGAGCTCGCGGAATGTATTACTCAGGCATGTAAAACTAGCTTCCGCTTTTTAACTACGTACAGCGTAGTATTCCTTATGCCACTGGCTGAGCCCGGTGGCATGCCTAAGCGGATTATTTACGCCCCATCGCGTTGTTCAGGGGCTGTTCCAGTTAACAGTTGATCAGTAATGTCCGTTGCATCATCCGTGATAAACCAGTCTTGGCCCAGTCCACCAAACAACTGGTCAGCGCTACCTGGATCGACGAGCAGTGTATCACTGGGCGTGTTCTGCAAGAAGTTGTTCCCGTTCAGGCGCGTCCCTGTGCCGGTTCCGCGGATGTTCTGCAACCGAGTTAAGTAATTGCGAGATGTGTTGCTCCACTCATCCAAAATGCTCGAAAGCGCCGCAACGTCACTATCGTAAGTCGTTCGGCCAGCAACCAGCAGATCATCGCCGCTACCGCCAGTGATGATGTCACTGCCGAAGCCGCCGATTAGAATGTCGCGACCACTGCCGCCCAGCAGCGTATCGTTACCCGCGTTGCCAACCAAAACACTGGACTTAGAACTGTTACCGGTCAAGGTATCGTTGCCTGGACCGCCCATTACGATTGTAAAGTTACTTGCGATACCGAGGACCGATGATGCGTTGCCTGCCGCTACTTGCGCCAGATTGACAATCACCGGAGCGGTCCACTGTGCATAGCTCAAAGTATTCATCCCCGTGCCGCCATTCAAGTTCCCTGTCAATCCGCCCGTAGGTGCAATCTCAAAGCTGTCGTTAGCGGTCCCACCTGTTAAGTTGTCCATGCCACTAAACTGGATTACATTGCCCAGCGCTAACAAGCCACTACCTAAACCGTTGATTGCCCACTGTGTATTCACATTGGGTCCAGTAAGCGTGTCGACCAACGCACCAGCATCAATGGCGGAGAATCCAGTAAAGGTTGTGCCACCCACCAGTATCTGGCCGCTAGGATTGATAACCCAAGCGAAGGCTGACACGCCACCATTCACTTTGTTCGTCTGACTGAAGTTGCCAATCACCTGCTCAGCGGCTGTGAACGACGGCAGGCGACCACTCACTGACCGAGTTGCAGTTCCGGTTAAGGTAACAGTAGCGCCAAACAAATTGCTGAGATCCAATACGTCTGCTCCCGCTCCCAAGTTGACGGTGCCACTGATCGTACCACCTTGCAGCAAGACCAGCGTGTCGTTGCCAGCTCCGCTAGTGATATTGTCCATCGCTGCAAAACGAAGGGATGCGGTTCCAATGGTCACGCTACCGCCGCCAAGTTCATCGACAATCCAGTTCGTGTTCTGTGCAGGGCCCGTAAGCGTATCGCCCGCCGCGCCACCACGCATCACTTCAAATCCAGTATAAGTGACGCTTCCGACCACAATTTGACCCGCTGCTGTAAACTGCCATGCCGTGACCACATCTAGGGCTTTGACCTGATCGTCGGTTGATGAACCACCCAGCACTTGTTCAACCGCTGTAAAACCAACCAGCATTTGCGTAATCGACTTGATGGTGCTGTTGATCACTTCGATGGAGTCTGACATTTGGCTCAAGTCGATCTTGTCGATACCAGTTCCACCGTTGATCGTACCCGTTAGCACAGCCGATGGCTGGAAAATGAATTGATCTACGGCTGTACCACCGGTCAGGTTTTCAACACCCTGGAAGCGAACCGTGTTGCCACCAGTCGTCAACGTACCACCTTGGTTTGCGATAGCCCAAGCTGCATCCAGATTAGGTCCGGTTAACGTATCAACGGCTGTTCCGCCTTGGATGGCTTCAAAGCCGCTATAGGTAACGCCGCCGACAACAATCTGGCCAGTGCTATTAAACGACCAGGCGGTCACTGCGTTGATACCCGTGATCTGATCGCCGGTCGACAAACCACCCAGCACTTGCTCAACGGCTGTAAAGCCGACCAGCGTTTGCGTAATCGACTTGATTGTGCTGTTGATCACTTCAATGGAGTCTGACATTTGGCTCAAGTCGATCTTGTCGATGCCTGTTCCACCGTTGATTGTACCCGTTAGCACAGCCGATGACTGGAAAATGAATTGATCGACGGCTGTACCACCGGTTAGGTTCTCAACACCCTGGAAGCGAACCATGTTGCCGCCAGTCGTCAACGTACCGCCTTGGTTATCAATGTTCCAAGCTGCATCCAGATTGGGTCCCGTCAACGTATCGGCTAAGCTTCCGCCTTGAATGGCTTCAAAGCCGCTATAAGTAACGGCACTAACAACAATCTGTCCAGCAGCGTTAAATGACCAAGCGGTCACCGCATTGATACCAGTGATCTGATCCTCGGTAGACGAACCTCCTAGGACTTGTTCGACCGCCGTAAAGCCAACCAATGTTCCGGTAATCGACTTGATGGTACTGTTGATTACTTCGACGGAATTCGACATTTGACTTAAGTCGATCTTGTCGATACCAGCTCCACCGTTGATCGTACCAGTCAAAACAGCCAATGGTTGGAAAGTGAATTGATCGATGGCCATTCCGCCAGTTAGATTTTCAACCCCGCGGAAGCGAACCACGTTGCCACCACTCGTCAACGTACCGCCTTGGCTATCGATAATCCAAGTTGCATCAAGACTAGGTCCGGTCAACGTATCCGCTAATGTTCCGCCTTGAATGGCTTCAAAGCCGCTATAAGTAACGGCACTAACAACAATCTGTCCAGCAGCGTTAAACGACCAAGCTGTCACCGCATTAATGCCAGTGATCTGATCCTCGGTCGACGAACCTCCTAAAACCTGTTCAACCGCTGTAAAACCAACCAAAATTCCGGGAATCGACTTGATGGTGCTGTTGACCACTTCGATGGAACTCGACATTTGACTCAAGTCGATCTTGTCGATACCTGTGCCACCGTTGATCGTACCGGTCAAAACAGCCAATGGTTGGAAAGTGAATTGATCGATGGCCGTTCCGCCAGTTAGATTTTCAACCCCGCGGAAGCGAACCACGTTGCCACCACTCGTCAACGTACCGCCTTGGCTATCGATATTCCAAGCTGCATCCAGATTCGGTCCGGTCAACGTATCCGCGAATGTTCCGCCTTGAATGGCTTCAAAGCCGCTATAAGTAACGGCACTAACAACAATCTGTCCCACACTGTTAAATGACCAAGCCGTCACCGCATTGATACCAGTGATCTGATCCTCGGTCGACGAACCTCCTAGGACTTGTTCGACCGACGTAAAGCCAACCAATGTTCCCGCAATCGACTTGATGGTGCTGTTGACCACTTCGATGGAACTCGACATTTGACTTAAGTCGATCTTGTCGATACCTGTGCCACCGTTGATCGTACCAGTCAAAACAGCCAATGGTTGGAAAGTGAATTGATCGATGGCCGTTCCGCCCGTTAAATTCTCAATCCCTCGGAAATGAGTTGTCTTTCCGCCTGCCGTCAACGAACCACCTTGGCTATCGACATTCCAAGCAGCATCGAGGTTTGGTCCAATCAGAGTATCGACTCCCGTAGTTCCGTCGATGGTCCCTGACAGTCCGCCCGTTGCTGTTATTGTCACGGTGTCATTGTTGGTACCACCTTGTATCGATTCAAACGATTGAAACAGAATGGCCCCAAGAGTACCCGAGTCTTGGCCGTTGATGGCCCATGCATTCGCGTTGTTTGGACCGATCAATATGTCGCTGGCACCGGAGCCAATTAGTGACTCGAATCCTATGAAAGTCGAAATGCCAGGCGCACTTTTTGTCGCCAGATCGACCTGAATCGATGCCGCAAATCCGCTGTAGTTGAGCGTATCAGTGCCTGAGCCACCGTCCACACTGGTGAATGAATCGGCTGCCGAATCTATCAAGAAGCTATCGGTACTGGTACCACCTTTGAGTGTTTCAAAACCAGAGAATCCGAAAGTCAAGTTTAACGAACCGGATTTTGGTCCAGTTAATTGCCAAGTATTGGCTGTATTGGCAGCCGTCAATATATCGAGCCCGGTGCCACCTACAAACTGTTCAATGTTGCGAACGCCGCCAGTCGAAGTGGCCGTGTTGGCTAACAGGCTGATTGCGACAACGGTCGATTTGGCGCTGTAATTCAACGTATCCACACCACCGTTGCCGTCGACGATACCCGTCAATGCGCCAGCACTCGAGAACGCGAAAGTATCGTCACCTGACCCACCGAGAACGGATTCAATTCCTAAGAAGTTCGATCCATTCAATGATCCGATGCCTGCACCGGTAACGTTCCACAACCCACCGCTGTTCGGTCCAGTGATTCGATCGATACCTGTACCGCCATCGACTTCGGCAGCGCCGCTAGTGATGACAATCTCATCGTTGCCAGCCAACGCTTGGACTCGCAGTTTTTCAACACCAGCGGAATCCAATCGAACAGGTTGCGGCCAGGTTGCAGAACCATTCCAAACGATGCTGGTACTGTCGGGCGTAAAGGTATCGTTGCCCGCAGTGCCATTCATGATCAGCGTATCGTTTCCACTGCCGCCAAAGAACTTGACACCACCGGTTGGAATACTAAGCGAGCCCAAGCTAACGCCATTCAAAAGCATCTGAGCCGTAGGTGAGTTTGCGCCAGGAGTAAACGTCAATATATCATCACCGCTGTTACCGCCGATTGCCAGCACGTTGTTTTGAACTTCCGTGCGAAGTATGTTCAGCGTCCGAGTAACCCATTCGCTCGCTCCACCATCGGGATCAATCGTTCGAACTTGAACCGTCTTTGTACCCGTTATTGCATACGCATGAGACGCGTTAAAAACAGCAGGCCCCGAAAGTGTTTCCAGCGGAGAACCATCGCCCCAAAGTACTTCGTAGCTGAACGGACTGTTGCCATTGTTCGTCGCATCGGTCGAGGTGAAGCTTAAAACACGATCTTGCCCCGTCACACCCGAGTATCCATCGAGTGCTGCACTGACAGCCAGTGCGGGAAGGCTGTTGAGTACGGTGACGTTGAATGCGGCGCTAGCCGAAAGATTGCCGCTATCGGTTGCCGTTACCGTTACCGTCGCTACGCCATTCTTTCCATTGATCAACGTTATTGTAGCGATGCCGTTAACGACTGCGACATTTAATAGAGCTGAGTTGCTGCTTGACACTGCAAACGTAAATGATGAATCGTCGACATCCGCAAACACGTTTGCCAGGTTGATTTGAAAACTCGATGCACTTTCTGCGACGACGCGATCCGAGATCGGATTGGCAACAAAAGGCGCATCATTAACCGGCGTAACAGTTAACGAGACGGTCGCTAAATTCGAATTGAGGCTGCCATCGTTGGCCAAGTAAGTAAAGCTATCGGTTCCAAAATAGTTTTGGAATGGCGTATAGATCAGGTTAGGTGCGACGCCACTGAGCACGCCATGGGCAGGAGTTGAAACAACCGAGAAAGTTAATGGATCACCGTTAGGATCGCTAGCAGCCAACGTAACAGCGACTGCGGAGTCTTCGTGTGTCGTTCGCGACAGATTCGATGCATTCGGCGGTTGCGAGCTATTATTAGAATCGTTGTCGATGTTTTTCACCAACACGTCGAGTGCATCCAATGCAACATAAGTCGTATCGCTGCTAATCGCCGGAGAAGTGACTATTAAATAGGACACATCGCCATCGATGAGTAAATCATCGACACCAGTTACGGTCACGATCTGTGGAATGTTCCAATTTGCCGGCGTAAACACTAAAATCGAAACGGCAAGTGTTCCTTCAGTGGTGTCGTTGGACGATAGTGGTATCGTCACATTGGCAGTCGGTTGGCTGTTTAGCACTACACTGAACGTCGCCGTCGCACCTTCTTCAGTGGTGTTACTACTGATCGCTGATACAGTAATTCCGGCCGTATCGTTATCTACATTGATGACCGTTACGTCCGCTGCATTCATTCCGTTGTAGAGCCCATCGGAACTACTGGCCGCTGCGGTCAAGATCTTGTACGTGATATCTCCATCATCGACCAAGTCATCGACACCGGTCACGGTCACGATTTGAGGAACATTCCAGTTCGCTGGCGTGAACACTAGACTTGAAATGGTAAGTGTTCCCTCCGTCGTGTCGTTGGACGATATCGGTACTGTCACATTGGCTGTCGGTTGGCTATTCAGAACTACACTCAACGTAGCTGCCATGCCAGCCTCCGTAGTGTTTCCACTGATAGTCGAAACATTGATACCGGCAGTGTCGTTGTTCAAATTGACGATCGTCACGTCAGCCGCGTTCATGCCGTTGTATCGAGCGTCAGAACTGGTCGCCGCTGCCGTCAAGATCTTGTAGGTGATATCTCCATCATCGACCAAGTCGTCAACGCCAGTTACCGTCACCATCTGGGGTACGTTCCAGTTCGCTGGCGTGAACACTAGACTTGAGACTGCAAGTGTTCCTTCCGTTGTGTCGTCGGATGAAAGAGGTATCGTCACATTGGCCGTGGGTTGGCTGTTCAGAACTACGCCGAATGTAGCTGTCCCAGCTGCTTCCGAAGTATTGCCGCTGGTCGCTGAGACTGAGATGCCTGGAGGCAAAACAACAAAGGTGCGAATGTATTCATCTGCCAAACTTCCATTGACGATGCCATCGCGGTTGCCGTCGAGTCGGTTGCCAGCAGTGTCGTGCAAACTTGAAGCAGTGTTTCCATGGACGGTGAGGCGGTAAGTATCATGCGGCAGCGGGCCACCGCCAATTCCCAAATCAAGCGTTGTGATGTTTGTGTTTGTCGAAATACTGAAGATGTAACTCGGTGTCAGATTGAAGATAATGTCGTCGCCATCTCCAAAGATTCCGTTGACCGACCGACGAAGTTCGTAGTTGCCTGGCGCATTTGCATCGATCGAGTTGAGCTCTTCACTAAACGCAATCTGAATTTGGGAGGTTACCAACCCGCTGATCCCGCCGGATTCGATATAAGCTGGCGTAATCGATGTGACCTGAGGTGGAACAGCGTCATTTGAATTGCCGCGAAATTCGTAAGCACCGATGTCGGCATAGGTCCGACCAGGTGTCAGCGCGAACTGCAGTGACGATGCATCTGTCAAGTCCGCCTGGCCGTTACTCGTTCCGACTATATAGAACTGCCCGTCACCACGTGAGATACCAACCGTTGGACTGAGGTTTGTATTTCCGCTTCCATAGTCGAAACGGATTTTTCCATCGCTAAATAAAGTCACTGAGAAGTTGACGTCGGTTCCGTCGATTTCATTGGTCGCATCCCAACGCACTGTTAATTGGCCAGCAATCGAGCTGTCGACAAATATGTCGTCGGTGGCCCCATAGGTGTACAAGTTGTCCCAGAGTGGTGCGATCATTCGATTGGTAGCAAGAGTCGCGACACTGTTCGATCCATCGCCTGGGTCCATCGGACCAGAGAAGTAGAGAAAGCCCTCGGTCGATACGTTGACACTGGTGTACAACTCGCCATAGAAGGGAAAGTTAAACTCAGATGGGAAACTGAGCGTGAAGTAGGTGTTGTTCGACTGCCAACCTACAGCAACCCCGGAGGAAACGAACTGGCTGCTGCTAAGGTTGTTCTGAACATAGTTTAGAGACCCGGAATTGGGGACGCCCGGGTCGTCAATGCGACTAAGACCCAGGATATCGGTAGCTGGCGCGGCCCAAGCATCTGCCGAATCAATGGCAGGTGAAAGTCTTGCCTGATAGAAGTTGTCATCTAGCCCACCATTGTATCCGTTGCCCAAAGTGCTGTAGCCGAGAACATTGTCGGCTCCATCGATGTCCACAAAATTGGGATTGCCATCGACAGAATGGTCATCTTGAGAACTGACCGTTCGCCAATCCGCAAGTGTATCGTAGGTGGTATCGCCCCAAAATCCAACGTGTGCATTCGGATCTATTCCAGAGTAGGGCAAGTTGTAATCGCTGTTGAATCCGACTTGACTATCGCTGGCAACATAGATGTCGTAGCCTGCTTCAACCCACAGGATGTTATTGCGAAGGCTGACACTGGTCGAACCCCCTTCGACCATCACCGCGTTGCCTACCTGCTGATAGACGGTGTTGTTTACTATCTGCGCACCGGCTCCCTCCACCCGGATCCCTTGATTCGTGTTGGCATATACCAGGTTGTTCGATATCTGACCGTAGTAATTGCTGTAGTAAGGGTAGTTCGAATTGACTCCCTCGATACCAATCGAGTTGGAGTACACCACGTTGCCATGAACGGCAGTTCCGAAAGTGACTAGGATGCCTGTTGCCGCGTTGTGATACACTCGGTTCTCTGCGATCAGACCGTAGTTACCATAAGCGTAGTTTGAGGTAATGCCCCAGTAGTTGTCGAACACTACGTTGCTCAGAGCCGATGCACCTAAAGCCACACCGATACCGGTGGCATTCAATGCTGATTGGCCCCACACGGTATTATCGATCACCACTGCCTGATAAACGGCTCGAATCCCTACCGTTCCGTTATGATGGACCCGGTTATCACGAATCTCAATCTGGTCAGGTGCATTGCCGCTGAAAGCAGCATCGATCCCCACACTGTTGTTGTAAACATCGTTGTCAGTCAGGTGTGCCCGAGCACCACTCACATAAATCCCGGTCGAAGTTCCATAGACTTCATTACCCGTCAGTGAAGCATCCGTACCACCCACGAAGATCCCATTTGCGGTCGTACCGAAAACGGTGTTGCCGCTAAGCGTTACATGATCGTTGGACCAGTCCAACTGAATATTGCCTGAAGTGTTGCCGTAGACCACGCTGTTAGTGATCGTCAGGTTGTCACTGTCGGCGGTCGTCGAGGCATAGATCCCGTACTCGCCGCCGGTCACTGATAGCCGTGTCAACGTCACATCATCGGCACCTGCCAGTTCAATTCCATAGCTGCCACTGGAAGAATTGCCACGATTCAATAACGCTGTACCAAGCGCCGGTCCTTCGATCCGTACTCCTGAATCCTCAGAGCCAATTACGATGTTGCGAACCAAGTCGTAGATTCCAGTATCGACGTGGATAACATCTCCTGGATTCAGATCATAGGCCGCAATCAACGCAGCCAAGCTAGCCATCGGTTTGCTTCGGCTCTTGCCACTGTTGGCATTATTGCCAACGGCCGTTGTCTCAAGATCGCCCACAGTGCTGTTATCGTTGACATAATAGTCAACCCCAGCGTTGGCGATCAAGAATGGACGATCTGATATGTCCGAAGGGTGACTGCCTTGGTTGGCGCGAACTTGGATCAGAGCCTGATTCGATTCGGTGCTTGGTGTCCAGACATATTGGCCTTTTCCGTAACGATCTACGGCGACGGCTGCTGCCAATGTATTCCAGGTCTGTCCGTTGTCAGTCGACAACTCGACGCCCACGGTCGGAGCGGCCGTTCCAACTGCGTTCGGTACCAGTAGCTCGATGCCCGAAATGATCGCCGGGTAGTAACCAGTATTGAACAACTCCAAGTCGATCCCCACCCCGCCACTGGCCGTAAGACTGTAGCTCAGCGTGGCTGCTCTGTACTGCGCTCCGGTCGCTGCATAGATGTCGTAATCTGCGGCGACGGTAGCGCCTTGCAGATTGACGTTGAACGTCCGCTGACCTGGACTGTCGAAGTCCGGTTCAACAAATTGCAGACGGATTGTGTAGTTGCCATCGGGCGCCGGAAGATGCCAAGCCACGCGATTCCCTGCGCCATATCCGCTGAGGGCATACGATTGGTAAACCTTTACAGGCGCTGCGTTAGTTACGCCGCTGACATCCACGTTCTGTGGAAAGGACGAGGTCGAGTCACCAGCCACTTGGTAGTCATTGGCGTGCCAATTATCTACGGCATTACCGCCAACGTTCAGAAGCGATAAAGGAAGTTCCAGGTTCAAACCCGCTGATTGCCAAGCAATCGTCACAGGTTGTCCGACCTCGAACTTTTCTAAGCCATTGGGCGAGAGTACTTGTACTAATTGCCCAGGGCTGGTCGCTGCTTGCGCAGTATTGCCCGTGTAGCCCTGATTGATCCGACCGCCGCTAGGTAACGGCTCAGCCAAGAACGAGCTGGCAGGGTCCCCGGCGTCAATCGACTGCGAGCTTAGTTGCGGCAAGAAGTTGTCATCAGCCCCGCGATTGCCTTCGACCTTCTGAATCCGTACAGCGTCAGCAGCAACCAAGAGGCCATAGTAATAGTAAGCGCTGTAATCACTGGCGCTGGTCAGTTGTACCGACAAGCTGCCGCCACGGACATAGTACGTTCCCAGACCTTCCCAACTCACTCCACTATCGCTGAAGTCGTTGGGTTCTGCTTGTTCATCGAAACTTGCTGTGCCCAGAACTGCATTTCCCTCCTTGACGGCAAAGCGAGCGTTGTACGTCAATTCGGTACGTTGCGGCCAAGTGATCGAAACTTGGTACCAAGCGTTGGGATCGAGACCCGTGAAAGTCCACGTCGCCAGATTGTCATTGGCCGCAGTGGCCAGTGTTTCCACTGAGTCACCCTGATATCCAGAGGCAGACGGTGTCCAACTTCCTGTCAATGCGAATCCGTTGTCGCCATTATCGATGATCTGAGCAGTGCCCGCCACTAACGCGGGACTATAGCCCAGCAAGTTGTCTGCTCCATTGGGATCCACTAACAACGGACTGGTGGTCTGACTATGCTCGTCCTGCCCCACTTCATAACGCCAGTCCACATAGCTGGAAAACTCGCGACTTCCCCACAAGCCTAGTTTGCCACCAGACCTAGAATACAAGTTGTTGTAATCGCTGTTGAATCCAACTTGACTGTCGCTGGCAACATAGATGTCATAGCCGGCTTCAACCCACAGGATGTTGTTGCGTAGACGAACATTGGTTGAACCTCCTTCAACCATGACTGCGTTACCGACCTGCTGGTAGACCGTGTTGTTCGCTATCTGCGCCCCGATTCCCTCCACACGGATGCCTTGGTTCGTATTGGCATATACCAAGTTGTTCGATATCTGACCCCTGTAGTTGCCGTAGTAAGGATTGATCCCTTCGATGCCAATCGAGTTGGAGTACACCACATTGCCACGCACGTTCGTTCCATAAGTGACCCGGATCCCTGTCGCGGCGTTGTGATACACACGGTTTTCTTCGATTGGACCTGTACCACTATAGGGATAAGTTGAGGTAATGCCCCAGTAGTTATCGAACACGACGTTACGCAGCGCTGCTGCACCTAAATTCACATCAATGCCGATGGCGTTTGTGGCTGATTGTCCCCACACCGTATTTTCTACCACCACGGCCTGATAATTGGCTTGAATTCCTGTTGCTGCGTTGTGATGGACTTGGTTGTGACGAATCTCAATCTGGTCAGATGCACTGCCGTTGAAACCAGCATTGATCCCCGTGCTGTTGTTGTAGACATCGTTGTCGGTCACGCTTGCCCGAGCACCATTCACGTAAATCCCCGACGAGGTTCCATAAACTTCATTACCCGTTATCAACGTATCCGTTCCGCCTACGGCAATCCCGTACCCACTCGTGCCATATACGGTGTTGCCGCTGATGGTTGCATGATCGTTTGTCAAATCCAACTGAATATTTGCAGTGTTGCCGTAGACCACACTGTTGGTAATGGTCAGATAGTCACTATCGACTCCAGGTGGAGCATAGATCCCATACTCGCCGCCGGTCACCGATAGCCGTGTCAACGTCACATCATCGGCACCTGCCAGTTCAATTCCATAACTACCACTGGACGTGTTCCCTCGGTTCAGTAACGCGGTACCTAGTGCCGGTCCTACTACTTGTACTCCTGAATCCTGCGGGCCAATCACAATGTTGCCATCCAATGAATAATTACCCGAATCCACGCGAATAATATCGCCAAGTCCGAGGGCGTACGCGGCCAAGATAGCCGCGATGGAGGCTTTCGGGGAGCTAGGTGAGAGACCGTCATTGCCATTGTCGCCGTCGGCGGTTGTGTATTCGTCGACTCCAGGCTGATACGCATCATTTACATAGTAAACGTTAATAGGAGCAGAGATTTCGAAGTTGGCGTTACTAGTGTCAAATAGAGATGCATTATCACTTCGGACGATTCGCAAACGGTAATTCGATGCAGGAGCGATTGTTTCCGAAACCAACCATTGGAATTCACCGTCGTTAGCAGTGTCATCCGCAACAACTGCAATCGGAACGGAGCCGCCCTCTTGCCAAAGTTCAATGTCGACGGTCCCAGTAAAATCGTGTGTTCGCCATCGCACGGGAAATGTTTGCTTAGCGGGCCAAACTTCTCCACCATCAGGACGAGTCACAAGAACGTACTCTGCGGGGCTCTTTGAAGCTTGCGGAGTATTGCCGAAGGCGCCGATATTTATGAATCCACCATTGTTCGTCGGTTCATTAACATAACTATCGGATGCATTCCCACGATCAATCGCTGGTGAGCGTACGGGATCAATATCCCAGTTGCCAGAAGATTCTACTGGGAGCCCGCCGTTATTGAGTCGGGGTGCTAGTGAGCCACCATGAAAACTTCCGTAGTCGCTTTGAAGATGGAAATCGTCATCGGTGCCAGCATCAATCCCCAAATTGAAATTGTAGCCGAGGACGTTATCCATACCGGCGAAATTGACGAAAGATGGTGGTTGGTACAGGCTATTCTGGTCTAAGAAAACAGTATTCTGCCAAGCATTTAAACTGGAACGGGCGATTCCCTGCCAGCTAGCGACTTTACCGGGATTCGTAGTATAGAAGAGGTTGTAATCGGAACTGAAGCCGACTTGACTGTTGCTGGCAACGTAGAGGTCATAGCCAGTTTCAACCCACAGGATGTTGTTTCGCAGCCCGACGTTGGTTGACCCACCCTCAACCATTACAGCGTTACCGGCCTGCTGATAAACGGTGTTGTTCACCATCCGGGCTCCGGCACCGTCGATACGAATTCCGTGACTAGTATTGGCATACACCAAGTTATTCGAAATCAACCCGCTGTAGTTGCCGTAGTAAGCATTGATTCCTTCGATGCCAATCGAGTTCGAGTACACTACGTTGCTGCGAACAGCCGTTCCGTAGTTGACTCGTATCCCCGACGCCGCATTGTTATACACTCGGTTCTCTTCAACTGGTCCGGTACCACTATAGTAATAGGCGGAGTTGATACCCCAATAATTGTCGAACACGACGTTGCGCAGCGTCGACGCACCTAAATTGACATCGATACCGATAGCGTTCGAAGCAGACTGTCCCCATACTGCGTTGCCTGTCACGGAGACATCGTAATACGCCGAAATGCCAACTGACAAATTGTTGTAGACACGATTTCCTCGAGGCAGAGAGAGGTCGCTATTGCCGATGACGGTTGTGCCTCCGATTGAATTGCTAACCGCAATCCCCACCGCATTAGAGTAGACATCGTTGTTCTCGACGCGTGTGGCACCCGTATTGGAAAGATAGATTCCGTGACTCGCATTGTTATGCGAAGTGCTGTGGCTCAAACTGCTGATTGGAGTCGCGACATAAATACCGGTACCGCCATTATTGAACGCCGAAAGACTATCGACCTCGGAGGCGAGGGCATCGGATTCTATACGGATTCCATCAAGCGAATTTCCAGAAACGGTTAGGCCAAATCCTTTGAAATTGGTGCTTCCATTGCGAACCCAAAGCCCCATTTCCGCTCCCGTGAGCGTCAAATGCTCGAGCGTCACAAAGTCGGCATCACTGAGTTCAATATTCGACGAGCCAGCATAGGGATTTGCGCGGTCGATGTGGGCCACTCGACTTGAAACGGTAGGTCCGGTGATGGTCATACCCTCGTCATCGCCCAGCGCGAGATTTCCGCTTAGGATCACGTTGCGCACATTGACATAGTTGCCGGAGTCGACCTTTACCTTGTCCCCTGGTCCCAAGTCGTAGGACCTAAGCAGCGGCAGCAGGTTGGCTTTTGGATCCGCTGGACTTCTTCCAGTATTGCGATTGTTGCCGACCGCCGTAGTGTACTCATCTGCTGCAAGGACAGAATCGTTGACGTAATAGTCTCCTCCAGTGGTTGGAATCGAAAATCTTTCCCGGGACTGGTCCTGCAATAACGGAAAGTCAATCGATGATAGTTGTATCCAATATCGATTTGCAAGAGTGCCAGGAATACCGCTGGCTTGTGGGCTCCAACCGTAGCTACCATCCGACACCGAAACAGTGGCGATGTGCGCTACTTTACCTATGCCAACTTGATAGAGGTCGATTTCTATGTAGCCGGCGAGTTTCTTGTCGCTCGTGGATGCATCATAGCTCCGCCATAATATTGGCCTACCGACCGTATCGGGCCAATCCGTGTAGTATTCGGGGTACTCAATTTGCAGATAACGACTCTGGGACTGCGCGGCTTCAGTGGTGTTACCGAAAGCACCTAAATCTATGCGACCGCCGTTGATTCCAGGCTCTATGTTCGCGAGATCGCTCGGGTCGCCACCATCAATACTGGTGGAAATCGTTGTGAGTCGATAATCGTCCGTGGCTAAGTTGGCAAATCTGGGATCATCACGGGTTGGCGCCGGGGATGTATAGCCGATTGAATGGCCGTCGTAATCAGCTTCAATCTGCCAATCGAACAGGTCGTAAAAAGGCTTCTGCCACCAAACTAGAACACCACCATTTGCGGAGTAAAGGTTGTTGTAGTCGCTAACAAAACCCTGCTGGCTATCGGTAGATACGTAGAGGCCATAGCCATTTTCCGTCGATACAATATTGTTCCGCAATGCGACATTGTATGCGGACCGCTGCAGTTTCACACCTGTTCCGGCGAGTGTGTAGATGGTGTTGCTCGTGAGAGTAATGGCATGAGTTCCGTCGATTAGCACCCCAGTGTTGCTATTGCGATAGATCAAGTTGTGGTGAATCGTAACGCTGCTCTCTGGTTTAATACCGATCGCATTGTTATGAATCCGATTGAATGCTACGGTTTGGCCTGCAAATGGTTGGATACCAATCCCGTTGCCATAGATGTTATTCGGCTGGCCGGACGCCCAGCTCGTACCGCCAAAGGTCCCGTTTCCTTGAATGCCTATCTCGTTGTTATTGATCGTGTTACCTGAAACTAGTGACGAAGCATAAATTCCTGCGTACACGCCGACTTCGTTAGCAAAGATCTCATTATCCTGAGTGGCAACTAGCGTACCCCAATCGTGATAAAGCCCATACTGTGAATTGTGCAGGCGATTGTGGCTGGCAGTAACATTGCCTGGCAGAAGGTAGGCACCGACAGCGTAGACAGCATACGTCACCCCAACGATGTCGTTATCTTCCAACGTGAGATCGAAATCATTTTGCGACATGACCCCGAAACTACGTTCGGAAATGCTGTTTCTGCGAAGCGTCACTTCTCCGCCACTCGGCATGTAAATCCCATAGCTCCCGACACCATGTATGACGCTATCTTCAACGATGTTGGCACTACCGCCCACTATGTGAACGGAGATGGACGCGGAGTTCATATCGAGTTCGCGCAGCACGTTATTGGTCGACTCATCAACAGTCGTCCCGTGGATGTACACGCCGCTGCCCGCTCCACCAAAACCAAGCCGATAAAGAGTGTTGAAATCGGCGTCAGCCATTTCGAACGTCCCGGTGAGCAAGCTGCCAGCGGGTGAGCCAACATAGGTAGCCCCTTCATCATCGGCAGTAACAATTGTGTCACCGCTGTAAATTCCTGTATCGACTAGGATCAAGTCGCTTGGCCCTACAACATAGGTTTCCAGCAGTTGTTGAATTGACGCTTTGGGAGAGTCAGGTGCAAGGCCGGAGTTCAATTCGCTTCCTGGTGCGCTTGCGTAGAAATCGTTCGCCGTATCCATGTCGTTCACATAGAACACGCGTGTGGTACTTGCGGGTGCCTTGTCGATCGCTAGACGATAATCGTTAATGTTCCCGCCACCAACAACGTGGACGAAGTAGTCGCCTGGCAACAGCGCAGGCGATACAGCTACAGCCCCAGTCGTGTTGGGGGTCGAGAGCGCGATCGGACTCGAATCCGGAACGCCAGCGATGTTTCGTAGAACCTCGAAGCTCAAAGCCCCATTGGCGGAATTGAACTCTAGCTGAAACTGCAACGCTTCAGGACGCATTACCTCGAACTTAAACCAATCTTGGTCAGTCGCTTGATGAATACTCAATTGCGGACTATGGACCCCAGGCGCCACGCCGATGTCAGTCGCTAGTTGAGCTGTATCGTTAAGTTCAAATATGTCTCCAGCCAGCATCGATCGAGTTTCGAGTGGTTCGCCCGCAATCCGCCTGCGAAAGTCGTACCGCAATCGCTTGTCATTTGGCTTTTGCAAACCTAGAAGCGAGATCCAAGCCAACCAAAGTGACTTGGCTCGAAAGAAAACTGAATAGGCGAGATCGAACGTTCCCCTGAATGCACTTTGCCACCACTGACACCTGCTCGCAAACCGGGATAGGCTCGCTTCAGCACTGGACCGCACTCGATCGCGTAGCCGTTGAAGCTTCTCCCGTGTTCGTATAGTGCGGGCAGACTCTTTTACAGCTTGGCGACTGTTGCGGCGGAAAGACATACTTGTTCTCTTTTCTGATATTTGAAAGCTCATGAAAGCATGGGAATTGAGGAACTTTTGAGATGAGTGCCAGGCTCGCTACGCTTTAGATTTTGGCTTTATCGCTTAGAAATTAGGTAAGACGCATGATCCTGACGCATTTACGCCAGAAGTCAATATGAGAGTCACGAGAGCTAGACGCAGTGCATTCCACCGTCCCCTCTCAGAGTACTTTGATCCCTACTTTATTGGGTAGCTTCTGTCCCTTGCGGACGAGATATGGACACCACAGTAGACCAGCAATCAATCCGAATCACGCAAAGCCGCAGGTGGTCGCATCCGGCAGATGCGACCCACGTTAGAAAGCCTGCAAAACTAGTGCTCAGGAAGAATCAGGCAGGTGGTGCCACTACTTCATCGCGCAGTTCGGCAAGTAACCCCGACAACACTTGATCGGTAATGTCGGCTGCGTCATCGGTGATAAACCAATCTTGCCCAAGACCTCCAATCAATTGATCCACCCAACCTGGATCAGCATACAAAGTGCGAGTAGGGGTGGTCTGAAGGAACAGGTTGCCATTCAATCGCGGACCCGTTCCAATGCCTCTGAGGTTGTTGACTCTTGTCTGATAACTGCGCGACGTGTTGCTCCACTCGTCGAAGATACTCGATAGGGTTACATAATCATCGTCATAAATGGTCGCGCCTGCAATCAACAAGTCATCGCCAGTTCCACCATTCAATATGTCGCTACCCCAACCACCAATCAGGATGTCGCGACCACTACCTCCTACCAGTGAATCGTTACCAGACAAACCCAGTAGAATCGTGCCGAGCGATGCATTGCCTGTCAGTTGATCATCGCCATCACCACCTAGAACGGTGGTAAAGTTCGTGACCTGTCCTGCAATGCCGCTCGCAACTCGGGTTGCTAGGTTGACCGTTACTGGGCTGATCCAGCCATAGCTCAAAACGTTGCGGCCCGTGGTGCCACCGTTAAGTGCACCTGCAAGCGAACCGCTTGGGAGGATATTGAAGATATCCACCGCAGTGCCACCGGTTAGGTTCTCAATCGCCGCAAAAATGGCTCCAACTCCAAATATTATACCCTGTCCTGGCAATTGCAAATTCCAGTTGGTCACTGAGTTCGGACCAAGGATGGTGTCGATACCATCCCCACCATCAATGCCGAACATAGTTCCTCCAGCCACGAAGGAGAACGTATCTGCCAGTATTCCACCACTCAGGCCTTCAAATCCAACAAATCGGAAGGTCCCGACAGTGCCAGTATTCGCACCTGTTAGGCTCCAGGTATTGGCTGCGTTCTGTCCACGCAGCTCATCTGAATCGTCTGTTCCCACCAATTCTTCGATGCCAACCAACAGCGTAACGCGTGGTTGCGTTTTTGCTTGCAGATCGATCGTGATCGGACCGGTCACCGCTGCGTAACTGACTTGATCGCGCTCACCGGCTCCGCTCGCGCCGCCATTGATCGTTCCGGTCGCAGCGCCAGTAGCGCTGAACAGGAAACGATCCAAATTGCTGCCGCCGGTTAGATTCTCGATGCCTTCGAAATCCACATCGCGGAGATTGCCACCACTGAATGAATTAATGTTCCATTCAGTGATGCTTCCCAACCCTGGACTAGGACCAACCAGAGTATCCGTACCACCGCCGCCAAGGACGACACCGGCTATTGCCCCGGCGGTACCAAGCGTAAATGTATCGTTGCCCGATCCACCTTGCACGGATTCAAACCCCGAGAACTGAATCGCCCCTGCTGTACCAAAATTCATTCCAGAAAGAGTCCAAGCGGTTGTAACATCTGGGCCGATGAGCAAATCACCACCGGAGAACGAACCAGCGATCTGTTCAACACCCGTAAATGTTCCCCCGCCCGACAAGCTACGTGTTTGTAGATTGACTACCAAGTTTGATGATTGAACTGAGTAAT
This sequence comes from Planctomycetia bacterium, assembly GCA_031412515.1. Classification (GTDB taxonomy): domain Bacteria; phylum Planctomycetota; class Planctomycetia; order Pirellulales; family Pirellulaceae; genus Aureliella. The sequence continues at coordinate 58,931 of JANODD010000021.1, read as the reverse complement.
CCAATCGATCGGCTGTTCCAGCGCCTGCATTGAGCAGTCCGCTAACCAACCCGCTGGGGCTCATCACAAACGTATCCGTTGCGCTGCCACCAGTAAGATTTTCAATCTCTTGGTAGGCCATCGCATTGATCAAGCCGGTGTTCTCACCTTGGACTTGCCAGACGTTGTTCGCGTTAGCGCCTAGCAAAGTATCGACTCCAGCACCACCACGCATAGTCCCACGAACGCTGCCACCGGCGACCAACGAAAAACTATCGGTGAGTATTCCACCGGTGAGATTCTCGATGTTAACGAATCGCAAGCTACCCACCGTTCCAGTATCCGTACCCGTGAGGCTCCATGTATTAGCGGCGTTCGCGCCGAGAATTGCATCTTGGGAACTGGATGTACCGACAATCTCTTCGATACCAGTGACTGAACCGACTTGCGGCTTGCTACTAACGGCCAAGTCGAGAATCACAGGTCCCGCCCATTGTGCATAACTCAGTTGATCACGTTGACCTACAGGCGCTGCGCCACCATTGATTGCTCCAACGATCCAACCCTCGCTGGACATTAGGAATCGATCTACCGACGCTCCCCCAGTTAAATTCTCAATGCCAAGGAATGTCAAGCCATTCAAGTTACCCCCGCCGACTGTGAGGATGTTCCAGTCGATTGGACCAGAGCTGGGGCCAACAATTGTGTCTGTCCCTAGGTTGCCGTCAAATGATCCCGTCAAGGCTCCGCCGGGGACAATGTTCAGCGTATCACTATTAATACCTGCTACAATCGATTCGAATGAGCGGAAGGACACTGAACCAACGGTCCACGTATTCACACCTGTCAGGTTCCAAGTGCTGACCGCATTTGGGCCGATCAACGTATCGTTGAACGAAGTGCCATTAAAGGACTCGATAGCAGAAAAACTAGCGATGCCATTGGCTGTGCGATTCGCCAAATCTACTTGTAGTGCATCTGACTGACTACTAAAGTCGATCGTATCTAACCCGTTACCGCCATCCACAGTTGCAAAAGAAGCCGTCGATGAACTAACGATATAAGTATCTACACTTGCGGAGCCCTTGAGTGACTCAATGCCGGAGAATATTAAGAACGTATTGAGTGATCCCAGTTGTGGGCCCGACAGGAACCAGATGTTGTTCCTATCAAATGCGGTCAGCGTATCGACCCCACCACCTCCATTGATTTCACCATCGATAAGAGCGGTTTGAAGTACGAAGCTGTCGGCGCCCACGCCGCCTTGCAAACGCTCAAAACTAGAGAAGACACCACCGGTATATGTGCCAATACCAGGACTGGTGATGGTCCAGGCGGTTGCGGTGTCGGTTCCGCGCAAGAAATCGCGCCCGTTACCGCCTATAAAGTTCTCGATCAAATCAAAGTTGCTTACACCGGTCGCCGTGCGAGCGTTTCGGTCAACCTCAATCGCATCGGTGCGGCCGCGGAAGCTCAAGTAGTCCGAGCCGCTGCCGCCATTGAGTTTTGGCGCGGAGGTCACTCCGCCAGCGATGATGAATTCGTCAACCAGCCCGCCGCCAATGAGCGAACCATAGGCTGAAATCGTCGTCGCAAAGTTCAAGATCGCTGAGCTATTGGTGTTTACTTGCCATGTGTTGGTTGTGTTCGCTGCGGTAAAGACATTGTCTGAAGAGCTACTGCCAACGAATCGCTCGATACTGCGAAAACCTCCGGTCGAGGATGTGGTACTGTTGGCAACACTGGTGATTACGGCCGCCGCACGAGTGCTATAGTCGATTGTGTCGAAACCACCACCACCATCCAACGTACCGACAATTGAACCGTTTGTGGACATCACGAAGTTGTCGCTCGAGGTACCGCCAGAGATACTCTCGATGTTGGCAAAGCTAAATCCATTAAGCGTTCCGGCACCGGCCGCTGTAATGTTCCATGCATTGCCGAAATTTGTCCCACCCAAGTTATCCGTTCCCGCTCCTCCATCAACTTCAACATTCAGCGACGTGAGCAAAACAGTATCGTTGCCCCCTTGCGCTTGCACTCGCAATTTGGCAGTGTTTGCTGAATTCAATCGGACCGGCTGAGGCCAAGCTGCGTTTCCATTCCACAGGATGCTGAAACTATCCGCCGTAAAGACATCGCTGCCACTGGTTCCATTCATGACAACAGTATCCGAGGGACTGAGACTGTAGTAAGTCACGCCATCGGCCGGGATAGCGAAGTTGCCGAGGCTGGCCCCATTCACGGTGAGCTGAGCTGTTGGAGCAGCTGCACCGGGCGTAAGTGTGAATACGTCATTACCAGTGATTCCACCCACCGCTAGAACTGTCCCTTGGACTTCAGATCGGGCGATATTCAGCGACTTTGTAACCCATTGCGACGCATTGTTATCACTATCAATAACGCGAAACTCTGCAACAATATTTCCTGTCGCTTTGTAGGGATAACCAACGTCGATGGTTGTCGAACCGGTGAATGAGTAGACCTGAGGTCCGTCCCCCCACCGCACTTGATACGTGTAGGGCAGGTTGCCGATGTTGGCCAAATCTGTAGTCGTTAGGCGAAACATTCTCCGCTGACCTGTAACTCCAGAATATCCATCCAAGGGCCCACTGACCGCTATTTGCGGGATGGCATTCTCTACGGTTACATTGAATTGATTGCTGACCGAGAGTGCTCCACTGTCTGTTGCTGAAACGGTTATCGTCGACAAACCACGATTTCCGGGGACATACTGGATTACCAGGTGCGATGCAACAATGGTAGTTGACAATAGGGATTCATTGTCGCTTTGGACCGTATATGCCAAAACGGAATCGTCCAAGTCGGCAAATACGGTTGTCAGATCTATTTCCGTTGTTGTGGTACCAATCTGAACTTGCAAATCGGCAATTGGATGGAAGAGAATCGGCGCTTCGTTTACGTTGCTAATCGCAATCACAAATGACTGCTCTAGGTACAGACCAGCAGAATCCGTTGAACGTACAAGAATGTTGTAGCTACTTTTCGATTCGTAGTCGAAAGTTGCATTGGCCAGCAACGTTGTACCAACGATCGAGAATGCACCGTTATCTGAACCACCAGGCACCAAGCTGTAAGTAAAACTGTCGTTCAGATCTGAATCCAACGAACTGAATTGTCCGATACCTGCACCAACTAGATTATTTTCGGCAATACTTGACGAAGTAATGCCTATCGCAATAGGTGGTTCAGCTGTTTCTAGTATCGAGATTACAAACGCGCGATCAAACGACAGCCCGAGTTTATCCGTAGTCCGAACGCGTACATGGTAAGTGCTCTTCGATTCGAAGTCGAAGATCCGGTTGGCTGTTAGCGTTGAATCACTTATCGAAAAGGCATCGTTATCATCGTCACCCTCGCCAGCAACAATGGAATATACGAAAGTGTCACCCGGATTCGGATCACTTGTGGTGAAATTGCCAATCGCTGCACCAATCAAATTGTTCTCACCGATCACTGTTGATGACAAACTGAGATTGGTAGGAGCTACGTTCTCCTGAAGCACATGAATGACAAACGATTTTTCAAAATACAGACCGGCAGCGTCAGTTGTGCGAACACGGATTTCATAAGTGTTCTTTGTCTCGAAATCAAATGTTTGAGTTGCGGTGACTGTATTACCGCTGATACTAAACGCTCCATTGTCGGAATCGCCTATCCCAGACACCAAGCGATAGGTGAAGGTGTCGAAAGCATCGGAATCGGCTGTGGCGAATATCCCCACGACAGCGCCAGGCGCATTGTTTTCGGCAATGTTAGTGTTGCTGATAGAAATGTCAGTCGGCGGATTGCTGACTGACTGCACTTTCAAAGTGGCAATACCCTGAGTGTAAACAGCGAACGTATCCGAACCAATCGTTTGGTTGGCAGCCTGAGTCCAGCCACTTCCGAAGTTGACGATGTCACCCAGGTTGCGTCGCACGACCAACGTATTGGATTCATCGGAAACGTTCAGGACTTCGCGATAATTTAGCGTGAACGTATTGTTGCCGGATCCCGTTATGTCGATCTGTTCGATCCCCAAAATTCGATTATCTCGAATCGCAGCAATATCTAGGCTGAGCCCACTGCCATCCAGTCGCAGCGTATCTGTCCCGGTGCCACCGACGATGCGTTTGAAACTCAGGTCACTCACCGCGAGAATGTCATTGCCCTGACCTCCGGTCAGAACGTCGGCTCCGCCGTTACCAATGAGAATGTCGTTCCCACGAGCGCCGTTCATTATATTGGCTGCGGATGTGCCGGATATTGTGTCCGCAACGTTGCTTCCTTGGTGGGTTACAACAGTCGAAAAATCGCTACCGAAAATCAAATAAGCCGAGTTGATACTATATGCGCCTATAATGAGATCGGAAAACCCATCACCATTTGTATCGCCATCCCCACTTACGGACCAACCGCTCCAGGCGAAGGCCCTCGGCCCAAGAACTGTCAGGAAGTCAGCTGTCTGACTCCCTATATTGAGAGTAGGAGGAAATGCAGGGCGGCCGAAAATTACGTAGCTTTCTCCAGCCAGTGACTTCGCATTCGCAGTCGAATCCGCGCCATACGCACCAATAAGGAGGTCATCAAAACCGTCACCATTTACATCGCCACCACTGTTGACAGAGAAGCCGAGATGATCATTCGCGTCGGCACCAAATATCGTGAAACCGCGAGATCCGAGGTTTCGAAGATCGATTGATTGAGGCATCGAAGGACCGCCAAATATTAGATAACTTTCTCCAGTCGTGAATTGGGTGTTCGTCGAGCCGTCGGCACGATCCGCTCCAATGATCAGGTCGTCGAAGCCGTCGCCGTTCACGTCACCAGCTCCACTTGCGGCGCGGCCCGAAAGATCGTCTACGTCTGCTCCGAAGATGGTAACGCCCGCCGCTCCAAGACTACTTAGGCTGACCACTGGGGGCATCGAGTTACTTCCAAAGACAATATAGCTTTCGCCCGCATTGGATCGAGAATTCGTTGTTGAGTCAGCTTTGTAGGCGCCAATCGCCAGATCGTCAAAACCATCGCCGTTAATGTCTCCAGCACTACTAACAGAAATCCCGGAATAGTCATTGATTCCCGCTCCTTTCAAAACGACGCCCCGCGACGCCAGATTTGCCAAGTCGATCACCGGCGGAAGAGACGCACCGCCGAAGACCAAATAACTTGCACCTTCGTTATTTTCAGAAGTGTTTTCTCTGTAGGCACCAATAATTAAGTCGCTGAAGCCGTCTCCATTAACATCCCCGGCACCACTCACAGCAAATCCGCTCCAACCATCTTCAGCCCCGCCGACGATGGTGATACCACTCGTACCCAGGTTTGCCAAGTTGATAGCGGAAGGGAGTGTATTGCTTCCGAAGATTACATAACTTTCTCCGTCATTTGCATCTATTATTGGGTCACTGCCATCAGCGTTTGGTGCTCCAATGACTAAATCGTCAAAACCATCGCCATTAATATCGCCAGCTCCTGCCAAAGAGGTTCCACTACGGTCGCCAGTACTAGCAGAAGATCCTGAACCATATATTGTAATCCCCTTCGTGCCAAGATTCGAAAGATCAACAGTTGATGAGAGATTAGCGGCTCCAAAGATGATGTAGCTGTCTCCGGAAAATTGTATTGAATTGCTTGGCCCGTCGGCCCACGGCGCCCCGATCAGCAAATCATCAAATCCATCGCCATTCAGGTCACCTGCAACACTGACATCCCAGCCCGTGCGATCGTCGAACGCGGCACCGATAAAAAGTGTTCCCTGAGCGGAGGTCAGCGCTGCTAGGTCAATGGTTGCCAATAGCCGACGATCTTCCATTTGCTCAAACAGCAAGCCCCGCAAGCGGTTGCGGTTCGACTTTGCACCCTTTCGGTTGACTTGAACCTGGCGAACGAGTTTAGAGATTTGATTGGTAATTCTCATGATTGATTGTCGCGTTTAAAAGGTGATCTGTCGGAGTGAGGAAGTTGTTCGATGACGAAATGCGTATCTTAAAAGCTATAGTGGTTGGATCTCACCGACGCGCAGCACGCGGCGGATTTCATCTGTTTTGAAGCCGAGCGCCCGCGGTCGCTTGACGTCCGGTAACGCGACTACGTCGTAAAGTTCTTGAACGACTCCCTCAACGCGTATCCAATGCACAACGTCGCCGCTTCTCAGGTCTATAATTTGGACTCCACAACGCGCTTTCGCGTCGCCGGATTTGAGGTTGTCGTCTAGTTCTAGCCCCGAGAATGTCTTGTTCTCTCTGGACTTGGATAGACCTACGATCGCGTAATCGCCGTGAAATGAGAGTCCTCGCAAGTAACCAGGACAAAAGGCCACTTTCTCGAATTTTCCGGTCGAGCGGTCGATAAAACCAAAGTTACCCGTGCCTGAGTTCAGCAACCATAATTTGTCTCGATAAACTCGCGGCGAATGCGGCATCGAAAGACCCGAGGTGATAATCTCATTCGACGCGATATCAATAACGCAGCCTCCATCGCGCCGGCGATCGCGCCAGCCGTCGGCAATGTCCGACTTGCTAACGGCGGTAACGTACTTGGCTCCGCCATTCTCTATCGCCAATCCGTTCAAATGACATCGATCTTCAGCGGCAAGCTTGCTGAGAAACGCCGGCTTCCAGAGTGGAATAAAGCTGTGTGTGTCGCTGATGGTTGCTAGGCAACCGAATAGCGTGTTCACGAAAACGACTCGACCGCTCGCTTCGACGGCTACATCGTGAATATCTAGATCGCCCGTGGTATAGCCAACTTGAGGAAGGTAAAGCCGATCGTATCCCCCAGCACTTCCGCCGGGTTCGATGACGTTTTCGAATCGCCACAGTTGATAGAGCGACGACATCCACATAGTTTGACCGTCAGCCCAAAGGCCCAAACATCGGTTGTAGGTGCGTTCGAATACCGAAAGCCTTCCATCCGGTTGCAGTCCGAGCAGAAATAGTTTTCCAGCCTGGTACGTGGTGAATGCCAGACTCAATTGCTGCTCAGCCATCCAGTTGGTGAACTGGCGCGAAGTATTTATTTCAAGAATTGGTGGAACAGTGCTACTCATCAGTTGCCACATTTAGCAGGATTTTGTGGTGCGTCAAACTCATTGAAGGGGGCTCCAGAAGTTTCTTATTCAGAGAGTTTTTTAGTGGGCAGAAAAGTGCGATAAAAACAGACTTAAGTAGAAGGAAATTGACGTTCAGAAAATTTCCAGAGACACGTGCGAAAGTATCAATCTTACTGGAAGCACTCGGGCTGGCTGTTCGATCATGCTAACAGCTTACTCTATCTGGCGGGCATTCGCCACTCTTCTGCACAATCCGTCATTTACAGTAAATCGATCGAATGCAAAAGTTCCTGAAGGGCTATACGCAGTTGAGAGAGTACTTTATTCATTAGTCTCATATGCATGTGCACCTCCGGGATGCAGGGAGAATAACTCTCCGGCCGTCCCGGTCTGAAATGACAATTCATTCTGTGAGAAGCAGTTAAGTCCACTGGCCCAACGACCTGATCCCTCTGGATCGCGATCTACCGATTCACCTACGGCCAAAGTCACACTCAATCCATCGGTTATGGAAGCGAACTGAATCGGTTTACGCTGCTCCTTCGACGTTGCGATTAGAGTTCCGCAACCGAAGGCATCAAAGGGTCCCGAGCCAGCCTCGAGGTCGAGTAGCGTTGTTCCAAAAATGCCCCCAAAATCTTGCTTACCCTTGAACTCGACTCGAGTCGAGGGACAAACATAGATTGCAATACGTTGAGTGGCGGCCGCTTGATTTCCGCCTGCCGCATCCCATGGTTTTGCAAAATCCATTTGGGAAAAGACCGTCGATTGCTCGATGTAAGGAAGGATGCGTGTCGACCAAGCGTGATAGGTTCCTGCGTAACTCTCCGAACCAGCGGGAAGCGAACGGTAGGCGTCTGAAAAATTGTGGAGCGCGATACCAATGTTCTTAAGGTTACTAGCGCACTGAATACGTCGTGCGGATTCCCTTGCCATCTGAACGGCAGGCAGTAGTAACCCGATGAGAATTCCGATGATGGCAATCACGACAAGCAATTCAACTAACGTAAATCCGTTTTTCCTCATTGCACAATCCATTCCACGATTCGTGAAAGCGGTATTAACGGGAAGCTGATTACTTGAAAGGTAGTTAGGGGACCAGCCTGCTCATAAGGCCGACAATAGATATCCCTACTTATAAAGACGCAATAAACTCAAGAACCCGTCGCGCAATCTTCAGGTTTTTAATTTTTTTCGTAAACTAGTTCATGTAGACGCATGCCTAACGCAGTCGCGGGAAAGCTGGCCACCATGCATGGGGTGCTTTCTAGCGACGCGTAGTATAAAAGTTGCTCAATACACTACAAGACCCAAATGACAGCCCTTCGCCACACCCGCCTTCGTGCTCAAAAAGCCTCCAGCGTTTCGTTTTGGAAACGCTTCATTCTTCGGCGCCAGAACATCGAGAGACAGCCTGCAACACCGATCACAAGAGCACTTGTGGGCTCAGGTACTGTCGAATTGTTTTGAACGCCATTTATCGTCACGATTCCAAATACCCCGCCGAGCGGTTCGATCAAATCAACCGAGTTGCCGTCCGAAAAGAGGTGCTTTCTGAGATCCTTGAGACCTTTCCCACGTGTAGAGGTAAAAAATCGATCTTTCCAACTTGCTTTCATGAGTTTGCCTATGTATTCGATGGCGGGTAAAAATCAAAATGCTCTGAGCCTGCGGTGTGGATAGGACGCCCACTCAAGAAGACGCTAGCGGCGATAATACTTCTGCACTAAACTTGAAAAAATTGAAAATAAATCGCCGCGTTTGAGGTCGCAGAATTAAAGCTTTGCCTCCAATGAGATGTGACTTTCGATGATCCGATTCGTTTCCGTGCAGAAAAGTAGGCTATCGCGGAGATTCCAAGCATCATCAGGCTCGCCACTTCCAATTTCGATTAGCAAGACAGCAAGTATCGCTTTAGAAAATCAGCAGGAAGGTTGTCGAGAACGCAGAATTCGCGATCGACGGAATAGAAGGAGCGAACCTCCCAAGACCAAAAGAACAGACGAAGGCTCCGGAACCGCAGTCACATCTAGCGTGAAAGCGTCCATGTACGATGGTGTAAAGGTTCCAGTCGTAACTTGCAGCCGATAGGTTCCAGCGTTCGTTGTCGTAAACGTAAACTGCTGCAATCCAAAATTTGGTGATGCACTGGAAAAAGCCTGACTGAATATGGAACTGCCATTCAGAATGTTGACAGAAACAGCCCCTGGCGCATTAGCCGGTGATGCAGCCGCTAATTGGAAAGTCACCCTGTATTCCCTACTGGCTGCAAGCAGAGGAATATCCTGAAAAAACGTCTTGGGCAAGAGCGATGAACCGATGTATTGACTACCGTTTGGCGCGGCGGGCCTGCCGTCGCCAATGGCCGGACGGAAGAGAAGAAGTCCACCGGCTCCATCACCTACTACCCACCCTTGTCCGATTGGATCTCCATTGAAGTTATCAACTCCGCCCGCTGAAAGTGCCGAGTTTTCAAATGATGAATTCAGAACCAAATTCGAATACGCCGATTCGGCCTCGAGGCAACATGCAACGGCGAAAAAAAGTAAACCGCAGGCATAGCATTTGAGTTTTTGCATGATCTACCTATCGCAATTCTAAACCGTTCAAGAAGTCGTCTATTGAGCCGCAAATAATAATTCGCGAATGGGACCACGAACCCCTCACTCTTTTTTAAAAAACGAGACTTTAAACGTTCAGCTCTTCGGCAAGCCACGCTCAAGCGAACCGGCAATGCCGCTCCGCAGTGGCAAGTAAAATGCCAAGTAAAATGCCAAGTGTGGTCAAGCCTTCAGGATCGTCATACTGGCGATTGCCATTTCCAAATCAACCGATACGCTTCCCGCGTAGTCCGTAACAGGAAAGTGCCAGGCCGAGGACGGAACACGTCACCAGTGATGATGGCTCAGGCACCGCCGTGCTTTCTTTGAAGTAACAGTTGCTCTACTCAAATAGACGCGATAAGGCGATCAAGCCCCTCACGCCGACACCAAAAATCCTAGAGCGTCGCAATTGCCTGAGCCAAGAAAAAATAGTTAGCTGCGTAGTGCTTACGGCAACAGTGACCACTTTGATCAATCTTTGAGTTGTTCAGCCAGCCAAGCTCGGGAGAACCGCCACTGTCGCTCGGCGGTAGCAAGCGAAACCCCCAGTGCTTGCGCGCACTCGGGCATCGTTAGCTTGGCAAAGAATCGCAGCTTGACAAGTTCCGCTTTATGCGGATGCAGCAGCTCAAACTGAGTGATGGCGTCATTGAGCGCCAAAAGATTCGTTGACTCAACTTTTTCTGGCAAAGAAGCAATGTCAATTGGAACGCGAACGAAACCGTGGCCGCGTTTCTTTTGATTGCGTTTGCGGTAGTAATCGATGACGATCCTACGCATCGTTTCCGACGCGGCGGCATAGAACGCTCGATTTGAACTGCGGTCTCTCAAGCCTTCAGTCGCGTAACACCGCATCAATTTTAAGAACGCTTCATTAACGAGTGCGGTCGGATTTAGCGTCAAATTGCCCGCTCCGAATCTTAGTCGCTGGGCCGCCATTCGTCGAAGGGTTTCGTAAACACTTACCGAATCAAACTCAGCCATCGATGACAGGTCTGCCGCGACGGCTCGCTGTGGATTCTGCGAGCTTAGCTCGTTCGAAACAATTGCATCGGACATCGTCACATCCTCGAAGTTTTCCGGCAGAAACAGCTGGGCTGTTTACAGTAACAGACCTGGCGAATTCTTGCCACCACTTCGAAGTTTTTTTGTCAGAAATAGAATTATCAGGAGAGCCGCTGCGGCAGACGATCAATTCCTTGCGGCTTGAAGCTGAAAATACTTCTGACCGTCCTCGCTGCTTACCCAAAGGGTGGAGTTGTCGTTAAAACTCATCCACCTGCAAAAATTATGGGAATTGTCGTAGAGCGTGGGCGTTTGCATAGCGAAGAACCGCACTCTGGATTGCATGTCCCAGAATTCAACTGTTCCGTCACGCAGTAGAACCGCCAAGCAATCGCCTTCCGGAGCAAAGCACATTGCCTCAACCGTCCCAGGCACTCCGTTCTTGGTGAATGGTGCACGCCAAAGTTGTTTCGATAGATCGCTTGCCCAAACAGAAAGCCAACCCATTTCGCCAACCACTAAATACTTACCGTTGGGCTGAAAACACAAATTCTCAAATCCGCTCAAAAGCTTGGCGCTGTTTAGGGTTTTTCCGGTTATTTCATCAAAGGAGAAAATTGTGGTCTTGCCAGTTTCACCTGCAATAAATAGATCATCGCAAGGACTAAAAACGCCGCGAGACTTATTCCCATCTACCAATTCAATAGCAGTCCAGTGCGACATCGACTCAAGGTCCCAAACACCAACTGTGCCATTCGACTTGCAAATCGACAATCGTTGTCCACTGCGAGAAAAGTGGAGGGACGAAACGCCCGCCCCGAGATCCAGTTGCTCAACAACTTGCAAAGTTGTGGCGTTAACGAGATTGATTTTGTCATCGATGGTGGCAATGGCGATCCGTTGTGCAACTTTTGAATATGCTGGAGTACAGACCTGACTTGCGCGAAAGCTCAAATTCTTAAGGTGCTCGTAATCGTCCTGTACCGCTACACTTCTTTCAAGATCGGAAAGCAGTCGCAGCCCCAATTCAGCGATCGTTCCGGTACAAGCAGTCGGAACTGACTTTGTTTGATAGCCAAGTAATTTCGATAATGGATAAGCGTCAATGGACTTATGTTCTTCCGCAGCAGCGAGCATGATATCTGCGTCTTCATCGAGACGAATGGATCGCTGTGTGCTGGATTTTGAACTAAGATCGGTCAATCGCGTCGGAACCCAAGAATCTAACGTCATGGAACGCTGAAATAGCTGGACGATTCCATAAGACTCACCAACAAACACCTCCAAGTTGCGGCCAAACTGGATAGAGTAAATGTCGTGCGGTGTCCCCATTTCCTGCTCTATGGATAACGAATTCATATCAATGAAGCTCAATGTTCGTTTATAGCCGCCATACACCATATACTGACTATCATGTGAGAAAGCGATCGCTAAAGCACCATAATCTTTGGCGTTGGAGAACTCGGAAATTTTAGACCAACCTTGAGTCTCCCACAGCTGAACGCCGATATTTTTGATGGCCACTGCTAGGTGTTTTCCATCGGGCGACCACTCGATGCATCGAACAGTATCTGATTGCTCGGGCAGTTCTATCAGACAGATCCGTTTATCGACGTCCCAAATATAGACGAAACCCTCTCGATCGCCTGTCACTAATAGCTTGCCATCGGGTGACCAAGCCAAGCCATTGATAGTGCGTTGGTGTTTGCTCAGTGTGTCAACCAACTCGAGACTCTCCGAATCCCATAGCCGAACAAGTGTATCTTGACCGGCTGTAGCGAGCAGATTTCCGTGAGGTCGAAATCTCACACGCGTAGTTTCGTTGTTGCTGGCACGCGCGCGATGGACGTCCTTACCAGTCTGCCGATCCCACAGAATAATGTTCCCGCCCCTGTCGACGCTGGCTAACCATCGACGATTCTCAGAAATGTCCATATCGAGAATGTCGTCGTCGTGACCCAACATCCTTTGGGATGCTTCAGTAAACATCCCCTGAAGGAGACGAGGTACAAAATGATTGGCATAGGAACTTTTCTTGTCCCAGAGATATTCTCGCAATGACTTCTTGGCGGACGCAGTGTCGCCGGAGAAAATAAACTGCGAAGCCGATTGAATGTTTTGTACAAAAGATGCTTGTTCCAAATCCTTGCCAACGACCTCGCTCGCGTGGTTGGCGCGCCGGATTTCCCAAATGGCGCTGAAGACCAACCCAAAGATGGCTAGGACAACTCCTGCTCCGATCGTTCGTGCCGCAGCTTTCGGATGGCGGCGTCGCCAACGCTGCACATTCTCCACTATTGTTGGTTGCTTCAGCGAAATTGAACCCCCTTGTAGGTAAGCGCTAACATCGTCGGCCAACTGGCCTGCGGTTAAATAACGTTGATCGCGATGTCGTTCAAGGGCTTTATGCGTGATTCGGTCGACATTCCCTCGAACCGCACGTACATGGCTTTGGGGGGCTGTCGATCGATTCGCTGCGTGTCGAAGCGCGTCGTCGGATTTGTAACTCGCAATTCGCTGGCTGCAGAAGTCAATACTCTGGTTGAGCAAGTCACTGCGTAGCATAGAAAGATCGAAATTGGAGGTCTCTTCGGATTTTAAGGGCGTTGAGCCAGTTAACAGTTCATAAAGCATAACGCCCAATGAGAATACGTCGGTCCTCGCATCAACATCCGAACTCCACGCCAATTGTTCTGGACTCATGTACTTAGGTGTGCCAATCCATTGAAGAGCACCGGTCAAGCGAGAATCGGCCTCGCCGTCGTTCGATAGTGCTTTGGCAACGCCGAAGTCGATTACTTTTACAACGGCAACTCCATCTCGCTGGGTTACCAAAACATTTTGTGGTTTGAGATCGCGATGAATAACTCCTATGCCATGTGCATGACTGACCGCCGAGCAGACATCGAGGAACAATCGCAGTCGACCTTGTATTGACATGCGATGAAGATCGCAATAGTCAACGATGGACATTCCTTGAATCAATTCCATAGCGAAATAAATTCGCCCCGTAGCGTCGACGCCAGAATCAATGAATCGAGCGATATGCGGATGATCGAACCTACGCAATGTCTCCCGTTCCAGATTGAATCTTGCGATGATCTGACGCGTATCCATTCCTGGTTTGATGACCTTCAATGCGACAATTTCACGCGGTTGGTCGACCCTGCGAGCAGAGTAAACATCGCCCATCCCACCTTGGCCAAGCAAATCCATTATCTGGAATTTGCCAACGTTAGTCCCCGTAAGGCTATTATCAAAAACCCCCGCTTGAAACCGCTCAAGATACTCGCTGCTATGGTAGCTTTCCAACAGCGCTAAAATTCGAGCTCGCAACTTCGAATCTGTACCACATCGGCGATCAAGAATTAGCTCAATTGCCGCTGGCGTATTCGCAGAGAGAACTTCTTCAAAGATCGCTGCTTCATTATCTTGCTCGTTGAAATTCATCGCGTTCTTTGGTTAGACGACATTGCGATTTGCCGAAGCGTGAGTCTTATCAGCGATGGCAAAGGGCGATAGTTGAGTCAACTGCGACGGAGCCGCGTACCACTTCTAGTTGCTCCAGAACTAGAAATTCAAAATATCAAGTTGCAGCAAATGGTAGCCTTCAAATGGAACGCCGGAATGCCGCGGACGACATCGGAAGCATTATAGTTCCTCCTAAACTCAGCACAAAGCTGGTGCATTTGAAACTGAGTGAAGAACAGCAGGGCAAATGCAAGCTGGAAGCATACGCCACTAGGGCGCGCAACCGCAAGCTGGAAGCTTACGCCACTAAGGCGCGAGCCGCGAGATTGTCCAAGACTCAGATTGTTCGTTGGATTCGGTTTTTGAATAGAGAAATCGATCGTGAAGGCGGTTCGGTCTGCCTTGCCAAAATTCGACTCGATGGTGCTTGAGTAAATAGCCGCCCCAATATTCAGGCCGAGGAATGACTGGTTGACCAGCATAGGTTTCGGCTAACTGTGCGGCGCTCGCTTCTAGTTGATCACGGCCTTGCAGCGTCTGCGACTGGGGACTGACAACAGCACCGATTTGACTGCCACGAGGTCGTGCATGGAAGTACTTATCACTGACCGCAGAGTCCGTAAACGAGACCAAGCCTTCGATCCGTACTTGTCTCTCCACGTGTGGCCAATAAAAAACTAGAGCCGCATGCGGATTGGCTAAAAGTTGTTGAGCTTTGTCGGAACGATAGTTAGTAAAAAAGGTGAAGCCTGAGGCGTCTACAGTCTTTAGCAAAACGATTCGAGCAGAAACACGTCCCGAACTATCGGAGGTGGCCAGCGTCATGGCTGTGATTTCGAGCCAATGTGGCGCTGGCGTCGCATGTGCAAGCTCCAACCATTTAAGGAATTCGGCCGTTGGATTGGGCTCTAAGTCTGAAAACTCCAGCGAAGCCTGATCGTAGTTCCGACGAAAGTCCTGAATTTCCATTTCTAGTTGCATCCGAAATATTGGGAATGAAGACCGGTAGCAAAATTGTAAGTTAATTTTCGATCAATACACAGCTTAACTAAAGGCGTTAACCGCAAACCAACGGGCAATTCGTTTCTCAATGTAATTTGGCACACAAGTTGCATTTTATTGGGGCGTGCATCAGGGACTTGCCAGCTTGACATATTTTATCCATCGAGGGAGATGATGATAAACCGACTGGATTCGATAGATGACCACTTCGAAGGCTGCATGCTAGTCGCTTCTCCCACCTGGCGAAGCGAGCTTTATGACCACAGTGTTTGTTTGCTGGTGCATCACGGCAAAGAGGGATCCGTAGGCGTTGTTCTCAATCGCAGTTTTCCAGATAGCCCAGACGAATTGTGGGAACATCTAGCGGGCGAAAATGCAACTGCGGGATTACAGCGCAGGTTGCACTTTGGTGGACCAATGTCGGGACCCGTTATTGCGCTCCATAGTCAACCGGAACTTGCGGAATATACATCCGTTGATGGTGTTTACGTTGCCGCTCGATTGGAGAATTTGCAACGATTGGTTCAGTCCCAAAACGCGCACGATGTACGAATCATCGTTGGTCAAGCTACGTGGCAGGCGGGCGAACTTGAGTCGGAGCTGCGAGACGGAAAGTGGCTTCCGATGCCTGTTTCGCCGCAGTTGGTTTTCGCCAGCGACGACGAGATGTGGTCCCGAGCCATGAAACAAATTGGCAACCACTTTGTCGCTGCCATTTCCGGTGCTATCGGCCAGCCTGATGACCTGCTGCTGAACTGAGCCCGCCAGAAGGCAATTAACAAATGACTGACTTACGCTTTTCTACGAAAAAGGCGCCCGTAAGCCGTCGGCACTAGCTAACCGCGGGTTTCGAAGTCGGGCGGCTTGAATTGCACGCTGTCTATCTAATGCAGAGATGTCTGTCTATTGACTTTGCGCTTAAATTGGACTGGCTGTTATGATTGTCTACCGCTTCGAAACCCGCGGCCAGCGCCGACGGCTCACTGCTACTGGTTAAAGCCAAACGATGCCACGAAACAGATGGACATGTACTAAACGCCTCGACGTTTGCGTTCCTGCTCTAAGCTTGTAAATGCATCAAGCCAAAGTTGAGGTTTGACCGATTCAACTGTTCTCGATTCGCCTTCACCTGAACCACTGTTGAGCGCATTGATCACCAGCGCGGCATCCAGTGGGGACAGTACATTGTCGCCACTTGTGTCGACATCGAACAAAGCCAAGTCCGCCAATTCACGGGGAACTCGCAAGTTACCACGCGGGAGGTTTGCTGTTTTATCGTTGATCGCATTGATCACAATCAATGCATCGATTGCGGAAACGACTCCATTTCGATCCACATCCAGCCGATTAACACGGTTCTGCCAAGGAGCGGCATTGGCAACGATGTTAACTTTCAACGGAAGCACCTTCGAACTAGCAGAGTCGAAAGCATCTGTCACGGTCACGTCGACTGTGGTTGAAGTGCCAACCAGATTACTCGCAAAAAAGACGCTTGGAATCAACGACAAAATACCGCTGCGGAATTCGAAACGCGGATCTGTAGTGGCAAAGACATACTGCGTAGCTGGATCTTCATCGGTTATGTTTATCCTCGACAACGACAAACCTTTTTGCTGCGACAAAGCGCTGGGGTTTGCTAAAGCGATCGCAGTCGGAGGATCATTCACATTGGTCAAGTTAACCGTAATGGGCAGCGAACCACTTCGTGACGGACTTCCACTGTCGGTGACTTGAATTGGCACTAAGTAACTTGCCAGCGCTTCAAAGTTTAAGTTAGCACCAGTGGCAACGCTGACTATTCCCGTAGTCGCATTGATGATGAACGGCCCCGACCCGACTGAGAAACGGAGGTTAGTGTCTCCATCTTGATCTTGGGCGAGTACTCTGCCAACGACAGTGCCTGGAAGCGAATTTTCAGCAACCGAGAATCGCTGCCCTGGGACTATTTGCGGAGCGAATTGATTGGGGACTTCTACGTCGACATTAAACAAAACCACTCGCGAGTTTGAAGGCGAGCCGTCATCGTAGGCTGAAATAAAAACGCGATAGCTTGGACTCGTTATCTGGGCGCCCGGCTTTAACCGTACTTGACCGGAGGTTTCTCCGACTTCAAAGATACCTGCATCATCTTCTTGGATTCTGTACTTTACCGTTTGGAAAATATCCGCGTCACGAGCTGTCACGGTACCAAGCAACTGGTTATCGGCGCGATTGAATGGAATCAAATATCTCGCGGGGTTCAAGTCGGGGAAGAACTCATTGGCGTCTTGAACTTCGATTACAAACGGAGACGAAGTCGAACGGTTTGGAGTTCCGCTATCGGTGGCTGTTATTGTAATTGATACTCGTGGCTCTGATTCGTAATCGATGATGGACGATGATTGAAGATAGAGAATACCGTCCCGGATAATAAAACGACTGTCGGAGATTGCATAAGTAATGGTGTCTTTGCCATCCGGGTCAAGCACTGATACGGCGCCGATCTTAACTCCTGGATTGTTTTCCGCTACAGTTTGACCGCGAAGGGCAAGTTGCTCAGGTGGATCATTGACGTTTGCGACAGAAATTTTCAGTGGGATCGCAACCGACGCGTCCGAACTATCCGCGGCTCGCAATTGATATTCAAACTCGCCTACATCGGCATTACGAGGAACGCCTTTCAGTGTGTGCTTTACCGGATCGAAGTTAATCCAGCTAGCGATGGTAGGAACGCCGGTTGGCGTGATACTCCAGGTGAGTGTAGTGGAGTCAATATCAACAAAGAGATCCGATGGAAATGTCCAATCGACAGGTTGATCTTGTGTCGCGTTAATCAATACACTCGGCAATGTCGCTGTCGGAGCATCATTGATATTCCTGACTCTAAGTTGCACCTTGCCTGTGTTGACTGAAACAGGACCATCAGTAACTTTTGCTGCCGGGTCGAGATACCTCAGCGTTCCGCCAGGAATAGTAAACGTCCCTTTGAAGGTATCGTCGAGCGTTCGCACAAGCAGAGGATTAGGGCTGCCAAAGTAGTTTGGAGCCGGCTTAAAGCCTAACCAACTGGTAGGCGAAAGCAACAAGCTTTTGGAAGTGTCGTCCACCGTCCCGACCGGAGTCCATGTGCCGCCATCACCACTGAAGTACCACACGCCTTGAGCGGCATCTAGAGCATTGGCGACGACCGCTATACCAGAAAACTGTGCGCCGGCGTCTGGATCACTGAAGCTATTGGAAAACAGAAGATCAACCGGTCGTCCGACAGGCTGGACGGCATCCTCGTCGACGACCGGCAAAGTTACGTCGACTAAAGAGGGCGAATCATTAACTGCCGTCACTTGAATCGCGCGAGTTGCGCTGAGCCCGACACCCATTGATACTTGGAAACTTCGAAGTAGCGTGCTCGGAGATTCGCTGGTCGATGCATAGGCAACTTGGCGAATCAAAGCCTGAAGTGACGCGGGGGTCGACGCACTATTAAAATTCACGGTGATCAAGTTTGGCGATCTTGTCCAACTACCAATATCGACTCCGCCAAAGCGAACTCGCGTTGGTGTAATAGAAATCTGCCCCGGTCCATTTCCGACGGAAAGCAGTGACAAATTGTCGCTCGCTTCGACATTTGAAATGATACTCGCCGTCATCGACAGCCCTGCATAACTTGTATTGAAGAGATCGACGACCGTCGCATTTGGACTAACGATCAGAGGAGCTGCATTCTCCACATAGAGTGCCGGACCCACACCAAGATTGATATCGATCGGCGTCGGGATGATAGTAAAGCTTGCGGTGTTGACATTAAAAAACACATTGTTGTCCCCTCTCACCATCAGTCGAGCGCGACTGGTCCCAAAGTTGGGAACGATAATATTTTCAGCCCCATCATTGGGAGTGCCTGCTAGAACCAACGTGGGAAAACTTAATCCACCGTCAACTGAGAGATAAATTGAAACCGTGGTCGAATTGATAGATCCTGCGTTCGTACCTGCGACATCCCACGTAACCGGTTTGGATGTCAATCCATCCCAAGAAACCGCTGTGTTAGGGGCTGTAACGCGAAATGAAGAACCGGTATCAACAACGTTCAGACGCACGTCGTCCGTATTAACGCCGGACCCGCCGGCGCGATTATCTCTAACCGTGACACGAAAGTTCAATGCCCGATTTGTGGTTGGAGTTATTTCTCCGATGGATGTCGTTTGGTTAATTACGCTGGACAAACGAGGGAAGAATCGAGTGGGTGAAGCAGTCGGTATCACCGCGCGAAATAACGGACTCGAACCATTATCGGGCGCGGTGACAGTCGTTGACGGACCCAAGTCTCGCTGTTCCCAACCGTAGGTTAACCGGTCGTCAGCATCAGCATCTAAGCCAGAAGCTGTTAGCATAAACGGAGTGCGTGCTGGGATGGTATAGTCCGCTCCACCACTAACTGTAGGCACATTGTTGCCGGTTTGGATTCTTGAGCCGACTGACGGAACAACGGTGTCAACGTGACGCAAGATCTCATCAAAGCTAATGGAATGAAAATAAGGATCACTGTTGGGCTGCAAATCATCAGAGCCGCAGATACCTGCGTAAGCCTGAATGGTTGACCCACTTCCAGGCTCGTAAGCCGTGCTCGCATTGCGATTGCCACCGCCGCAACTCGATACACTGCTATTGAACGTATGGTTCCCACCGAACTGATGCCCCATCTCGTGCGCCACGTAATCAACATAGAACGCGTCGTTGATAGGCGTCGGCAACCCCGTTTCCCCTTGAGCTTTGCGGCCGTTAATTCCAACGACCCCCAAGCCTGCGACACCACCACCTCCCGTTGTAAATACGTGCCCCAAGTCGTAGTTCGCGCTTCCAATTACAGCGTCAAGATTCGCTTGGTTCTCAGTAAGCAATGCACCGGGGTTATTATTTGAATACGGATCCGTTGCGGCGTTGGTATAGATAATACTGCTGTTGTTTCCGACCAACTGCAGTCTTATTGAAAGTTCACTCTCGTAGATCCCCGACACACGATTGATCGCAGTAACCACAGCGGCTTGCCCAGCCCCAACCGATCCACCATGGAATGCCGTGTACTCGCCCGAAGCGGCTACAGCAGTTCTGTAAATCCGGAGCTCAGTTCCCGTGCGACTTTGACTGCTTCCGTTTGTTGCTGGACCTTCGCCACTTAAACCGCTATTACCAAAACTGCCTACCACGTCATTGCTCAAATCCCCAGCAGGCTTAGCTAAGTCTCTCGCTTCGGGAACGCGAAAGTTTCCCGTGGCATAGTAACTTGCATAGAGCGAGGTATCCAAGTGGTAATAGGGATCGACATAATATGCGCCGTCCGGAGACAGCACCTGCCCATGGAAACCGGCCGGCGTGATGTCGAAACGAATCTTGGCAGCAGGGTTATCAACACCTTGACCTGCGAAGGTCCGTATTTCAGGAAACTGTTCTGCCAGGTCCGCAGCCATGATCGGTGACACAAACACAACGAATCGCTCAAGAGAACCATCCGGTCGCGGCAATGAAATGACGACGTTCGATTTAGTTGCCTCTTGGGTAAATTCAAGCGGCGCTTTCGACAACTGCTCGCGCAACGCATATTCACTGAGCGAAAAAAGTTCATATTCGGTCGCGCGAACTTCAGGAACTCGCGTCGCATCCAATGGCTCCGCTGGGGTCCACAGGCCGTCACTGGCAGGCAAACCCAACGATGCAGTCATCAACCATCGGCTCTCAAGCGTTTCTGCTAAAAGCATCCGTCGAGCATGTTGCTTTTGTCGTTGATTATTATTTTTGTGTTCGTTGTTTGCGCTATTTGAGAAAACACTCATGGCGATATCCAATAAACTGCGCTGCGATTCGACGGAAATTTCAACGGACACTCTAGCTCCCTGCACCAAGAATATCAACGTACCGGTAGTTTTTCGCGCTAAGAAAGGATTCACCAATTCAATTGGTCAGTTCAGCCGAAGACCCATAAATTTACGAATCTGCTCCGTAAGGGCACGTTCGGTGGGCAAGCGTTCCATGCTGCTCGCGCCATAAAAACCAGCAAGCGTAGGCACTTTTTTCAGAATAAACGCTGCGTCGGCAGGTTCGGCAATCGGACCGCCGTGACAAAGGACAAATACGTCTTCACGAACGTCTTTAGCCGCGTCTGTGATCTTTTGGATTTCTGGTACACAATCTTCCAGCGTTTTTGCAGTCTGAGCCCCAATCGAGCCGCTTGTGGTTAACCCCATGTGTATGACAATAATATCCGCCCCGGCTTCCGCCAGCAGCTTTGCTTGTTCCGCGTCAAATGCATAAGGCGTTGTCAACATGCCCAGTCGATGCGCAGCAGCCACACAATCAATTTCGAGCCCAAAGCCCATTCCGGTCTCTTCCAAATTCGCTCGGAAAACACCATCAATCAAACCGACGGTTGGAAAATTCTGAATTCCTGCAAAACCCATGTCCTTCAATTCACGCAAGAATGAATCGCGCAACATAAAGGGATCCGTCGCGCACACACCAGCTAAAACCGGAGTGTGCTTCACGACCGTAAGGACTTCGAAACCCATCTCGCGAACAATCTGATTCGCATTCCCATACGGCATCAATCCAGCCAACGATCCACGACCGGCCATCCGGTAACGACCCGAATTATAAATTACAATCAAGTCAATCCCACCCGCTTCTTCACACTTTGCACTGATACCAGTGCCAGCCCCACCGCCGATAATAGCTTCGCCGCGCGCAACTTTATCGCGGAGTTTTTCTAGAATGGATTCACGATTCATATAGAGTCTCTACTGGGCCGTACTATGAGCGACGAGACCGTAAGCCGTCGGCGCTTGCCGCAGTTGCACGAAGTTGGGCAGTTTGAGCTTCCACGGTCTGGTCAATGCGGCTGTATCCTAGTGATCTGAATGCTTAATTTTGGATATGGGTCAAGAACGACTACCACTTCGTTCACCCGCGGCTAGCGCCGTCGGCTCACTGATTCAGACTACCACTTCGTTCGCCCGCGGCTAGCGCCGTTGGCTCACTGATTCAGACTACCACTTCGTTCGCCCTCTAGCGCCGTTGGCTCACTGATTCAGCTCCGCGGCTTACTATACAACGCTAATTGCTGCTGATGCTATGAACGATGGGTGACGAATCGTCTGCTTCGGCGCGCAGGCGTCGCAATTGCCCACAGGCAGCCTGAATTCGATCGCCTTTCCGTTGGCGAAATAACACGTTGATCCCGCCTTCAACGAGTATCTTACGGAAGCGGTGAATGGCGTCCGCCGATGGAGTTTCATACGGCAAGCCTTCCACGGGATTGTAGGGAATCACGTTCAGCATGCTCGTTCGTCCGCCCAGCAGCTCAACCAATTCCCTTGCACAGGCCGGTGTATCGTTGATCTTGCTCAGCAAAACATATTCAAACGTCAGCCGTCGACCCGTTGCATCAAAGTAATTCTCAGCCGCTCGCAAGATATCTTTAATACCGATACGCACATTAACCGGCACCAGTTGATTGCGCAGTTTATCATTCGGAGCATGCAGACTAATCGCAAGATGAAACGGCGTTGCATGTTTTGCCAGTCGCTCGATCGCGGCCGGTAAACCGACTGTGCTAATCGTGATTTTGCGTGGACTGATGCCGAGCCCTTTTGGATCTTTAGCGACTTCAAGAGCCGCGAGTACACGCTCCAGATTAGCGAGCGGTTCGCCCATGCCCATCATGACAATGTGGCTTAAGCGTTCCTCATCAGGCAACAATCGCTGAAGCCGCAGCATCTGCTCAAGGATTTCTCCCCTTGTCAGATTTCGATCGACGCCATCCAATCCGCTTGCACAGAATACACAACCCATCGCGCAGCCAACTTGACTGCTAACACAGATCGAGCGTCGAGTTTCCTCGCGCAGCAAGACGCATTCAATCCTGCCCCCATCTGCTAAACGCAGAAGCAGTTTTTCTGTTCCGTCGTCAGCCTGTTGATGAGCGGCAACGTTGGCTGTCCATAACCGAAACGATTGCTCAAGTTCGACGCGCATCGCTTTAGGCAAGTCGCTCATCGCGTCAAACGATTCGGCCCTCCGTTGGTAAATCCAGCCAAGCAATTGCCCAGCTCGAAATGCAGGGTAGCCGTGCTCTTTAAGCCATTCGCGAACCTGCCCTTCATCAAAGTTTAGAATGTGCGGTCGGGAATCGATTGCAGGAGCAATTTCAGGGGCAATTTCAGAAGTATTCATACGTTAATAACTTGCGAGTCTTTCGGCTGCGGAGCAACCGGGTTAGGTCAATCTTTTAGGAAACGCTTTAATGCGATTTCGATTTACTTGGTTTGGTTTCGTTTGATGGCGGATGAGCCAGCAGGAGTCGCCGGTTTCTCACGAAACCATCTATCGTTTGACCCATAGCCAGCGGCGACGGGTCGGCTTGCAGTCCGCATCACGAGCGGGTCTGAACGGTCATATCCATCCCGGCCCCACGCGACTGGCCCCACGCGACTGGCCCGTCCGGTTTCTCATGAAACCAGCTAACTATTGTGCAAGCAATTCTTTGATCTTGGCTTCGACTGCCTTTGCATTCGCTGGGCCAGAACCGACTCGAATCAATTGGATCTTACCTTCTTTGTCTAGTAACACCGCCTGCGGGATTCCGGAAACGGCGAACGCTTTAGCATAACCACTTTCCTTCGAATTTACGAAAAATCCGTGGTGAAGCTTGTACGATTCACGGAACTTCTCAAGCATTGCAAGCTCTTCTTCTGGCGACACTTGAGCCCCTTCTTCAGCCCGGACGGCTTTACCCGCGTCTTCATCCCACTTGTAGTTATAGAAATTCGTTGCTCCGAGGATCACTAAGCCCTTGTCGGAATATTTCTCCTGCCACTCGATCAGATGGGGAAAAGTCGCAATACACGGACCACACCAAACCGCCCAGAAGTCCAATAACACTACTTTGCCGCGAAGGTCTTCCATCGTAACAGGCTTGGTCGCGACGAAGTGATCTGCATTGATCTCTGGAGCCCGTGTACCAATTAGTCTGTCTCGAACCAACGACGATTCGACTCGGGACTTGAGGGATTTCAAACTAAGTTCGATATTCTTGAACGGCTCCAAGTCCTTCCCTTCAAATCGCTCCTTTGCCGTTTCAATCATTTTTTCAACATCGGCAATTGAAGATTCGGCTTGTTTGGCATCTGAATACAAGAGAGACGACACCAAAGATATCTTCATGTTGACGTACCGGACGTAGTCCTGGGCACTCGCTTTTTCATCGGTTAATCGCGATCGAAAAAAATCTTCGGCTTGATCGAGGATCGCCTTGGATTCAGCCGGGTAGTCATCGCCAAGCGAACTGTTGTAGAGAAGAGCCAAGGAGGAATAGGCTGAAACACTGGCTGGTTTTTCAGGATCAAGCGCCGCCCGAGATTGGTCGATCATCGTGTCTAGCAAGCTCTTCGCCTCAGCTAACTTTTCAGCCGAAACCATCGTGCGGACTTTGAATTGCAACAGTGATTTAGTCGCGGGCGACTCAGCCCCCGCAGCCTGGTTCAGCTTCGCGAGTGTACTGTCGATAATGTTCATGCGGTCTTCGTACTTCATGTCACGATCCGATGAAACTCGCATCATGGCTGTTTGCAATAGAATCGTCGAAGCGCTGCCGTCCAGTTCTTCTTTGGCCATCAATTTCTCTGCTAAGGCCCAGATTCGTTTCCTCGCCTCTTCGGGCTTGGTGCGACTCATCACCGCCGCGAGTTGATACTCCATGTTCAGTAACTGGCTATCATTGGGTGCGGCCGCAATCGCCGCCTCCAGCTTTGCCTCCGCTTCATCCAACTTCCCCTCAGAGATGAGCTTGCTGAATACTTCGCGACTGAAGGCCGCCTCACTAGCTACTTTGTCTTCTTCGTCCCCCTGCTTCCCTGTGCTTGCCTTCTCTTTGCTCGCTGGTTCGTCATATCCCCAAGCCGCGGTAGGCCGGAGACAAACAGTGCCAGTGGTGGACAACGCGCCGACCACTGCCAAGCTCCATGTTGCAAACCGCCGCCTAATGTGCATGGTTGTGGAATGCGCGAGTTCGACATTTTCTGGACGAGTGTTCATTTGTTACTCAACTTTTAAAAAAATGGCTTCTGAAAAATCCGCCAACAAGGAGAGGTAGTTTCAATGTAACACTCCTCAGCACTGAATCCTATGCGCACCACGCTTTTTTAGGCGAATTGATCTTGACGGTCGTCGCGGTTTTTGAGTAGTTCAAACAACGACATCCCCTTTTGCTGTTTGAGGTAATTGCATGTTAAAACGTCGAAGTTGGGTAAAGGCGGCATTTGCTCTGCTGGCTGGCTCCAGCGTAACTAGTGGACTCGTATCGGAGCGCGCTGAAGCTCAAGAGGGTTTTGGCAACAATTTTGCTAATTCAATCGACAGCATGCACCTCGTAAAACTCGAAGATCAACTTCGATACGGTTTACGCTGCGCGCGGCCCGGACAAATTGAATATGTTCAAACGGTTGCCCGCGCTGTGGATGAAGGTCGCTTGCCGCGAGCCATGGTCAACTTGGTCTACCGCTGGGCAACTCAACGCGACACCAATGTGCCGTTTCCCTACTTCCAGTTCGCCCTCGAAGAACTCGCCCGCCGGCGCGGTATTTCGATTAGTGGTGCTTAGTGGAGAATGCTTCTAGCTGGTGTGGCGCATAGTTGGTAGCGGAATGCGTCAAGCATTTCGGGCATGCGGACCTAAGTCGCAGACCGAGCTCCGAAAACCTTGACGGTTTCCGCTACGGTGTATTTATCCACGACTTTTCGCCCAACCAGCTTCCAGCTCGCCGTCTTTTCCTACTCGTGCCCAACGATTCTTCGGGCGGGATGTGAACGCTAAATTCGAATAGCAGTAGGAGCACGAGTACTATTTCATGGGGTACGAGTATCGACGGACGCTGGCAGCGTCCGCCACGTAAGCTACGACAAATCGCGTTCTTCAAATAACAGTAACGCCAGAAACATCGCGAGCCCGACGTACAGCAGGCAGTAAACCAAGCTGGCCGATAGCAACGACATGGTGATCGGATTGCCCGCATCGATGGCCGCTTGCATCGAGAAGTGCTCCAGAATTGGAATAATCGTTGCTACCAACTGAGCGACGAAGCGTACGATCTCAAAACCTTCCTGCGTGCTACTAACCAATTGCGTTGTCAAATTACCGACAACGTAGATTGCAAAGCAAACCGAAAGGTTGGCCAGCTGCGGAAGGCGGGTTGCCAATGCAACACTGATTGCACTCAAGACAACGGCTTGCATAAACGCCATCGCCAACCCAGGAATCGTGCTGATCATTTCCTGGTGACATATCTGCCAAACCAAATCCGAGGTGGATGATTCGCGAGCATCATAAATCGGCTTGTAAGCCACCGCGCCTAACTCAACGGTGCCCAGCACAACAAACATCAACAACAGTATCCAGAAAATACCCAGAAATTTGCCAATCACAAAACTGCGTCGTTGAATCGGCTTGCTGAGAACTGTTAAGGCTGTGCGACCTTCGATTTCTTCACTGATCGAACTGCTGGCGGACCAGATACCCTGAAACGCGGCAAATAACATGATCGTCGTGATACCGCAGTCTTTGAGCAATTTGATGTCCTCGCCGAACGTATTGAAAGGCAAGAAAACGAACAGCAGGATTGCCAAAATACCTAACAACATCATCACGAGAAACAATGGCTGAGCCAATTCGTTCTTAACAGTCGCCAACGCAACAGCACTAACGCGGGGTGCAACAGCCTGCTGCAACAGAATCGTTAGTCCAACTAGAAACACACCTATTGCTGCAAGCAGAAACGTGCGTGACTCGGGGACCGCTGGACGTGTGACAATCCTGAAATCGATCGTGGCTTCGTCCACTTCTTTATTTTGAATATAAAGCTTCTGTCCTTCGCCGAACGGAATTGGGCTGCCTCCGGACTTTTGAGTTCGGCTCCAACTGATCGTTTCATCGGGAGCCATCTGCTGAGGTGCTCGCGTGAATTCAAAACTGTCCGATGCGTCTGCCAACACCACGATACGATTGGATTTGATTTCGATGCTCTCGACCAAATCTGGGTTCAGCCGTGTTTCAACTTCGACGAAGGGCGCCTCGTCCCCCTTATCCGATCCCTCGATTTTTTTCGAGAAGGTATCCAGGCCAGTTTGAAAAAGCTCCGGTAAACTCAAAAAGGCATTCTGAGGTTTTTCAACAACAGCTGTGCTGGCCAGTCCAATGACAATGACGATGATTGTGGTCAGCCACAAGTAACCAGAGACTCCTTCAGTCATCGTCGCAAATGCGCTCGTCGCCGCCTGCTTTGAGCAGCAGAAGACAATCGCCCAGCCCAGAATGGCACTCAAAAGCGACAAGGCGATACCCAGCATCAATTTTTCAGTCCCAACAAGCTCGCTACTGTCAATCGCGGGATGAATCAGAACAAAATATCCAGCTCCAGCAATTGCCGCGGTGATTAACAACGCGACGAAATGACCAGCTATCGAGTGCGAAAGCCGCTCCCATGCCGGAATTGCGGATAGAATCCGGGTTAACACGATGAACAAGCCGACCGCAACCAAACCAATCGCCAGTCCAACTCCTAAAAACCAAACGGGCGTTAACCACTTTGTTAACCAGGAATCGTTTGGTCCGGCAGCCAAAAGGGTGAGCGCGGAAAAGTGGGAGGCCAAGCCCGAGAACGATGCTGCGTCGAACATAATGCGGTTTATCGTGAGGTAATTTAGGACAGGTCCAGGCAAGAACAGCTATGGGTGCAACATTCTGAACTAGAAAAGCCTTCCAGTCGACATGGCTGAACTAGAAACTATGCACAAGCGTTACGTTTTAAAACCGCGAGCCGTTCATCAAATTTTTTTGAATGGAGCAAAACCTGTTAAATATCGCCCAAAACGCGACCTATAGCCGCTTTTTCGCCACAAGCGGGCCTGAAAGCGGCTGCTGACTGGACAGCAGTATGTCAGCCTTCAATTTTTCCTTGGCTGTCCTATTAGACAGGATTCCTAAGGACTGAGTTGCGTAACAGCAGTAGGCGACCCAGACAGTTGAATTCCTTTTGCCGTTTGCACATAGATGTACGGACTGCCGCAGACTAACGCTGGGACGGTGCCCGTCGTACTCACTTTATGAACGCGGTAGCTGCCGGAATCCTCGGTCGAAGAAGCTCATCGTTGACGGCGTCTGCCAAGGCAACAATTTATACGGGTTTAATTAACGCATTCGAAGCGAATGCCGGTGAAGAGGGCGGAGCGTGGGGAGATGATTACGAATTTACCGGGAGTGGATACGACTGCTCCTTGCTTCCGGTCGCCTTCGACGTGAATCACTGGAATCGCTTCTTCGAAACCGGATTGTCGCCTGATGGGATCAACTACACCGATCAGACCGGTGCAGCCCAAATTCAAATTTATCCAAGTCCGCATCAAACTCCAGGGAATTTTGGTCTATTATGCATCGGAGACCCAACGAATTCAGCTGGCAGCTATTCAAACTGGATCCTCAATGGTCCATCAAACGGCGATCTGCAATACTTGATTGATAACGACTCATTTCCGGTTAGCCAGTCTACGCCCAAGGACTGGAAAGGCAGTCCCGGACTGAAAAGCGTATTGGGCAGGGACTTTTCGGCCATTATTGGACAACCTCGGCTCTTGCCGCTGTTCGAGCCCGCCTCGAGGACTCCGTACCAGGCGGCTAGCGGAGTAGGAAGCAACGCGACCTATCGGATCGTCGGCTTTGTAGGTGTGACTGTCACGGTATCCTCCGGAATGGGAGCAAGCCTGAATATCTCAGTCAAGCCGTGCGATGTGATCGATCCGTCCGCCGTGTTCGATCCGTCCACCTTATATCCGCTTGGAGCGCAGCCTGCCAATCAATTGAAGTCCTTTACCTGCGCTGCGCCAAAACTTACGAAATAATTTCACACCTATACGCGAGGTTTAGGTTCACTATGCTGCGATGCGATTTGACTTGAGCATCACGGCGAGTTGAACGTTTCAAAGCGGTGTGCATATCGCGGAATCATTACTCCAATCGATTTACATTAAAGGCAGGCGGCGATGTGGTAACAAAACAGCGTTCAATGGGTGTGATGCTTCTGTGCCCGAGCTTGCACATCAAAATCAGGGAACTTCACTGCTGACCACTTCATATAGTTCCGCTGCTTCTGCTGCAAACGGCCATTCCACACGCTGCACCACCCCAGAATCTAACAGCTCATCGATATCCTCTCGACTTGGCCAATCGCTGAAGCCGTAATTGCCAGGGTTGCGATAACGAGCGATCTCCGCCCAGTTGACTAACATGTGAGTCGCCCCAGCCGCTTTGAGATTCGCCCGCTGCTGCTCAGCAGTTTTCCCACGCAGCCAGGTTTCTACAGGGGATATGTCAAAGCAAGTGCTATAGACGATCGGCATGCGAAAATCGAAAGCCCGAGCTTCTCCCACAAGCAGCAATTTCGTTTTCGCTTGGGGCAAGTTGTCATTGCACCACGCGATCTGCCGACTAAGCCTTCCGACGTTCTCGTCATCACCTCCGTCAGATCGTAGCCCTTCAAGCGACACAAAGTAACGGTTGTCGCCAGCGGCTGGCGAAGCATTGATCACTATTCCATACGCCAAGCCGAACAACACCAGCGCAGTCGCCAAGCCATGGGACACCCGTGTGACCAACCGCGCCAAACCGACTCCTGCCAATACAGCCCAAATAGAAACGGCTGGCAACCAAAATCGATCGATCCGATGCGTCGCCAACCACCACACTAATAAAATCCAAACTGAACAGGCCAACCAAACCATGGCCCACTGACTCGACCAGGCAGGCTTCCAAGGAAACTGCGAAGTACGCTTTGCACGCCTGGTCGCATGCCTGATCGCATGCCTGATCGCAGGCGGCCCGAGCAGTCCGCACATTGCTAAGAACAAGACCATCGGTTGCGTTGCATCAGAAGCCACCAAGACTTGCTTCGCCGAATCCGCCAATGCACTTACTGAATAAGCCGGCACACGATGCGCCTTCGACCACTGCTCCGCGCGAGCTGGATCTAAATTCTTCCCTCCAAACACCGAGTACCCCAGCGGATAAACAGGGTTGCCCGTCAGCACCGCGTTCTTCACATACCAGGGCGCACACGTCAACGACAACCCGCAGATCGCAGGCACGACCCACTGTTTTGCGAGCGTTAATCGACTAACTTTTGGAACCATGAACAGCGCCGCACCGATTGCAGCCATGCAGGGAAGCACTGCGTAAATCAAGCCTGGATACTTGGCCGCCGCCGCCGCACCAGCGTAAATAAAGATAAGCAACACGAGCCACTGTGAACTTCGCATTTCAGTATTACAGCGCAGCATTGTCGCCTTTTGCTCCGCAAAAGTAGCGACGGTCCCCTCATCGGCATGGAGAGCTCCATTGTGCGCTGAAGAATTAGCTTCATCTTCATTTCTTTCAGCCAGCCGCCGCCACAATTCTGTTACCACCACCAGGCTTGCCAAGATATAGGTCCCCAGCGCCGCATCGATCAGCCCCGAAGTCGCTACTTGCGCGTTGCCTGGAACCGATAGCCACAACCCCGCTGCCCCCCAACCGATCCACCGCGAATCTGTTTTTCGCGCCACAAAGCCTCCGATCAACAGCGCTGCGATTAACGAATGAGCTCCAATGACCGCCTTGCCGATCAGCCCACCTAGCCACCAGTTGTCAGGCTCATTCACATTCGACCCACCAAAAACACTCATCGCCGCCAAGCTGTGCATCTCCAAACCCAGTGGCATGTTCGCATAGATGTTGTGGTCATTGAAACCGATATGCCCCAGCTGATAAAATTCTTTGGGCGACTGTAAATGATATTCAACGACATCGAACTCAAAAGGAGGCATCATCGAGCCCAGTCCATAAGTAACCGCAAGCACGATCGTCAGTACTACTACCAACCGCCCTGCCAACTGACCAAACACCCCGTTCGGCGCAGCGCCTTCCGGCAGCCATCGCGAATGAGTAAATGTTGAACGAGCCATTGGGAAAGTAAACGCTCCAGCGGCGGCAAGCATCACCCCGATCACCAAAACAATCGAGCGACCCGCGCTGCCTCCTGCCAGCCCAACCAACAGAGTTGCCGTCGATAATATTGCCAATCCAGCTAACATCGCCAACGACACCATCTCTACCCAAGTCAGACTCCAAGACCCATTCTGCTCTCTTGGCACTGTATCTCGAAACGCCAGCCGAACTAATGGCCTTCCCAAGGCAAACGCAACGGCAAGCCAAATCGTTACCCACAGTGCCACTGGCCATCGATCCAAAAACCCCAGCGGCAGTCGACCGCCCCCGGTCATTTCATTCCACCACAATTCCGGCAGCATGATGCGTGACAAGTACAACAGTCGCGACATCGGCTCGCCATCCGCCCCCTGCATTCCAGCCAACACCGGATAAGATAAAAACCATCCCACATAAATGGATGCGCTCACACTAACGATCAACGCCAGCACTAAGCGTAGTCGACTGGATCGCTGCTCAAGTCGGTCATCGGTGTGTGTCTGAGCATTGCGAGATTTTGGAGGCATGTTGGGTTGCAGGCAGTTATGTTGTTGGAACTCGCAATCTCACGATTTGTGGAACAAAGATAGCTCTAGGTTGCGTAGGCTACAACGAGACTGATTCAGTGACCACATCTAATTGCTCAAAGAAAATAAGCGAGCTGAAACCCGCATAGAGAGTGCAGTCTTATGCACGAAAAAAACTAGTTAACCTAGTTGACATGATAGTTTGCTTCTACCCAAAATAGCAGCCCAATAGATGGTGGTCTGCTGGTCAGATCCCTGTGAATTGAAAATACCGCCGTCTTGCATGGCGCATCGTTGTGTTTTTAACTAAAGTAAATCGATCCGTTAGAAAGTAGTCGAAGGGTCAAGCTGACTGTAAGTATCGTCGATCGCTGAGGCCGCAACATCACGAGAGGTCGACTAAGCGACCAGTGCGTCAGCGACTCGGCGAGGTATACCATGCTAACGACATAAGCCCTCGTCGCCATTTATTGCAAACCGCTTGAGTAGTTAGAAGCCCAACGATCCGCAGAGTAAATCTGCGGGATTTGCTTAAAGCGATTTCAAATATTCGACGAGTTGCCAGCGTTCCTCTTCGCTAAAGTTGCCATACGTGTCATGCCCTGCGTTTGAATTGCCAGGCTTTGAAGTGTCGAACAACGTAGTGCCGTCCGCTTGCTCCGCTCGAAAGCCGACTTTTTCAGGGTCAAATTGATGGCTGCCGGCGAAGAACGTTTTGGGACGCTCGTCCGCAGGACGCAGTAATTCATAGAGGTTGGGCACCGAGCCGTTATGCAAATAAGGTGCAGTCGCCCAAATGCCCGCCAACGGTGCAGCTTTGTATTTTAAAGTCGGCGGAGCACTCGCTGCCGTCGTCACGACTCCTTTGTTCTTCAGCATTTCGATGGTCTTACGCAAATCCTCGAAGTAACCTTCGAGCTTTCGCTGATGAGCCTCAACTAGGGCCATCGCCTCCTTCCGGCCAAACCCTACCGCTCGCAAAAACTCGTCGATCTCACTCGGTGAGAATACGTCATCTGTTTTCAACTTCTCCAGCAAATCACCTTCAGCCACATCGCGAAAGGGGCTGACCACAGCAAGCTTCACAAGCACCTCTAGCAATTCGCCACGAGGCACTTCACTGCGACCCTGAAAGAGCTTTTTCAGTTCGCCAGTCGATGCCATACCCGAGGAAGCATTCAGGGCCATCTTCGGATCAGTAAGTACCTCTGAAACCAAGGTCATCGAAACTTCGACGGGAGTGTTCTGAGATCCATGGGGAACGACCACATGGCATCGTACACAATGATCTTTATATAAAACCTTTCCAGCATTCTTTTTGGCTTCATCGATGTTGCCAAGGTGATCGGGCCACTTCGGTGACCATAGCGTCTTTAGATGGTTTTCTAACTGCACCTGATGCAGTCGCCGTACACTCGTGCGAGCTGGTTTTGGGATTTCAAAAATGGAACTTACCCGAAATTGAGCTTGTGCAAAGACGCCCAGCGCTTCGCCGACATTTCGACCTAGTCGCTCAATATCATTACCGTTCTCAGCCGATCCATTCCACTGAACTCGATCTTGAAACGATGTTCCCCACAAGAACGGATAGCTGACCGGCGCGTCGGGCTTCTTGCTGTTTTCAGGAATACCCAAATCGATTGACGAAACGCGATTAAAAATCATTCCGAATGCATCAAGTCGTCCTCGTCCCCATTTATGCTCAACGCGGCTGTCTTCGATGAACCGACTCCAGTAAACAAGAAACTCCTGAACATCATGCTTTAGTTTCGCTTTTGACAAAACGTTTGCTGACGAACCTAGGACCTTTGACGCAAAGCGATCAAATTTCGCTGAGTTGTCACGAGTGGCTTTCAGGGCGTCATCAATACCACTGAGCAGACCCCACATGTCGGCAAGTGTTGGCGCACCGTCTATTTGGTAGGTTTTCTCTTTGTACGCAAGTCGATTGGTGTGGCATGCGGCACAAGTAAGTCCGATAAATTCGGACTTGGATTGACCATGGTCTTTTACAAAGCCAACCGGTAATTTGTCGTTATTATCATTCGTAGTGTTATCATTGGGCAAATATCCAAGCTCTGGAACTCTATCGCGAAGAAAAGATTTTTCGCTGTCACTGACTTCGAGTGCCATGAACCAGTCGTAAGGCATTATCCGGGAACCCTGACTCGTCGTATAAAATAACTGACGAACTTCTGGACTCCAATTCTGCTCTAGATACTCGACCTGAGCCTCAGCGAGATTGCCATAAACGAGAGTTAGGCAGGATACAAAAACACCAACGCATCGATTCAAGGTTCTCATCACTACTCTCCGCTATCTTGTTGAGATTGTAGTACCAGTTGACAAGCAGAATTGGTTTTAATTTAACATATGTTTGCGTAGAGTGTGATGAAAACAAAACGTTTATGTAATTGATCGAAGGACACGCAACACACCCTTCGGATCGATCTTGCAGGAAAAATATTGATCGGTTCTGCGGTCATAGAGGTTATTTGGCGAAGAGGATTCACTTGGTCCCATAGGGTAGCTGGTTTCGTGAGAAACCGGATGCATCAGAAAGGTCACTAGTGCGCGCCGGTTTCTCACGAAACCAGCTACCTTTGCTTAAAATACTTCACAGCGTTGGCGGGTTGGGTTACGCGGATTTTGCAGCTTAGTTGCATTTGCCCGGCAAAGTTGGTCACAAGTTTTACTTCGGCAAGGCGGCAAGTTCCGAGTGGTTCGAAACGGCACCCTAAACTGAAACATGCCGCGCCGGTTCCGTGATTACAATGGAGCTCTGGCCTTGCCCTTAGCTCCGACCTCAACTAGACCCCGTGTGACCGACATGACCAAATCTCCAATGGATGGTATCTACACTCCGAACATTACGCCAATCGATGCGAAAGGGCGTGTCGACGAAGACAAATTGTGCGCCTATGTGGATTGGCTGATCCAGCGCGGTGTGCATGGGCTTTATCCAAACGGCAGCACCGGGGAATTTACCCGCTTTACAGCTCCGGAACGTCGGCGGATTATCGAAGTTTTGACAGCCCACGTAGGAACTCGCGTACCTATTCTGGCTGGCGCGGCCGAAGCCAATGTTCGTGAAACCATCGACGCCTGCGAAACTTATGGAGCCATGGGAGTCCGAGCCGTCGCCATAGTCGCACCGTTCTATTACAAACTTGGTCCTGAAGCGGTTTACCAGTATTTCAAAGAGATCGCCGATCATGTCAGCGTAGACGTAACGCTTTACAACATTCCTTTGTTCGCGTCACCGATCGACGTGGCCACTGTTCGCCGCCTGGCGCTTGATTGTCCGCGTGTCGTCGGGATTAAGGATAGCTCGGGTGACATCCCTCACATGATGCGGATGATCGCAGCCGTCCGGCCCCAGCGTCCTGAGTTCTCATTCCTTACCGGCTGGGATGCTTCGCTTGCGCCAATGTTGATGATCGGATGCAACGGCGGAACGAATGCGACCAGCGGCGTGGTGCCTGAGTTAACTCGCGCCTTGTACGACGCGGCTCAGCGTGGCCAGTGGGATCGCGCCATGCAGTTGCAGTATCGCTTGCTGCCGCTGTTCGATGCCATGCTTCAACAGCCCGAGTTCCCCGAAGGTTTCCGTCGCGGCGCATTGTCGCGAGGCTGGGATCTCGGCCAAAGCCGTCAACCGCTTTCACCTGAGCAAATGGCCACAGCTCAAAAGACTCAAGAGCAACTCGCCAGAATGCTCTCTGAGCTTTCGCAGTGGCTACCCGACATCGCCCCGGCTTCAATCGTTACATCCCAAGCCCCAAGTGCCGCCAGTGACGATTTTATTGAGAAGATCGTCCGTGAAGTGATGCAGCAACTACAGAATTAGGCCCGCGATAGCGTGGCAACGCAGTTCTTTTTAAGCGTGATTTTCTAAACATTAAACCCGCATTAGAAGCGACGATCTTCAGACCTTTCAATCTGATTACATTCGCCTTGGATTGTTTGGAAACTACAAATCGGCGAGGACGCCCGCGCTCCTGAAAACCGGTCTGCTTTTGTGCAATGTAAGCAGTCACCGGAGCCAAAGTTATTCCGTCAGCCAGCCCGCGGGCTAGATCCCAAGAAACAGCGCCGACGAGACGGCCCCACAACACCACTTGTGCAACCTGAACGGCCATTAATCGCCCCACTGCCAGTCGGCTTTGGGTTCATTGACCTGGGCGGGCTGCGATGTATTCTTCGATGAGGGAGACTTCCGGCCTGCGCCGGAGGCGCGCCGCCGAGTTTTTCCGCGAAGCTTGGCTAGTTGAATCGGACTGAGTGGGGTTTCAGGCAACAGTAGATTTAACTGATCGAGTAAACCCAGCCCTCGCAGGAGCGCGATCAATGTCTTAAGTGTGGAAACGTCGCCTTCCTCAGTCTTTTGAATGGTGCGGCGACTTACCCCCGTCAGGTCTGAGAGAGAAGCCTGCGTGATGTTGCGTTGGAGACGAGCTTGCTTTAAACGCTCGCCAATTTCGCATAAAACGGCGGTGTCGTTCATGAGTTGGAAGTTCATAATGGCAATTCTAGTGCGCATTAGCATAGAATCAAGCTCCTTACGTGCACTTTACTGCGCTTTGTGCAACATGCAATAAAGTGCATATATATGTCGCTTAAACTAGAAAAACCGGCCTAAAGCGTATCTTAATGCGCACTAAACAGATTCATCTAAGAAAGATGGTGTACCTTAGCTGAAAGTGTTGCGCTCTTTTGCCCTAGCGCATTTCGCGTTGCAAACAGGGACGCTTGTTGGTTCACTTAATATGAAGGTTCTAACTACTTACCGACCGTCCAGTGACCGCATGAGACCGAAACGATTCTTTCATCCACAATTGACGCTAGTGTTACTGGTGGTAAGCGTTGGATGTTGCGCTGGGGGCTGCGACGTTCCGATTACGCACTTCCCTCCGAATACGATCTATTTAGCGCGGATGGAAAAATCGCAAGGGTCGGATTTGATGTTGGCGTTAGAGGATACGAACTCGGCCCTTGAGGACCTCTTCGGAACGCCGGACAAGCCGCTTTGGCCAAAGTTATCGAACCGTGACGATGATCTATCCGCGTTTGTGCAACTTGAGCGGCTACAGCAAGCCGCTGGCCCTGTCAGTAGCGACCAAGACGACCAACAAGTCGGTTTGTATCGAAAGCATTGCGTCCAGTGTCACGGTATCTCAGGCGACGGGCTTGGACCGACCAGCCGCTTTTTGAACCCCTATCCCCGCGATTTTCGACTTGGGAAATTCAAGTTCAAGTCGACTCCAATTGGAAAGCGTCCGACGCGAGACGATTTGCGGCATGTACTCGGCGAGGGACTGAAGGGAACGAGCATGCCCTCGTTCCGACTGCTAAAAGAAGATGAGCTCGAAGCGCTTGTCGACTATGTGATCTTTTTATCTGTGCGCGGGCAAGTCGAACGGCAATTGATAACTGAAGCCGCCTTGGAATTGGATTACGAAGCTGGCGATCGATTGTACGACCGGGCAAACCGAGGGTCCGATCCCGAGTTGTTTAAGAACCAGCTTGTGCGTGTTACCAAAGTTGCTGATGAAGTTGCGAAACAGTGGGAACAAGCGGACGACGCAGTTACGCCAGTTCCTGCACCGCCAGCCGAATTTCCTCTTTATACAAATTCGAAAACGTTGTCTGATGACAATAATAAGAAGTTGCAGGCTTCGGTTGCCAGAGGTCGGAAGCTTTTTCAAGGGCCGATCGCCAATTGCGCGAGCTGCCATGGAGTGACAGCCATGGGTGACGGGCAGACGAATAACTATGACGCTTGGACTAAAGACTGGACCGAAGGTATCGATCCACAAAACAAAGACGAGCTGAGGCCGTTCTTAAAGCTCGGGGCACTCAAACCACGATTTATATTGCCTCGAAATCTTAGGACGGGCATCTATCGCGGAAGATCGAAACCAAGCGACTTGTATCTGCGAATCGTCAATGGAATTGATGGCTCGCCGATGCCAGCAACTGCCATGCAACCAGCGAACCCGCAAGGACTGACTGAAAACGACGTTTGGGATTTAGTGAATTTCCTGCTGAACTTACCGAACGAAGAGATCACCAAGGACGCTTCGATAGCCGCCAACCGTTCGCTCAACTAATTTTACATTTCAAAACTTCACGACAGTAACGACTCAGATGCAATCCGCCATTCAGCCTAATGAAACACCTTACAGCCGCGCCGTCCATGGCTTGGCGGTAACGTTGACATTGGCTGTTTTTCCTTTGATTTGGGTAGGTGGATTAGTCACTACGTACGATGCTGGCATGGCCGTTCCTGACTGGCCAAATACTTACGGCTACAACATGTTTGCTTATCCAGCATCGACATGGTTGTTCGGACCGTTCGATCTGTTAGTCGAGCACAGTCACCGCCTGCTGGGTACCGTTGCAGGTTTGCTCTCGATCGGCTTGGTCGCGGCAGCATGGATTTACGATGCACGACCTTGGTTCAAGTGGTGGACTGTTTTCGTTCTTTTGGCGGTTATCGCCCAAGGAGCTTTAGGTGGTTTTCGCGTTCTACTCGACCAGCGTAGCTTTGCGATGATCCATGGCTGCACGGGGCCGCTGTTCTTTGCAATTGCAACAGCGACGGCAGTGATGAGTTCAAAGTGGTGGTTATCGCGAGGTTCTAGCGAGCCGCAGTCGCATCACACCTCGCCTGGCGCTGCGAGATTCGCCGTGGCCTTGCTGGTCGCCAGCTACTGTCAACTGATCATCGGAGCGCAGTTGCGACATATTACCGCAGCTGTTGATCACCGCGTCTTTATGGCGTTTGTGCATACTCATCTAACTTTAGCCGCTTTGGTGGTTATTTTGGCCATTTGCACCAGTACAGTGACTGGGCTGAATCGCCGCACACCGACGCAAGTCAGCTTACCGGCGAGCTTGATTGCTGTGTTAGTGCTGATTCAGATATCGTTAGGTATAGCAACTTGGATCGTAAACTACGGTTTGCCCTGGCAGGAACTGTCAGAATGGCTTGCGGGGTATACAATCTCCGCTAAGGGATATTGGGAGAGCTTCGTTGTGACCGCTCACATGGCCACAGGCTCGTTGATTATCAGTTTGGCGACCGTAACCGCGCTTAGGGCACGGCGTTCGCAGGCGTTGGTCGCGAAAGAGGTAAATCGGAAGTGGAAACAACAACTCGCATAGCCACAGGTCGAATGCACGGCCCGGCGCTTGCTGCACCTGCGTCATCGCGCGGATTGTCCAGTTACATCGAGCTGACGAAGCCTCGTATCCTTACCATGATCCTGTTGACGGTCGTGATGGCAATGGTCGCTGCTGGAACAACGCCCAGCTTGCAAACCGTTTTTCATGCATGCGTCGGAACTGCCCTAGTGGCTGCCAGCGCTAGCGTGCTGAATCAGTGGATGGAAAGTGAACGCGACGCGATCATGATGCGAACCTGCAAGCGTCCACTTCCAAGCGGTCGCGTTGCCTCCAGCCAAGCGGCATGGATGGGCTGGGTGATGGTCGTGCTCGGCTCGATCTATCTCGCAGTACTGGTGAACTTACCGACGATGTATTGCGGTTTGGCGACTTGGGTGCTGTATGTTTGGGTCTACACGCCCCTGAAGATGGTCAGTTGGACGAACACGCTAGTGGGTACTCTTCCCGGAGCATTGCCTGTATGGATGGGCTGGGCTGCGGCTGACGGTTCACTGCTCGACCCACGAGCCTGGATATTGCTCGGTGTCTTGGTTGCTTGGCAACTTCCGCACTTCATGGCTATTGCTTACATGTATCGTCAGCAGTACGAATCGGCTGGTTACAAGATGATTACGGTCACTGACGCATCAGGTCGCGGTGCTAATCTTCACGCGATTCTAGGCTCGATCGCTTGTATTGTGTTCGCAGTTTTGGCAGTCCCTCCAACTTCCATTCTGAGTGGGATACTTTGTGTGTTGGCGGTCGCAGTCTCTGTTTGGCAATTGATGGCCGCTTTGCGATTTCGCCGTCAGCAGGACATGAAGACCGCTCGCAAGATGTTGCACGTCAGCCTGTTGCAGTTGCCACTAACGATGTTGTTCATTTTGCTGGCGGCACTCTACGGCTAGTGCTTTGTCCAGATTGAATATTAGGGTCGTAGATGTGAGCCGTCGGCGCTAGCCGCGGGTGAACCAAGTACTTGACTCGACGTGACTTATTAACAGTTTAATGACCAATGATTTACGGTAGACAGATTAAAGTTGAACGAATATTTAATCTTGCACGACAACGACTTTGCTCACCCGCGGCTAGCGCCGGCTAGCGCCGTCGGCTCACTGTTGATCCGAGAAGTTTAACCTGGACAAAGTATTAGTGACGAATCCAGTTGCGGACCTCGGAGCCTTGTAGGTTTCATGACATCAAGCGAACCCCAAACACTCGGCGCAAGCGCGGAGAGTTCCGCGTTACTGTACTACCCAGCTCTACTTGTACTTTATGCAAGCTTGATTTCAATCTACTTGATCATACGTTTTGCCTTGGTTGAACCATGGCCAACGCGGCACGATGTGCGATTGCTAAGTCCGTGGGCTGTAATCGGTACAATTGGATTGCTTATTTCCAGTTTCACCATGTTTATGGTAACGCGGTGCCTATCTTCTGATCGGTTACAAAGTTCACGGCGCTGGCTCTTGCTAACGCTTCTCTTCGGCTTTGGCTTCGCGATCTCCCAAGCCAACGAATATCGACGTCGATGGTTGGACAGTCTTATCCCTGCCCCGTTTAGTTATTCGCTTCACAGCCGCGCCAACTTGTACTATCTATCCGACGTGCAGCAGCGACTGATTCAGCTAGCTACCGACATTAACACCAGCAAAGTTAACCAGAATCAACTGGCCGCACGTTTGCAGAATCTACCTGATGACCGCCAAGCGGATCGAGCTCGACTGGAAGCGGAACTGCAGCACTTCCAAGCTGAAGAATCGAAGCGTGCCGAGCGACTGACGATGATCAACCGATTGCTCACCAGCGAAGCCAAGTGGACGGCGTCGGTCATTGCGACTTTGGATGACATCGCGACCCAGCGACTGGCCATCGCCGCACTCGCTTACGATATTCGTCCTCATCGAGCGTTCTTCGCGTCGCACCAGCAGTTCCGTCAACTGGAAGCGCAACGACTTGTAGAGTCGCTAGCTGATACTCAAAAAGATCTCCTGGCTGCGGAAGCAACTGCAAAAGAAAACAGTGAACCGATCAACGAGCTCCTTCGTGCGGTCGCGGAAGTTAAGTCCGAGCAGGAGAAACTTGAATCGCAGTTGAAGGCCTACATCCGTCAACGGATCATCGATGAAGATCTGGACGAGTTGCCGGAGCAAGATAACGATCCGAAACGAGTCGCACTTGAGCGTCAACTTGCCGAAGTTCGCGAGCGACTAGAGGAAAGAGATGCAAAGTTATCCGCAGCGGCAAAGGTGGTGACGGATGCCGAGGATCACGCCTCGCGACTATCGCAAGAACTTCGCAGCATTGCGGCTCGCCAAGCGGCAATTGCCGAGATGGATGCAAGCGTCGGATTGAATCAACAGTTCCCGTGGCTGCAGTTACCTATATGTATTCCCGGTGGCACTGCGTGGGCTTGGACCTATTTTATATTGACGATAACCCATACGATTCATTTGATATACGTTTTGACTTTGACCGTAATGCTTACGATGGTATGGCGAGAGGCGAAACGCGACGGGTCTCCAAAAACAAAAGACATCGCCCGCAGCTGGCACACGATGGTGACCGTTTGGTGCGTACTTTTCGTACTGATTTACTTGCTTTGATTGCACACTTACAACGACCGTTAATTTGAATGACTGCTTCTATGGATTCGATTGCCTTGAACGTGCAACACGTAAGCCATCGTTATGGTGACCATCAAGCACTCGACGATCTAAATTTGGAAGTGGCCAGCGGGAATATTTTTGCATTGCTGGGACCGAACGGCAGTGGCAAGACCACTTTGTTTCGGCTGATCAGCACCATTGCTAGACTGCAAAGTGGCGACATTCACATTTTTGGCAACTCGCCCAAAACGGACTTGGGGGCTGTGCGAAGTTCGATCGGTATTGTGTTCCAGTCGCCCAGTCTCGATCGGAAATTAACGGTCTTGGAGAACATTCGTTGTCAAGCCGCTTTGTATGGGTTGAGCGGTGCGTCGCTTAAGTTGCGGATCGATGAAGTTGTTCAGCAGTTAGGAATCGCTGATCGATTGTCGACGATCGTTGAAAAGCTATCGGGTGGTTTGAAGCGACGGGTTGAGTTGGCCAAGGGGATATTGCATCGGCCGCGTTTGCTGTTGCTCGATGAACCTAGCACGGGGCTAGATCCTGCGGCGCGGTTGGATGTGTGGCATGCGATGGAGCAACTGCGAACCGATTTTCAAGTCACTGTGTTACTTACCACGCATTTACTGGAAGAAGCAGACAAAGCGGACCGCATTGCTATCTTGCATCAAGGACGTACGGTCGCGGTCGGCTCACCCTCACAACTACGCAGCGAATTGGGTGCTCAAGTGCTGAGCATTCAAACCAACGAGCAAGCTGCGGTGCTTGCGTGGTTGGAATCGCGGTCTATCGCTTCGCAGCAATTCGACAATCAACTGCGAGTAACTGGATCGAGTGCCGCAGAACTTGTTGCTCCGCTGGCGCAGGACTTTGGAACTCGCATTCAGTCGTTAACACTCGGCCAGCCAAGTCTTGAAGACGTCTTTGTCGCGAGGACTGGGCACAAGTATTGGTAGGTTTCACGTAGCCTAGGCATCCTGCCTGGGGTTGCACTGTTTTGAGTACCGCACTGTTTTAAGTAATTGAATCCCCAGGCAGGATGCCTAGGCTACGAATACGCAGTTATCGAAGCCGCGTTCGTGCGGTAGGTGGCGTATGCTTCCAGCTTGCGATTCTTGCTGTCGCTTGCATGTGGCTGACGCTTCCCATGTTCATAATTTAATCCAACCAAACGTACTTGCCAGACGTAAATCTAATTGCGCCGCCGTAGCCGTTCAAGCCCGGACTACTTTCAAGCTTTAGCCCCGCAGACATCGAGAACGGTTTTCGCGTAAACTAAGCAGATCTTGGAGAAGCGGCAAGAGAAGGGCGGCTTTCCAAGACTTCGCAGTTGGCTGCGAACTAGGACTTAGCATGACTAATTGAACTCTACTAGAACGCTTGAAACTCGAAACATGAGTCGACTGATATCGTTTGCGGCGCTGCTTGCTATCATCATCGTTATCGGCCTGTTGTTTTATAACGTCATGGTCGGGTTCTTTGTGCCCGTATTTTTAGCAGCGGTTTTAGTGGTTGTGTTCCATCCACTGCATCGTTTTGTGCTGATGAAGACCGGCCAAAGAGAAAAGCTCTCTGCGGCGATTACTACTTTTCTAATCATGTTCAGTGTGCTGTTGCCCATCAGCGTAGTGATCACGGCAGCGAGTGTTCAGGGGGTCAGGTTGCTGTCGCAACTTTCACCTTCCGGCATTCGCATTGGGCTAACTCAAGTTCGCGATTCACTAGGACTGCACTTGGATTACGAAGAAACGTTGCGAATCGCCAAGGCGGACGTGGATGAGATCATGAAGAAGGCGGATGGAACCATCCCAGCCACCGATGCGACCAAACTCGGGAAAAAAGTGGCTGAAACCTTTGCAGGATTTCGTGAGGAAGTGCGAGCCAAGAACGGTGATCTGTTCGATGAAAAGTTCAACTCGATCTTGAGTCTTGCGAACAGTATTGCGGCGCCCGGCGAGGAAGAGCTTGGTTTTCAAAGGACCGCTGTTGAGCTTTCACAGCAATATGCAACGCTTAAAACCGAATTGCTTGGCGGCACCTATTTGGCGTTTGCGAAAGAGGTAGCTAATCCAACGCAAGACGAAATTAAAGAAACAACCTCGCAAATAATTGGATACCTTCAACCGCGTTTGGTTTCGCTTACCGGCGCTACGGGTTCATTTCTAGTAC
The DNA here is from genome assembly GCA_031412515.1 of Planctomycetia bacterium. GTDB lineage: Bacteria > Planctomycetota > Planctomycetia > Pirellulales > Pirellulaceae > Aureliella. The sequence continues at coordinate 15,303 of JANODD010000021.1, read as the reverse complement.
GAACGATTTTTGGCGGAGTGATTTTAGTGGTAGCCACGTTCTTTTTTTTCCTCGATGGACCGAGCATGATCAAGAACATGATGCACCTCAGTCCACTGGACGATCGCTACGAAGAGGAGTTGTTGCTCGAGTTTGATCGAATCAGTCGCGCGGTAGTTCTGGCGACACTCTTATCAGCTTTGGTGCAAGGCCTGACGGCTGGCATTGGTTATTACTTCGCAGGCATGGAAAGCTTGCCGTTTTTGATCATGTTGACGTGCACGTTTGCGCTAGTCCCCTTCGTTGGCCCTGCCGTGGTTTGGGTTCCAGTTTGTTGTTACCTCGCGTTTTTTGCAAACCGACCGACCGCGGCCATTGCACTTGCCTGCTGGGGCGTTCTAGTTGTCGGCACGATTGATAACGTGGTGAAAGCCTTTGTGCTGCACGGTCAGTCGCAGTTGCATCCGCTGCTTGCGTTGCTGAGTGTTTTGGGCGGCGTCCAGGCGCTTGGCCCCGTTGGTATTGTGGTCGGGCCGATGGTTGTAGCTTTGTTACAGACACTGCTAAGTATCTTGCAGAGAGAGTTGCTTCAGTTCGAACAGCAGCGCAATGGACGTCCACCGGAAACAACCGTCGAAGGGAAGCCGGCTGAATCGATTGACGAAGAACTCGCAAACGTCGTTAACGAAGTGCTTGCCGATGCTGCAAGTCCAGTGCAGAGTGAGACTAAGTAGGCTGGGACCATCGTCCCGTCCGCCGAAAGCTCTGCCATGCAAAACGGTCGTACTCGCGACGCTCTGGCTCGATCCTCACAGGGTTTGCACTGGAGCAAGCGACTTGACTTTTCCAGTTTGTTATTCTTGAACCCCCAAAAGTCGCAGCTTGGTTTTGTTTCTAACCGGTTTCCGGGAAGGAATCGCTGTGAAAAGCTGACTTTTTGGCGAATTCTACGCCGCTAGATGGGGCGTCTAGTTTTTCCCAGGCTAGAAGCTGGGATGGCTGAAATTCGGTAGCGGAATGCGTCAAGCATTTCGTTCATGCGACTTCGGCCCTGCAAATTCAATCTCCGAAAGCCTTGACGGCTTCCGCTACGGTATTCATCCACGACTTTTATCCATGCCAGCTAGAAGCCTAGTGCTTAGTCTAGATTTAATTTTAGGGTCGATCGTGCTTGGGTGGCACGCTCTGAGGCTCTGCGAAGGGCGTGTTTTGAGCGACACTCAGCACGCCCTTCGCAAAGCCTCAGAGCGTGCCACCCCAAAATTAAATTGCGCTGAAGCACTAGGTTACTTGCTCGGGACAATGGTCCCAAGCTACGAAGAAGGTTCAAAATCGCAATTCTCCGTGCGCCGGGGGTGGGTTGACGTTACAATGATGGAAGATTTCAGAGCCGCTGTGATTCGCCATCGCTCTATCAATGAATTTGATCGGTCTAATTTGGAAGTTCATCGTTCAATATGACGCAGACTAGTTTGAGCTTTCAATGGACCACGGGCACTCTGCTGATTTCAATCGCTGCACTCGCGATTGTATGCGGACTCGGTTTTGTGGCCTGGCAACGGAGTGGCTTTCGGCGACAAATCATGTGGCTCGAACTGCTTCGAATCGCGATGGTTAGTTTTGCAGTGATCCTCCTCAATCAACCTGAATCGGTTGAGCAATTCTTACCTGATCAACAGCCTACAGTTGTGGTCCTTGGTGATGCTTCGCTGAGCATGTCGACGCGCGATGTGGGCTTGAGCGATGCGACGACGGGTACTTTGCAATCTCGCGAGCAAGCCATCTCTGGGTTGATGCAACAGGAGGCTTGGAAGGACGTCGGTTCGCAACTAAAAGTTGTGTTGACTCCATTTGCTGCTGGTGCATTGAACAATCAGAGCGATTTGCATGCGGCGCTGAAACAAGCTCGCGAAGACCATCCGAATCTACGCGCCGTGGTGATGGCGTCGGATGGTGATTGGAATACCGGACGGCCGCCAGTAGAGATGGCGATGCGAATGCGGTTGGATCAAGTTCCAATATTTGCAGTGCCAGTGGGCAGCCAATCGCGACTGCCTGATGTCGAGCTGCTGAGCTTTGATGTGCCGACGTTCGGTGTCGCGGGCAAAGCCGTTCGCATTCCGTTCACGATCGAAAGCTCTCTGCCGCGCGACCATGTGGCTCAAGTTGTCATGACGACCGCTGAAGGGACTCGCGTTACGCAAGACGTGAAAATCGCTGCGATGGGGCGCACGACTGATGCAATCGTTTGGAAACCCGATTCCGTAGGCGATTACACGTTGACGTTAACAGTGCCAACGCATGGTGAAGAACGACTGACCGAAAACAACACGAAGACAACGCCGATCGCTATTCGCGAAGAAAAACTGAAGGTTTTGGTCATTGAAACGTTGCCTCGTTGGGAATATCGCTACTTGCGCAATGCACTATCACGCGACCCCGGTGTTGAAGTCTCTTGCCTTCTGTTTCACCCAGGCTTAAGCAAAGTCGGTGGTGGCAATCGCGATTACATTCAAGCATTCCCTGACGCACTCGAAGAACTTTCAAAGTACGACGTTGTGTTCTTGGGTGATGTCGGTATCGAAGAAGGTCAATTGACTGAAGAGCAATGTCGATTGTTGAAGGGACTGGTTGAACAGCAAGCAAGTGGGCTGGTATTTATGCCCGGAATGCAAGGTAATCAAATGACGCTGGTCGGTTCGCCTCTCGATCCACTCATACCAGTTGTGTATGACGATTCGCAGCCCGTGGGTTGGGGCTCGAGAACACCTAGTCACTTCGCATTGACGGAACTTGGCCGTCGCAGTTTGCTCACCAAGTTGGCGGATACTCAAGACGACAACATGCAAGTTTGGGAGAATCTTCCAGGCTTTCAATGGCACACTGCGGTGACGCGTGCCAAAGCGGGAACGGATGTGTTGGCAGTCCATCAAGAGTCAGCGAACGAGTACGGTCGCGTACCACTGCTTGTAACGCGAACCTTCGGTGCTGGCAAGGTTCTATTCATGGGCACCGATGGAGCTTGGCGTTGGCGCCGCGGTGTTGAAGACTTGTATCACTATCGATTCTGGGGACAAGTGGTTCGCTGGATGGCTTATCAGCGCAACATGGCCAAGGGTGAATCGATGCGGTTCTACTACTCGCCTGAGCAACCGCAGGTAAGGCAAACAGTATCGCTAAGTGTCAACGTGATGGAGAAGAGCGGTGAGCCGTTGAGCAAGGGCGAAGTTACTGCTCGGATCGCCGCCCCGTCGGGTCGCGTTGAGACCGTTTCCATGACGAGTAGCGGCGATGAGTGGGGCGCGTTTTCAGGTGCGTTCACGCCCCATGAGGCCGGCCCACACCAAGTCACGGTTCGCTGCAAAGAGAACGGTGCCGAGCTGGAAACGAAGTTATTTGTTCAGGGTGCAACCTTGGAACGAGTCGGAAAACCAGCGCGGCCTGAAGTTTTAGAGGAACTGGCCCGGGTTTCCAAAGGAAAAGTCCTTCAGAATGTTGAAGTTGAAGAAATTGTAAGGGCGGTTAGTGAATTACCGACGCCCCAAGCCAAGATTCGCAGGGTTCAACTATGGAGTCACCCGCTGGTTGCCGCTACGCTAATAACTATGTTGGGGATTTTTTGGGTGATGCGGAAGATGGCTGGAATGATTTAGGTGAACGAACTGTGGCTGACGCGGGCAGCGTTAGTCACACGAAGAATGTGGAACGTGGCTGATGCCGGCAGCGTCAGTCATTAAACCAGCGACGCGGGCAGCGTCGCCCATGCCAAATTTACATGTTAGCAGTGTAACCAAAAGGAACGATCGATGAGTGCAGTACCAAAGTCTGATGGCCGTGGATTGGCAGAACGATTGAGCGTGCCGAATTCCTTGCGCGAGCAACTGCAACAGTTCCGTAGTCGAGTCTGGTCGACCAAGATGCTCGAGTCGCTGGCGTTCGCAGTAGCCGGAGTGCTCGTCGCATTTCTAGTCGTCTTCGCTGTGGATCGATTCATCGATACCCCGCAGGCGATTCGCTTTGGAATCTTCATTGCAACCCTAGCGTGCTGGTTGGCAATTCCATGGGCTTTTCATCGTTGGGTCTGGCGTCACCGGCGGCTCGACCAATTGGCCAAGTTGCTTCGAGTTCGCGAACCCAACATCGGCGACCAACTGCTCAGCGTGATCGAACTGGCGGAAAGCGACCAAGAGCAAGCTCGCTCTCGAACACTGTGCGCAGCCGCGATCGCTCAAGTGGCTGACGCCGCTAAGAAGCGCAATCTCAACGATGCGGCTCCCAAGTCTCGCGTCAGAGCGTGGTCGTATGTCGTGATTGGTTCTGCTATCGCCGCGTTAGGGCTCGCTGCGTTTTCACCTGCCGCGACGGGCAACGCCTGGGCACGCTTAATGACACCATGGCGCGATACGCCGCGTTACACATTCACCACCATTCAACCTGTTGCCTCGCACCTCGTCGTACCGCACGGCGAAGCGATTGTCTTGCCAGTGAAACTTCATGAAAATAGTCGTTGGCAACCGAACTCAGGTGCATTGTCGCTTGCAGGTCTACCTGACATCAAAGTCGACCGGACCGATGAGGGCTATCACTTTGCTGTGCCACCTCAAACACAAACAGTAACCGCTCAGTTGAAAATCGGTGACTTCACACAGTCAATCGAGATTGAACCGAAGATGCGCCCAGAGTTGATCGAGGCCATGGCCCAGGTCAAACTGCCCGACTACCTGCAGTTATCCGAGCCATTGGATCGCGATGTACGCGGTGGTACGCTTGCCGTCGTCGATGGCAGCACCGCAACGGTTCAAGCGGTCGCGTCGCGAGAGTTGGACACAGCCAAGATCAATGATCAATCGGTAGTTGTCCAAGCTGCAAAGTTCTCATCTGAACAAGTGGCTGTAGCTGAGAAAGCTGACAAGCTGAAACTTGAGTGGCGCGACAAAGATGGGTTGGCAGGTCGCGAACCTTTCGATCTGTCGGTAACTCCTGTTGTGGACGAAGCACCATCAATCGCTTCCCAAGAATTGCCTCGGCAAGCTGTCGTGCTCGATAGCGAACAACTTAACTTCAGTGCTCTTGCCGCTGACGACTTCGGTGTAAAGAACATCGGAATCTCGTGGCGAGGACTCGATGACAAACTGTTAGAAAAGCCTGCCAAAGGTGAAAAGCTGCTCCGAGCCGGCGGACCAGATCAATCCTCGATTCAATCCCCAGCCACTTTTTCTGCCAAGCAATTGGGTATCGATCCGCAACCGATCGAAGTTCGTTTGTGGGTCGAAGATTATTTGCCAGGCCGTCAACGAGTGTATTCACCTCCACATATTTTATTTGTGTTGACACCTGAAGAGCATGCTGTATGGGTTACTGACCAGTTGAGCAAATGGCACCGCGCGTCGCTCGATGTTCGCGATCGCGAGATGCAATTGCATGAAACCAACAAGAAACTTCGAGAGATGTCGCCAGAGCAACTCGCCGACGATGAAATGCGCGAACAACTGCGAACACAGGCTGGTGCGGAAGCCAACAACGGCCGACGTCTGGCTGGCTTATCGAAGGCAGGTGAACAACTGCTCCGCCAGGCGGCTCGCAACCCAGAAATCGGCGTCGGGCATTTAGACCGCTGGGCTGAAATGCTTCAAATCCTGAATGATATTTCGTCAAATCGTATGCCCGGCGTTTCTGACCTCTTGGGCAAAGCTGCAGCCGAAACAAAACTTGCACGCGCTGGTCAAAGTGGGAAGGCCAAACCATCCGGTCCATCCGCGGGTCAAAATAAAGGTTCAGCGGGCGGCGCAGGCAAACCTGCCGATGAATCGAAAATGGTCGCTTCGGACAAGCCCAAAATGCCATCGATCTCGGATATGGAATCGTCGCAACAGCCGGCCGATGAAAATGCTCCCGAAGGCGAAGCCACCAAGAAAAAATACGATGGCAGTCGACTGTCGTTGCCAAAGACGACATTAGCTGGCCCTGCGAAACCAAAACCGAAGCAAGATGAAGAAGAGGAAAAGGAAGAAGATTCGACCGTCGATCAAGCTGTCTACGAACAAGCTGACCTGCTGGCTGAGTTTGAGAAGATTGCCGACGAGTTGAACACATTGCTTGCCAACATGGAAGGCAGCACGCTCGTCAAACGATTAAAGTCAGCGTCCCGCGAACAAAACCAAGTCGCTGAACGCATCGGCAGCCGCATCGACGCACTGTTCGGTCAGACTGCGAAAGTCGAGAAAGCGGACACTCAGTTGCTCAAAGACCTATCGGACATTGAACAGAAGAGCAGCTTGGCGGTTTCGTACATCATGGACGATATGCAGAGCTACTTCGAACGTCGACGCATGAATCAATTCAAAGTCGTGCTCGATGACATGCGTAAATCGGAAGTCACCGATGCGATGAAGTTGATCAGCGAAGAGTTGCCGAAGGAACATGGCATGTCAATCGCTCAAGCTGAATATTGGTCCGATACGCTCGATCGTTGGGCAGAAGATCTAGTCGATCCGGCTTGCAGCGGCAGTTGCCCGGGTTGCAAGACTTCGGATGCATTGCCGCCATCGTTGATTCTGGAAGTTCTTCAGATCCTTGAAGGTGAAGTGAACTTGCGCGAAGCAACGCGTGTGGCTGAGCAAGCCAAAGCTGGATTGGCCGCAGAAAAGCATTTGGAAGAGGCCAATAAGCTGAGCGAAACCCAAGATGGTTTGAAGAAGCGCACTAAGACCGTAGTCGCGAAGATTCAAGAATTAAAAGACGGTGACAAACGATTCCCGAAAGAGATCGCCTTGCTGAGCCAAGTTAGCGATGTGATGTTCGATGCGGAGAAGACACTTGCACTACCGCAGACTGGCCCGCCGGCGATTGCTGCTGAGACGGAAGCCATTGAATTGTTACTGCAATGCAAACGCATCAATCCCAATGGTGGCGGAGGCGGCGGAACATCACCTGGTGGCGGCGGAAGCGGAACGACTCAGGACTCAGCACTCGCTTTGTTAGGCACCGGCTTAAATCAAAATGAGAAGCGTGAGCACCGCGATGTTTCGCAAGCTACAGGTGAAACCGGCCGCGTAATGCCAGAAGAATTCAGGGCCGGCTTAGACGAGTACTTCAACCGATTGGAGAACGGACTGTAGTGGACCTTGGCGCATCAAATGGCTGGTGCTTCAGCACAATTTAACATTGGGGTGATGGTGTATTGGTAACGGGAGAACGAGGCTGAGATGGCTAAAAGTCGTGGATAAATACACCGTAGCGGAAACCGTCAAGGTTTTCGGAGCTCATTTGCGACTTAGGTAGGCATGCCCGAAATGCTTGACGCATTCCGCTACCGACTATTCGCCATACCAGAACGAGGCTCTGCCGAACGAGTCTTGGCGGAACAATCGGACTGCACTGTACTTGTGGATGTGAAATTGTGGCGGTGAGTTTTACATAAAGTGACGGAAGCCTCTTAGACAGTCAGAGTCGAACTGGCTTGGGAGACGCGCTCGGCAGAGCCTCGTTCTCCCGATGCTTGTCCTCCTGCGTCCTTTAGGCAAACAAACGTTCGACTCACTAGGAGAGTGAAATGTTGAGTCCTGTAATGATTCAGACCAGACGCCTGCTACTTCGGTTCGCGGTGTTACTGTTTGTGGTTGCATTCGCCGGTTCGATTTATTCACAAGCCCCCGAGGCGGCTCGGGCTGTTGAAGGGCGGGCTGTTGAAGGGCGGGCTGCTGCTGAGGCTGTTGAAGTTGTCGGGCAGGTGGTCGTCGGAGAAGGCTTGGAGGCGGCGGGTGAAGCGGCTCAAGTGATGTTCGCGTTTGCTCCAGACGACCCGCAGAGTTCAAGGCTGCAATCCAAAATTGCCGTGGATAACGCGCTGGTGCGACGAGTCTGCAATTTGGATCCCGAGCAATTGAAACAGATTGATGCACTAGATGCAAAGTGGATCAAGGGAAAAGCCGCTGCCGGAAAGCAAGCCGGCAACCTGGCCGCTGGCGTGCTGCGAGTTTTTGCGGGTCCAGCCATCGGTGGAGTACAGCAAAACAATCCGGCAGAAGCTGCCTCGCGAGTTACGACAGCCTATAAAACCAAATTGAAGGAGATCCTCAACCCTGAGCAACTGGCGGGATATGAGACGCATGTAAAAGAACGCGAGGATTTTCGCCGTGAGGCAAACGCAGCATGTGTTGTAGCCTTGCTAGAGGATCGCTTGTGTCTGAATGATGCCCAGCGCAAAGAGTTGATTAAATCGTTATCAGAGTGGTCGGGCATACAGAAAATGCAAGCGACTTTTTACTTCCAAAACCAGTCCTACATTCCGAACCTGCCACCCACAGCGCTCAAAGGGTTGACGGCCACACAAAAGAAAATTTTGGATGGGATGCAGAAAGCAGATTTTCAATTTGACATGTTCAACGATGGCCAAGAAGCGGTTTTTATAGCCCAGTAGCCTTGATTGTGTGAAATATTGAGCGGAATCAGACTAAGTTTGACAGAATAAGTTTGACGATTATTGTTGATCGCCACCATCCTAGCTTGCTAGGTGGAGCGAAGACTTATTAGCTAACAGCGAAAATCACCATTAACACCCGCTTCTACGCATTTGGTTGCGAGCCGAGCTCGCAACCAAATGCGTAGAAGCGAACAGTAGCGGTTATCGCACGAACTTAGCCTCAAAAGTCCTCGTTCCACCGAGTAAACTCGGTGGCGATCAACAAGAAGTGTCAGAAACTTTCCTGTGTAAAAGTCTTGTCAAACTGCAAAGGATTTTACGGAGTAACTGTTTTGACGGTAAACGATCATCGCCAACTTAGGCGGACAATCACGCATGTATGGTTCTTTGTTTGCATCGCTGTATTTGCGAATCGCGTGTCGGCTCAACAGCAGGATTGGATTCAGTCGTGGCTTTTCAACGGGCGCACAGAGGCCAGTGTGCGGCTAAGCCTCCAGAATCAAGCTGAACAACGACTGTTGCAGCTGAAGGAGCAGTGCCGTCTTACCGAAGAGCAGGCTTCCAAGCTGAAGCTGGCCGCCGCTGGTGATATAAATCGATTTTTCCACGAAGTTGAACGGGCTCGCAAAGCGACGAAGGGCCTCGATCAGCAAAATCAGAATGCGGTCCAGGAAGCTTGGGCCGTCGTCAGCCCATTGACCACGCGACTCAACGCGGGATTGTTTAACGAAAAGTCGTTATTTGCGAAAGTCATGGCTAGTACTTTGGATGCAGCCCAAGTTGACGAATACAAGCAATTACTTGCACAACAATTAGAACGCCGCCACCATGCGATGGTTCTGGCGACGGTGAGTACAATTGAGGATAGTCTCCCGCTGGTGAAAGACCAACGCGCGAAGCTTATCGAACTGCTGGATGCGCAAAAACTGAAAGCACTTCCGCAACAGCAAGGGCTCGAAACATATGTTGGCTACGCGAAGCTTGCAAAGGTGCCCGAAGCGGAACTTGAGAAACTGTTCGACAAAGACCAGATGAAGACGCTAAAGACCCTTAGAGACCGTTACGCCCCCATTGTACAAATGTTTGATCATTGATTTTAAAACTTACAGCTAGTTCTTATACGATGGTAATTTCAGTAGTTTCTCTTAAAAAATCTTTGGCTGCGTTTGCTATTGTCATTGCAATCGCGGTAGGTACCAGTGCGCAACAGCAGACGGCCGACCTTGACGAACCGGCGGGATTGCAAGGTGTTTCGGTGCCTCAAGGGGATGTGGTCCCGCGCGAAGTTCGCGAAATGACCGAACGCGGATTGAAATACCTTGTCGATACACAGAGCGACGCAGGAACGTGGACTGGAGGCGAGCAAGGGCCTGGAACCACCGGCTTGGGCTTGCTCGCGTTTTTGGCATCGGGCGAAGATCCAAACTTCGGACCTTATAGCTCAGCAATTCGCAAGGCCCTCCGGAGTATCGTCCGCTCTCAGGACAAGTCGACCGGCTACATGGGCAACAGCATGTACCATCATGGCTTTGCGATGTTAGCCTTAGCAGAGGCCTATGGAACGGTCGATGAGACTGACCTGTGGACTGATGGCGCTACTACCGATCGGCAACGCAGTCTCGGCGAAGCACTTGAATTGGGAGTTCGATGCGCTATCACATCGCAGGCCAAGAACCCTTACAGCGCATGGCGGTATTCTCCAAGTGCTCGCGACGCAGATACTTCTGTCGCAGGCGCTGTGATGATGGGACTATTGGCGGCTCGCAACGCAGGGATCGAAGTTCCGGATAAAGCGATCGATAAAGCGATACAGTACTTCTCTTCGATGACCGGTCCTAACGGCATCGTTGGATACTCAGGTGGTTTAAGTGGCTTTGGGGAATCGATCGCACGCTCATCGATCGCTTGCTTGGTCTTTAGCATCGCTAAACGCAAGGACCTGAAACAATACACATCCGTTGAAAAATACGTTACATCGAACTTGAATGAAACGTCGAGCTATCCTGAATACTCGCGGTACTATCAAGCACAGGCGCTCTTCCAAGCGGATTTGCAGGCGTGGGATAAGTGGAATCGCTCTCTCATTCGACAACTAAAAGCCGCTCAGAATTCCGACGGCAGTTTCCAAGGACAGCTTGGATTGCCCAATAGCACCTCCATGGCGCTTCTAGCGCTGGCACTGAATTATAAATTCCTACCGATCTACGAGCGATAATTTGAGAGCGACTAATATGGTTTCCTTGCGTCTTCGGTTAGCCGCCGCAGCCTGTACTTTATTTGGATTGACGAATACTACGTTCGCTGATTCTCAAGTTCGCGTTCGCTTGAAAGATGGCGGCTTCGTGGCTGGGGCAATGGCCACCAAATCATCGAGTGGTAATGTTGCAATCGATGGTTCGGCTTTCAAAACGCCCATTGAGTTGGAGGTAGCCGCCATTCGCTCTATCGATCAACTGGATCGCAACCATCCGAGTGAACCTACCAAACAGACTTTCATTCTCGCAGGTGGTAATTCAATTTCGGGCGAGCTAAAAAAACTAGATGAGAAGTCGGTCACTGTGATTTCTCCAACGTTGGGAGAAGTCACTTTTCCAAGAGAATTGCTCCGCGAATTCAGCGACTCGAGCTTTGCTGGTCGTTTGGTGTACAGTGGACCGCGAACTGGCGTGGACTGGCAGAGTTTAGAAAAGCCGGAAGACTGGGTTTTCGAAGCCGGTTCGATTTCAACATCCAAGGCAGGGGCATGCATCGTTGGAGACGTCAATCTACCTGATAAGTGCGAAGTGCGGTTCTCACTTTCCTGGACACGAACTCCTGACTTCGTTCTCTCACTTGGATGTACGAAAGATTCGAAAGGCACCGACAACGATGCAGCAGTTCGACTGGAGATTTGGGATGGGGATTTGGCGATGGTCCGCGAAGTTGGCGGCAATGCAGACGTTGCTTTGATTGCCGACTATGCAGGCGAGAACAACCGGTTGAACCTGATTGTATACCTCGACCAAACAGCTGGGCTTGCGGCCGTTTCAACTTTAAATGGTAAACTGCTGGAGAGCTTGGAGTTGAAATCTGACAAGGTGAAACCAGGACGTTATGTGAAACTGTCCAATCATGGTCAGGAAAATTACCAATCGGTCTTTCGATTGGAACGATTTGAAGTTCGCGAATGGGATGGACATTTGCCTGATGGAAATGGTGAAGCGGTAGGTCAAATACTCAACTCCAAAGGCGAAGCTATCGCTGGCACGCTCGGCAATTTCAATGCTGAGACAGGCGAAGTGCAAATCTTGCAAACTGATAAACCTTCATCGACTGTAAAAATCGGCGATATACGTCGCGCTCTTTCCCCTGGGACTCTAACGCAAGAGGAACCAGTTGTTCAACCGCCAGTAACGAAGCCAGTTGAGACACCTGAAGAGAAGAAGACCGTTGATGAAGCGATTGAGATTGAACTCAATGACCGTAGCCGATTGACTGGAAAGTGGCTTGAGTCAACGGCTGGTAAAGTAACTTTTCAGGTTGCAGGTATCCCCGACCCATTGCACTTCGATGTAACGCATCTTGTTGGTTTGGTGGGCAACGCTACGGGATACAAAAATTCAAAGTCAACGCCTGACACGGCCAATCCAAAGGGGCGCCTTCTGACTTCGACTTGCGAGTTGACTGGCTCTTTGGTCAGTTTTGACAATGCCGACGTTAAGACATTTCTATGGCAAGCCGAATCGGCGGTTGCTCCCGTAGCCCTCACCGAAATGACCTCGGGTAAAGTGGAAATCGGTCCAGCCGCTCCGAAAGCGAGTACCGCAAAGGCCAAAGCGACTGCGGAAGCTCAAGCCCAAGCAATGCAAATCAGAGGGATTGCGGCCGCTGCCAAGCCAGCCCGTTCTGCATCCAGCCCCCGAGCTCGACGGATGACCATTGGCCTTGAGTTTCGCTCGGGCGATGTCGTGGAAGGCACTGTAAAAGCCATCGATGAGAGAGGTGTCACGTTTACCTCTGAAAACACACAGACCACCTTCGTTCCGCATTCGAACTTGGAATCGATCACTCTTCGCCCAAGCCGCGATGCAGTAAACGAAACGCCGCAAAAACTGGAACGATTGATGACCGTTCCTCGGTCGATGAAAGCAGATCCTCCAACACACTTGTTGATTTCAACGAACGGGGATTATCTGCGAGGACGTTTGGTAGCTCTGAATGAAACCAAAACGATACTCGAAGTGCGCTTAGAAAATGTAGAACTTCCGACGGAACAAATCGCACAGATTTATTGGTTACACGATCGACAGTGGGATAAGCCTGCCGAAGGAGTCAAAGAAGCAGAAGAATCCAAAGACAAACCTGCGGAGAAGCTGGCTGCCGAAGGGGAATCGATGGAGTTCCAAGTACATGCCATTCGGAAAGATAGCCGCGGAATTACTTTTGTTCCTAAGGCAATGAAAGATGGCAAGTTACTTGGTAAAAGTTTTTTACTGGGCGACTGCGAGCAAGCGATAGCAGACTTGCAAGTGATTCTATTTGGACGCGATGTAGGTGCTCAGGCTCGAGCTCTTAAAAAAGAAATTTGGAAACTATCCTTGGCACAACTGCCAAAAGTTTATCAGGAAGGTGAAGGAGGAGCATCAGCAGAAAGCCAATCGCCTTTGGTTGGAAAGCCTGCACCGAACTTCAAACTCAAGGGACTCGACGATTCGCCTCATCAGCTTTCGAACTACGTTGGCAAAGTGGTAGTGCTCGATTTCTGGGCCAGTTGGTGCGGTCCATGCATGAAGACCATGCCCGAGGTGGATCGTGTTGTGAAGGAGATTGGTGGCAAGGACGTCGAGTTGATTGCCGTGAATTTGCAGGAAGGTAAGGAACGCATTAATACAGCGGTCGCCAGAATGGCAATTGCCGCTACTGTATTGATGGATGTCGATGGCGAAGTAGCCCAGCAATATGAAGCCAATGCCATCCCGCAGACGGTCATTATTGATCGCAACGGCATCGTCACTCACTTATTCGTCGGCGGTGGTAACAAATTCGTCGAAGAGTTTTCGACGGCATTGAAAACAACACTCGATGCGAAATAATGTTTCGGCTAGGTAGCGGGCGAACGAGGCGAACGAGGCTTATCTGATATCAAGTGATTACCGCTTCGAAATCCGCGGCATGCCGCGGGTGAGTGTGAGCCGACGGCGCTAGCCGCGGGTGAACGGAGTGTTTGTCATTCATGACTAATAGTCGAATGTGAGAGTACAGGCCACGCTTCGAAATCCGCGGCATGCCGCGGGTGAGTGTGAGCCGACGGCGCTAGCCGCGGGTGAACGGAGTGTTTGTCATTCATGACTAATAGTCGAATATGAGAGTACAGGCCACGAGGAAACAACACTATTAGACAGACCTTGGAAATCCAAACCGCCCTACTCCGTTCATCCGCGGCTAGCGCCGACGGCTCACGTGTGGTTCGAGCTGAAAAACTTCGGTACACTGGCCTTGCTTTTCCCAATAGCTGAATCGCTATTGGGCAAAAGCAAGCCAGTGGCACACAACTTCTAGGAACAACTTCGATGATTAAAAAAGTACTGTGTTTCCTCGCTATCCTCCTCAGTGCCAACACATTGCTCGCTCAGGAAGCGAAGCGTCCGAATGTTCTGTTCTTGATTGCGGACGACTTGAATAACTTGCTCGGCTGCTATGGTGATCCACTTGCCAAGACGCCCAATATCGATCGGCTCGCCGGTCGCGGTGTCGTCTTCAATAAAGCCTACTGTGCGTTTCCACTTTGCGGCCCGAGTCGCAATTCGATGCTCACCGGGCTGTACCCAAATAGCACGGGTATTCAAGCCAACTCGCAAATCTTCCGTCAAACAATACCGACGCAGGTGAGTCTACCGCAAGCCTTTCGGCAGTCTGGGTATCTTTCGGCACGTGTTGGAAAGCTCTATCACTACAACGTGCCTAATTCGATTGGCACCAACGGCCACGATGACCCGGGCTCTTGGGAAATCGAATGCAATCCGGCGGGCGTCGATCGGTTGGAAGAGCAACCGTCGATCACAACGTTGACGCCCAACCAGTTTGGCGGCACGCTTAGTTGGTATGCTTCGCCCAAAAGCGATGAACATCATACCGATGCAAAATTAGCATCCGATGCAGAATGGATTCTTGAGCGTTGTGCAAAACGCAAGGACCGTCCGTTCTTTTTAGCGGTTGGGTTCTTTCGTCCGCACACTCCCTACGTTGCACCCAAGGAACCGTATTTTGGTCTGCATCCGGAGGCATCGATGCCCGTGGTAACAGGTGTGAAGGAAGATCAAGCGGATATTCCCGGTCCTGGACTGGGTAGTTACAAGAAAGAGCAAGACAAGTTGACCGATCCGCTCCGCCGACAAGCTCGTCAGGCTTACAACGCCAGCATCAGCTTCATGGACGCGCAGGTGGGTCGAGTCGTAGATACAGTCGATCGACTTGGTCTTTCCGAGAACACGATCATTGTCTTTACGAGCGATCATGGGTATCACGTCGGTGAACATGGATTGTGGCAAAAACAAAGCCTGTTCGAAGAGAGCTCGCGTGTTCCTTTACTAGTCGTTGCACCTGGGAAAGCCAGGGCTGGAAGTCGCAGCGAGTCGCTAGTGTCGCACGTCGATCTGTTTCCGACTTTGGCTGAATTGTGTGGAGTTGCCAAGCCAAACAATCTGCAAGGACAAAGTTTGGTTACGATGCTAAATAATCCCGAACAAATTGGCCGAGGCTGGGCACTGACCCAGGTGGTGCGCGGTGGCAGGTTTAATCGCGCGGGAGCGAGTCCAGCGGTTGCCGATGAAGGCACTCAGTTCTTCGGTTACAGCTTGCGAACAGCCCGCTGGCGATACACGGAATGGGGTCAGGGTGAGTATGGCCGAGAACTTTATGATCAC